>JABHWX010000178.1 GCA_018657585.1 Phycisphaerae bacterium
CCTCCGAAGATGACGGTGACTAGTGCCAACCCAACGAGTACGTACGCCATTGTTGAGAGTCGCATTGGAATAATAAAGAACACAAGCACACGCACATTAGGTGCTAAGAATGCTCCAGCAAGCAAAATTCCAAACACACCAGCCGAAGCACCAACTAAGGGCGTTAAGGTATCCGTAATTAATAACCCAGGCACCTTTGCAGTAATCTCGAATACATCTTTGATTACAAAACCTCCAAGGTTCAGTATCAAATACAGAACTGCACCAAAAATGCCACAAAGCAAGTAAAAAGCTAGGTATCTTTTTCCACCCAAATACCGCTCCACCATAGGACCAAAAAAGAAGAGACCAATCATATTAAATATAAGGTGCATAGGACTAGCGTGCAAAAATTGGAACCCAATAAATCGCCAATAATGAATACCGTAAACAGCCGTATTTGTCGAGAAATGTAATAACTGCTCCATCGAGTTCATATTCAACGCTTGACCAGTACTCACAAGTGTCCCATCAACGTACTCCTCAAAATTGTACAATTGAACTCTCGAATCGTGGTTCTGAATAGGTGAATACCGTATCTGGGTAGATCCTTCAGTTAACTTTGAAGACGTGTTTTCCTGGTGTATCGTGCGAGTAATCGGAACGGGTGATTTTGGCAGAAAACCACCGATGACAAAGATGCCTACGCAACTAATAATCAGCCAAGTAGTTACGGTAATTTTTTTGTGTTGATGCATGCCCCCACCGAACCGTTGACCGCTAGGCCTTGCGTATTCTCTATCGTGAATTCCCATAGATGCGCATGTTACCAACAAACGAAATTCCGCATCACCCTGCCTTTCCTATGTCTGGCACAGTGCCAGGCATAAAAAAGACGGTGAGCAGAATTGGTCTGCTCACCGTCTTTTTAGGAATTTTGTAAATTATTCGTCGACTACAACGATGTCGACTCGCCTGCTTGCAGATTTTGTAGCGAGTGGCTTTGTGGGTCCCCAACTTTCAATTGAGATGCGGTTTTGACTCACACCCTTTGAAACCAAATAATCTCGTACTGACCAAGCACGATCAAACGCAAGGTGCCAGTTACTCTTAAAGTTACTTTTTGTAATTTTGTCTGTATCTGTGTATCCCATAATCACAATAGATTGATTTGGATACGTCGAGTTTAATGCTGTAGCAACATGACCCAATGTTGATTTTGCGCTTTTCTTTAACGTTGCGCTACCAGAATTAAAAAGCAAATCACTTGCAACAGTAAGTGCTAAATCTTTATCTCGCAATGAAACGTCAACGCCATTAATGTTTTCAAAGACAGAAATAGTTTCTGGACGAGTATCAAGTTCTGTTTGAAGGTCTGCGCTAATTTCTTCTTGCGATCGCAAATTGTCGGTTGCTCTGCGAAGATCATCATCCGCAGACTGCAATGCGCCAGACGCTTCTTTATATTGCGCTCGCAACTCTTCATTTTCTTTTTTGAGTAAATCGTTTTCAGTTTGCAAGTTGCTATTACAACCTACCATTGAAAAACCAACTACCAAACCCGCGAGTACTGTCATTATTTTTGTTCGCATCATGCGTGCCCTTTCTCCATGTCAGAGGACTTGTTTCCACATACCAGCGAAACATCCTGTTTCACCTTGTCGTATCCAACGACGTGTGGTGTTATAGGCATTAAACCTTGTTTTTCCCCATAAGTCAAATCGACCCCCACATGAATTGACTGCAATTTTTCAGCCGTGGGCATTTGGACTCCCGGCATTGCCACTGCCCAGAACCTATGCACGACTGGGCTGGCAAATACAACCACCAATGTAGCCACTGCAAGGTGTGGACCGTAGGGAATTTCCTTGCATTGCTTACCCATCTTCTCAAATAAGACAGAAAAACCCGCCCAAAGGATGCCACTGAAGGGTGCAATGAAGAAAATCAGGATAGGGTCCCACCAACCTACAACCGCACCAACTCCTGCTAACAGGTGAACATCGCCTAAACCCATCGCTTCTTTTCCAAAGGCAAGGCTGCCAAAAATTCGAATCCCCCAAACAAATGCACCTCCCACAAGGTAACCGAGAACACTCCCAGCAATTCCTTGTACTGCAAGTGCTGGTACACCAGATTCGTAAAATGCCATCCATCCAATGATGAAACCTACCAGAATTGGGATAACAAACAACAACTCTTTCATCATCTCGCGACGCGCGTGTGGGTACACCGCAAGTATTTCATCACCTTTGATATATTCTTCGTAATCTGCAAAACTGTATTTGAACAAACCAAGTTTTAACAAAACGGTAGAAATAAACACCCCAATCATGCCGCCAAAAGCAGCGCCAGCCCAAGTCCAACTAATAAGTGGATATGGCCACAATTGTTCTGGAACATGTCGCATATTCAGATGAGGCTGAACGATAGCTGCAACAAAAGCAACAATCGTCATAAAAACTGGTATTTGAATAGGAATAGTAAATGTACGTGCGTCAATAACTGTCATCGCAAGTAAACCTGCAACTAAAGTCAATAACGAAAGGAACATTGGAAGCGTACGAATGACTCCATTGTCATGCCACCATGACCCAAAAATTTCACCAAGAAATGGAGTCGACATTGGAACCCAATAACACAATGCGTAACAAGTAAGAAACAACAGTGCCGTTATCATTTCGATGACGGGATATTCAATTGAAACCGGCGCCTTGCAATAGCGGCACTTTCCGCGGATTGCAACCCAACCTAGAATTGGAATGTTCTCTCTAAAAAAACGAAGACGATGTTTGCACGAAGGGCAACTACTTGGAGGAACCAATAGCCTCATATTATTTGGTAAACGATAGATTACAACATTTAAAAAACTACCGACACATGCGCCTAATACAAACACAAAAACTGCTGGAGGAATATGTTCGTACAACGATGCTATAAGCAGAAGGTTGTCTGTGTTATCTGGCATTGCTAGAAACAAGGGTACGGGAGTCCTTTCCCTACTTGAAGTTACGGTAGATCGTTTGCATCCATTTTCTGAATTTGTTTTTCAGCAGAGTCGAGTAATTCTTTACATCTGACAACAAGCAATTGCCCACGCTTATGCTCTTTCATCATTGTTTCAAGGTCGGCTTCACCTGCATCAATTCGTTTTACAATTTCGTCAAGCTCACCAACCGCTTCTTCGAAGGTCATACTCTCTGGTTTCTTTATTTTAGAGTCACTCATGTACGCACTTTACCTCGGACTCAATGGTTCCGTCAGGAAGAACCGTCCGAATTTGTGTCCCTTCTTTCACATCTTTCACTGATCGAACTACTTTTCCAGAGGAATCTTGGGTCAGCGTGTACCCCCGATTGAGCACTTTCATTGGACCTATTGAGTCTAGCCGAGAACGAAGTCCCTCAAAAATGTTCGCCCGATGTGATAGGAATCTTGTTGTAGTAGCAGATAAAGAAGATTGCAGTGTGAGTAATATCCGTTGCCTTGCTTGCAATAATGCGTGCGGTCTTTTGGCCGTAAGCTTTTCCGTCTGTGTTGCCAACCGCATTGCAAGAGTGTGTAAGAATGAAGCAACTGACAATTGTAGCTTTTCGCTTGCATGGGAACATGTTGTTAATTTA
>JABHWX010000179.1 GCA_018657585.1 Phycisphaerae bacterium
GATTATCTACACCCACTGTGTAATCCATTTTCATCCCCTGTCGATTTACAAAGGGTTCGACTAAATCTGGATCTTGATCAATAGAAATTCCAATTACAGTAAGTCCATCTTCACCGAACTCTTCTTGCAATTTTGTTAGATGCGGGATTGATTTCCTGCAAGGCGCACACCACGTAGCCCAGAACTCTACGATGTAAACGTTCTCACCGTTAAGGTTAAAACTTCCTTTTACCCACTCGACGTCAAGCCCTGGAGCAGGTGAGCCCACTTCTAAGCCCCGACTGCGTTGCGCTGAAGCAATGCTGCCAAAGGTAATGGAAAGTACAAAAGCTGAAAGTAATATTCGTAATCGCATTGGTTATTCACTCCTTACGTGGATCGTTTCTGTTCGGATGTCAATCATACGGCATCATCAAGTAAAGTAACACTAGAAAATGCCTTTCCTTCAAGCATTTGTAGGCTTGCACCCCCTCCTGTTGAAATATGGGTCATTTGAGCATCAACTCCAAAAAGCGAAACGGCCGCTGCAGTATCACCGCCGCCCACAATTGAAACCGCCCCCTGCTCTGTCGCCTCAGCAATTGCAAGTGCAATCTGCTTGGTTCCCCTGTCAAAGGGATTCATTTCAAAAACGCCCATAGGTCCATTCCACACAATAGTCTTCGCATTCCGAAGAATGTCTGAATATGTTGCCACAGTCTCTGAACCAATATCCAAACCCATCCAACCTTCAGGAATTGGGGGTTCAATAATTTGGGTTGATGTGTCTTCTTTTATATTTTGACCGCAAACATGATCGCTTGGCAAAAGGACGTCCGTTGTACTTTCACTTGCAAGTAGAAGCATCTCCTTAGCATCTTCTACCCGATCAGATTCAACCAAACTGCTTCCTACCTTTTTACCTTGTGAAACCAAAAAAGTATACGCCATTGCTCCACCAATCAAAATAGCATCAACCTTGCCAAGTAAATCTGCAATGGCACTCATCTTGTCTGAAACTTTTGCTCCACCAAGTACTGCTACAAATGGGTGCTCTGCATTCGCAATTGCATGATCTAGGTATTGAAGTTCCTTCGAAAGTAACAATCCAGCGACTCGCGGTTTCCCTTCCATTGCTTCTGGCACAGCAACCATCGATGCGTGGTTTCGATGGGCAGTTCCAAAAGCATCGTTGCAATAAATATCTGCTCCTGCAATTAACGATTTTGCAAAAGAACTATCACCAGACTTTTCGGTCGTATGAAACCGTAGATTTTCGCGAAGAATAATTTGCGATGTTTGATCATCTTCAGAACAACTCACTGGCACTCCCAGTAATTCGCTCAGACGAGTTGCTACAGGAACAAGGCTATACTCTGATTCAAAACCACGACCTGATGGGCGACCTAAATGGCTAAGTAAAGTAAGCGAACCCCCACGATCCACCACACTCTTGATGCTAGGCAATGACAGTTGGATTCGACGGTCATCAGTAATAATTCCGTCCCTCATTGGTACATTAAAGTCCACTCGCATCAACACTCTTTTACCCTGAACATCAATTTTATCAATTGTTTGTTTCATGCTCGGTATCTTATGCTCTTAAAATAAAAGAGATGCGACCGATTATTCTAATTCTTGGACCAACTGCTGGTGGGAAGACCAGCCTTTCCATTGAACTCGCCAATCGCCTTGAGGGAGGTGGCGAATGCATCATTGCCGACTCTATGCAAGTCTATAAGGGGATGGATATTGGAACTGCTAAGCCAACGCAGGACGAACAACAGCAAGCGAGGCATCACCTCATTGATATCGCAGATCCAAAAGATGACGGATTTACTGTGGAGACTTGGTTATCAAGGGCAAACACTGTAATTGATGATATTCGTGCAAGGGGAAAATGGCCAATCGTGGTCGGTGGAACAAATTTATACGTACAATCACTGCTTTTTGGAATGTTTGATGGACCTGAATGCGACCAAGAAAAGCGGGATGAACTTAACGCTTTGCCGAATATTGAACTTCAATCTCGGCTTCATAAACTCGACCCCGATGCAGCTCAACGAATTCATCTGAATGATAAAAGACGTCTCGTACGAGCAGTGGAAGTCTGCGAAGCAACCGGAATGCCCCTTTCTTCTCTACAGGCACAGTGGGGAAAGCCAATGCCAAGAGAGGACGCATTAATGATAGGGCTCTCATGGCCAGTAAAAACTATCAATAGGCGTATAAATACTCGGGTTCGTTCGATGTTTGATGAAGGGCTCCTCGAAGAAGTACAAGCACTCCAATTTTCTCTTGGAATACAGGCATCTGAAGCTCTTGGGTACAAACAACTCCTTGCTTATTTCCGAAGCGAATGTACCCTCGAAGAGGCAAAGGAGCGAATCAAAATTCTGACAAGGCGATATGCCAAACAGCAAAGGACTTGGCTTAGGAGGTTCCAAATCCTTCCCACAGCCCATTTTATTGACATGAATGAAAAAGGTATACAACACGCTGCAATACAAGCACTTACGTATATTTATTGATTGCGTATATAGATGTTTGGACTTGACGAACTGAAAAAAGTCGTTCTAATGCTCTCCCATTGTGCATGATGACCTTCGCAGAGTGCCGATGGGAAACGCGTACACGACCTACTTAGGACAAACTTGAAAGACATATTTTGGCAAAAAAGAAGACAAAAAAGAAAGCTTCAAAAAAGAAGACGACAAAGAAGAAACAGGCTGTGCCAGATGCCACTGGGAAGCACCTTGTAATTGTCGAATCCCCTGCCAAAGCACGTACAATCAATAGATATCTTGGTGATGACTACGCAGTAACCTCCTCAGTTGGGCATGTTCGCGATCTTCCAGCTCGGTCACCCAAAGGGCAAAAACAGCCAGTACCTGGTGTTGATCTTGAACACGATTTCGAACCAACATACGACGTACTAAAAGGGAAAGGCACTCTTGTCTCAGAGTTGAAGAAGGCTGCCAAGGTTGCAAAAGATGTTTGGTTTGCAAGCGACCTTGACCGCGAAGGAGAAGCTATTTCATGGCATCTTGCCGAATTGCTGAATGTTGATCCTTCAAATGCTAAGCGCGTAATTTTTAACGCAATTACTAAAAAACAAATTGAAGAAGCATTTAAAGATCCACATCCAATCAACATGGACTTTGTAAATGCACAACAAGCACGCAGAATTCTTGATCGAATCGTTGGGTACCAAGTTTCTCCACTACTCTGGAAACGTGTCGCGGGCGGGCTTAGCGCTGGTCGAGTTCAATCAGTTGCTGTTCGTATTGTTGTTGAGCGCGAAAAAGAAATTGAAGCACACATCCCAGATGAAACTTGGAGTGTTGTTGGACGATTCTCGCTTGATAATTGTAAAAACAATTCTCTTGTCAACGATTGGAAATCTTTCGTTGATACTAAGGACGAAAAGGGAAAGGGCCCTACTCGTAAGATGATGAACTCCTTCTTATCTGAGAACCACTCCATAGAAGGAGGTCTCGTTGAACTTGATGGCAAACCGTTCAAAATATTCCGCCCAGCTGATTGTACAGGTGGATTAGACGACCACAAAACCCAGCTCATCTCTGTAGGTGAAGCGGTCGGACTTTCTGACCCACAGATACTCATTGAAGAAGATGAAAATGGTAAAGGTCCAGCAAAACATCGCATTGAATTAACCAATAACCTTGCAGATGGTGTGCAGTACAAAGTTAAAGATATTGCACAAAAAGACAGCTCCGTTCGACCAGCGGCGCCATTCATTACATCCTCATTGCAAGCATCTGCCTCAACAGTGTTAGGTTTTGCCGCCAAACGAACAATGCGTGCAGCGCAAGCTTTGTACGAAGGAGTCCGCATAAAAGGTGAGGGACAAGTTGGTCTAATTACATACATGCGTACGGACTCCACACATCTCTCGATGGATGCAATTAACCAAGTTCGTACGTACGTTGGAAACAAGTACGGTCCAGAATATTTACCCGAGAAACCAAGATTTTATTCTTCTTCAAATGAATCAGCTCAAGAGGCCCACGAAGCCGTTCGCCCAACCGACGCTGGTCGTCATCCTGACACACTTCCTGCCTCTCTCGATGAAGACCAACGAAAATTATATCGGCTTATATGGTCGCGTTTTGTTGCATGCCAAATGACTTCGGCAAAGTGGCACCGAACTGAATTCTTCTTTGAACGTGATGATAAACCAACCGGTGCAGTATTTAAAGTTGCAGGTCGTACACTCGCATTCGATGGCTTTTACAAAGCCAGCGGTGTCCCAAATTCTGACTCAGAGCAGAATCTTCCAAAACTTGATGTTGGAAATGAGTTATATCCATTTGACATCTCACCAAAACAATCGTTCTCCTCACCTCCATCCCGTTACAGTGAAGCTTCTCTCATTAAAAAGTTAGAATCAGAAGGAATTGGGCGGCCCTCAACCTACGCATCAATTATTGATGTTATCCAAAATAGAAATTATGTAGAAAAAATTGACCGCTCATTTCACCCTACCGATTTAGGTGAAGTCGTTACAGAAAAACTTATTGAAGCATTTCCAATCTTGATGGGTGTTGATTACACACGATCCCTTGAAGAACGACTCGACAACATTGCTGCAGGCGATGTCGAGTGGACTGCCATGCTTCATGATTTCTATGGCAGGTTCAGTAAACGACTTGAAACTGCATACGAAGAAATGTCACATGCAAAAGCGGAGATGCAACCTGCTATCTACAAGTGCCCCGAATGCGGAAGTAAAACTGCGTATCGCTTTGGAAAAAATGGTCGTTTCCTTACATGTGCAAGTTATCCAGACTGCAAATATGCAGCACCTATTGATCGCAAGGGTCAACCACTTTTACCAGAACGCGTAGATGTTACATGCCCAGAAGATGGTTCAGCGATGGAGAAACGAACTGGTCGATTCGGTCCATTTTTAGCTTCTGTAAATTATCCTGATATTAAAACTGTAGTGAACCTTGATAAAAAAGGTGGCATTAAATACCCAACGCCACCGCCTCTTCTTATCGAAACTTTGCAATGCGAAAAATGCGAGAGTCCAATGAACTTGCGAAATGGTAAGCGTGGACCATGGCTCGGTTGCTCTACCTTCCCTAAATGCAAGGGGCGTATGGGTTGGAAGACCCTCGATGACGACGTTCGCAAAGAACTTGAAGCAGCACTTGAACTCCATGAAGAAGCCAACCCTCAAGTTATTGTAAAAACACTCGGCGGCAAGACAATTCCTGAAGGCACGCCGATTGAGGACTTACTTATGGAAGCCGGCGTTGTAGAACTCGAAGTCTATTAACACAGTGCCTGGCATGCATTCTTGCATAGACTGCATATACCATTCATGCAATCTTAGAACATTACCCAGCGTTATGGATTGTTCAATTATGCTTGGCACAATGAATGAAACACTGAGTTCCCGCACGATGCACAGAATGCGGAATGCTACAATACACAAATGAGGCATCGTAACACTAGGCAAATACTTGTAGGAGACATCCCTGTGGGTGGCGGTGCTCCAGTATCTGTCCAGTCAATGACCTCTGGTTACACACACGAGATTGAATCCTGTGTTGCTGAGATTAACAAACTTGCAAGCGCTGGTGCTGATATCGTTCGTGTTGCTGTTCCAGAAAAAAAAGACACCGAAGCACTTCCTGAAATTTTATCGCAAGTTAGTGTACCGATTGTTGCCGATGTTCACTTTCACTTTAAACGTGCAATTGAAGCAATTGAAGCGGGTGTCCATAAGATACGACTGAACCCAGGAAACATCGGAAATCTTGACCAAGTGAATACCGTCATCGATGCTTGCAAAGATGCAGGAATTCCTATCCGTATAGGAGTGAACGAGGGCTCAATCGTCGAACGTAAAGACAAACAAAAACGCCAAGAAGAACTTGCATCTTTTTTCTCCGACCGAAAGCAAGGACACCTTCTAGCGATGATGGTTGCCAAGTTAGAAGAGTACATCGAAATTTTTGATGCACGAGATTTTCATGACATCTGCCTAAGTGCAAAATTGATGGATGCTCGGCTTGTGATTGATATCTATGAAGAAATTTCTAGGCGGTTTGATTACCCACTGCATCTTGGAGTTACACACGCAGGCCCAAGAGAAACCGGAACCATCCGATCCATTTCCGCACTAGGTTCACTTCTCTCTCACGGAATTGGTGACACCATCCGTATTAGTTATGCAAGCGACCCAGTGTACGAAGTGGAAGATGGAGTTGAATTACTGAATTGCTTAGGCTTACGTAACCGCATTGGTCCGGAACTCATTGCTTGCCCGAGTTGTGGTCGAATTCAAGTTGACTTGTTCTCATTAGTTGACGACGTTCGAAACCAGCTTAAAGATGATATTGATGTACCAATCAAAGTTGCTGTTATGGGTTGCGTA
>JABHWX010000180.1 GCA_018657585.1 Phycisphaerae bacterium
ACCAACCTTCCCACTTGGATTCCAAGCAGTGGCATAGAAGTAAGAATTGCCAATTAAAGTGGCGTTGGACCACATCCTCAGTTCAAGAAGGTCACCAAGAATTAAATCCTTGCCAGTCAACCCATTCATTTCACAAATTGAAAGTGGGGCAGGAATAATATCACTTGGATGTGAAGGATCTGCCTTCCAGTAAATATCGTTGTAATCCATAGCGCGAATGCAAAGCGCATTCAAAAATGCGGCAGTGACTGGGTCCGTCTTAAAACCAGAGCCAAAGACTGTACAGGTTCCTGTACCACCCATATCTTTAAAGTGATCGAGCGTTATTTCAACATCGTGTTGCTTGGAACCGCCAAGAGCACAACCAAGAGAATCATATAAAAAAAGTTTTGCCGAATGGATTGCTTCAGGACTCAACTTCTCGTACGTTAAATTCGCAGCCCAATTTGCAAGGTCGTAACTAATAAAATCTTTGTTCGATTTTGTTGTGTCATGTGACATGTTTATATCTCTTCCTTACGCAGTTGCGAATGCTTTTACTTTTCGTGCTACTTCTTGTGCTACTTCAAGCGTTGAGTCGCCATTTCCGCGGCCTTTTACGTCATACGTCCCAACCTTGCCTTCAGCAATGACTTCAGCGACTGCATTTTCAAGGTTCTTTGCATGTTCATCTTCTCCAAGCCAGTCAAACATAAGTTTTACTGTGAGCAACATCGCAATAGGATTGACTACATGCTTGCCAGCGTATTTTGGCGCTGAACCATGTGTTGGTTCAAAGACAGCGTACTCGTCGCCAATGTTTGCAGCGGATGCAAAACCAAGCCCGCCCACTAAACCAGCAGCCAAGTCCGATGAAATATCACCAAACATATTTTCAGCAACCAGCACATCGTAATCCTGTGGATTTTTCACAAGCCACATCATGATTGCATCGATGTTTGCTTCCCACGCTTCAACACCTTCGTAACCCGTTGCAACATCACGGAAAATGCGCGTCATCAATCCGCCTGTTTCGCGAAGCACATTTGGTTTTTCAAGAAGCGTTACAGATTTTCGACCATGGGTTTTCGCGTAGTCAAATGCTTGCGTGCAGATACTTTTGCAACCACCCTTAGACATAATCCTTGTTGAAAGGGCGACATTTTCTAAGCCAACTTCTTTCCACTTTTTCATTTTTGGATTTTCACAAAGCGCGTCGTACACACTTTCAGGAAGTGGAAAAAATTCAACACCTCCGTACATGCCTTCAGTGTTTTCTCTAAAGACAACAAGGTCAATGTCATCGCGATAGTTCAATGGGTTACCAGGATATGCTTTACAAGGACGAAGGTTCGTATGCAAGTTGAAGAGTTGTCGCAGTTTCACGATTGGGCTGAAGTAAACTAAATCTTTGTCTTTAAGTTCGGGTGCTAGTTCTTCGTGCGCTTCACCACTTGGCTTACTTGTAATTGCACCAAAGAGTGCGCAATCAGTTTCTTTTAAGATGTCAATGGTTCGCTGTGGCAATGGGTCACCTTCTGTGCACCAAAACTCCCAACCGATATCAGCAGGAACATATTCCGCATCAAATTCCATTGCGTCAAGGACGATTTTCGCTGCGTCCATCACGTCGTTTCCTACGCCATCTCCTGGCATCCATGCAATTTTGTACTTTGGCATTTTGTTTAAATCTCCTTAAAGTGGGATTATAGGTAACTTTTCAGCCAAGAAACCAATATTAGACAAGTAAATAACAACCTAATTAGGTCTTCTTAAACTTGCATCAGACAAGCCTTGTCTCTATTATCGATAACAGTATTGAGAAATGCTCAAGAGAAGGAGAGCTAACATGTACAAAGTTATTAGTGAGTTGAATTTTTTCGCTTCTATATATAATGTAGCGAAGTCGGTATTACCAACCACCAAAGTATCTTTTTCTTTTATTGTTACGTGTGCCCTACTCGTGGCAACAAGTGTAGCGCCCGCTACCTTTGTTGATTTGCATCTTGTCCAAATAAGCACCGGTACGCCAAGTACTGGATTCACTACCTACAGATTGTACGCAGAATTTGATAATCCAAACGATCAACTCACAAGTGTACATGGGAATATGTTTCCACAATTCAGTTTTGTGTACGCTCCAAGTGGGTTTTATCAAAACTGGTTTTGTGGTCCACTTGCTCAACATAATAATCCTGCTTTATGGGCGGTAGATCCAGAGATGGTCTACGACAGTTGGGTGACGATTGGCGCAGATTCAGAAGATCTACACAGCGTTGTAACGAGCACAGTCGACTTTGCCCCATTTGAACCACCAGTTAACACTGGATTTGCAATGATATTCACGGAGTGGTCCACTCCTGTGAATGATCCATTCAACTATGGAGTCGCCGTTAGTGGACTACCAAACTACAATGTCCTACTCGGTCAATTCACAACAAACGATTCAAACGGCGCACCCCATCCACCAGTTGGGACAATAAATTTAGCTGGTTATCAAGATTCTTTCCTCCGAGGGGAACCACAAGTGGAATGGGAAGTTATGGAAGTTCCCTTTGGAAATACTCCTGCAAATACTGGGGCGTGTTGCGTCAATAGTGCGCAGGGATGGGCATGCCAAGATGTTACACAAAACTTCTGCGATGCAATAGGTGGGACTTGGAATGGCGATGGATCGCAATGCACTACTTTCGATTGCGACATCTTGTCCATAGATGGCGCCTGTTGTTACGATGACCCCGACATTGGGTGGACTTGTATCGATGCAATGATTGAATCCGACTGTATTTACTATGCTGGAACTTGGTATAGCGGAGGGATATGTGCAAACATCGATTGCCCACCAGTTACTGGAGTCTCTCTGTTGCCCCTTGAATGTGGCGAAGTGATAACAACGCACTTTAGCGGCTTGAACGGAAACGACGAGCCAGATGAAAACGGCGCAGTTCTTACACTTGTAGACTCTCGTATACCACCAGTTGGTGTAACACCATGGCCAACTGCTGGTCAACTCTGGAGCCCACCGCTTTTTAGTAACCTCGGTGCAGGCCCTGATGCATGGACCGCAAAAAATCTTGGAACCATCTTCGGTCTTGCGCACGCAACTAGCATAGACCCAGATATTTTTGTCGCAGCATCTCCTGGAAACTACGGAGATTACGATTTTGGTGCAGCAGGAGTAATTGGACCAGCTGGTGCAGGTGGTATTTACAGAATCGATGGAATGAATGGTCAGATTAGTACCTTTGCAAGTATTCCAAATCTTGGTCCAGGCATTGGCAACATTCATATTGAAAATAATGGGCCAAATCAAACCGATCAAGTCTATGCAACAAACTTAGACGACGGAAAAATTTATCTCCTTGATTCCACTGGAACCGTTGTTCAAATATTCGATCCCTTCGGCGCAAACCAAACTGTCGATGGCTCGTACGCGAACCTTGGAGAGCGACTTTTTGCAGTTGCTGCTAACCCTCAGGGCAATAAACTTTACTTTAGTGTTTGGCTTCGAGACCAAACGAGAGATTCGACCCCATGGCCTTCAACTGCAGGTGCTCCACCTGCCAACCCGAATAACTCGATTTGGTCGGTAGATATTAACCAAGGTGGATTCCTTTCAGGAACACCACAACTTGAAATCGTACTTCCTTACTTCATTGGAACAATGTCAAACCCTGTTACCGATATTTCATTCACGCAAAGTGGATCCATGCTGCTTGCTGAACGAGGTTTCAATGGTGACTACGGGATGTTTGACATGGGACACAGTGCTAGATTACTTGAATATATAGGCAACAACCCTTCAGGGCGAAACTGGAGTTTAGGAACTGCACTAACAAACGGCATCGCAGCAAACTCCGTTGGCGGCGTAGGGTCCGACGACGACTCCCACACTTGGGCGAGTTGCGACCAGATAGTTGGAGGCGGCACCTATGGAATTACACGGTTGCCATTCCCAGGCAATACACTTGCAACTCGAATTACTTCAAGTATTCCTATTGACATTCCTGGACCACTTAAAAATGGGATGGGAGAACTTGATGTCATGAATTGCGACGACCCACAAGTCATGGGTGCATGTTGTGTTACTGATACGAATGGTGTTGACTACTGCGTTGAAGTAACACAGACAGAATGCCATACCGTGTACAGTGGAATCTACTACGGATCTGGTTCTAGCTGTGCCACAATTACTTGTGGACAGCCGCCAACTGGTGCGTGTTGCTATGAAGATGCTGACCTTGGTTGGGTTTGCCTCGATGGAACATACGAAAACGATTGCCAAACAATCTACAACGGCTCATGGTACGCAGGAACAATGTGTAGTAATGTCACTGACTGCCCACCTACAACCGGACCGGGCGCATGTTGCTACGAAGACGCAGATCTTGGTTGGACTTGTATCTGGACTGATTTATTTAAGTGCGACAATGTGTACTTCGGCACTTGGTACGCCAATACCCCTTGCTCACAAATAGACTGTCCACCAATTTCCGATCAAGGCGCATGTTGTTACGATGACCCTGATCTTGGATGGCATTGCATTGACAATGTTTCATCTATAGATTGCAAGTCTATTTACAATGGAACTTGGTATGCCAACACCCCTTGCTCACAAATAGACTGCCCACCAATTATTAACGATGAAGGCGCTTGTTGTTACCAGATTGATTGCGTTTGGGATTGCAACATGGTATTTGAAGAAGATTGCGATGCCCTTAACGGAACCTTCTATCCGAACACGCCTTGCGAACAAGTCATCTGCCCAGATGATGATTTTGGCGCTTGCTGTTATCTAGACGAAGATCTTGTTCATATTTGCCAAGACAATACTGATTACAACACATGCCTTGATTTAATGGGTATGAATATCGGCGCTTGGTATCCAGGAGAAACATGCGAGTGTATTCCTTGTGAAACTGAACCAACTGGTGCTTGCTGTTACACCATTGACTGTGTTTGGTATTGTGATATGTTGACTTCTGACGATTGCACAGCACTTTTAGGCAACTTCTATCTCAACTTCACCTGCGATGACATTACTTGCGTAGATCCGTCATACGGTGCGTGTTGTTACGAAAACGCAAAAGGCGTAATGACTTGTGTATATACAAACATCGAAAAATGTGAGTTCATATATTTTGGAACTTTCTTCCCTGAAGAAACTTGTGAATGCGAGCCCTGCAAGGAATGCGAGGTCATCGCAAGTCCAAACTGCGTTGGACCTCCACAATATCCTTATCCAGATTACACAATATTTGGCAGTGGAACAATGGGAGCGCAAACTGCTTCGCCATCGATAGATGGCGGAAGCGTACT
>JABHWX010000181.1 GCA_018657585.1 Phycisphaerae bacterium
CTCCATCTTGACCATTGGGAGTGACCATAATTCCCAATGAGTGCGAACATGGGTGTATCTTTTGGCCAAGACATCGCCACCTCGCTCGGTGAAGCATGTAGGTTTGGCAAAGGTTGGGCATCGATTGGGAGCATGGGTGGTTGCAGTGTACAGGGGCGGGTATCATACGCGTTACTGCGCAAAATTATGGAGACGCAATTACTATGGCAACTGCTACACGACGCAAAAAAAAAGCTAAGAAAACACGTACGCCAAAGATGACCTATTGCTGGGGCGCTACTAAAACCGAGGGTAATGCAACTCAGAAGGAACTTCTTGGCGGCAAAGGCGCAAATCTCGCTGAGATGACATCAATCGGGCTCCCCGTACCTCCGGGTTTTACTATTCCGACAACAATGTGCGAAGCGTACTATAAGCAGGGCTCTCGAATGCCAAAAGGTCTTGGCGAAGCGACAGTCAAAGCGATACGTAGGGTAGAAAAAGAAACAGGTAAAGTTTTTGGTTCGGAAACAAATCCACTTCTCGTATCGGTTCGTTCCGGCGCAGCAATCTCCATGCCGGGCATGATGGATACAGTCCTCAATCTGGGGCTTACAGATGCTGCAGTACACGGCATGATTGAATTGACCGGTAATGCACGATTTGCTTGGGACGCATATCGACGTTTGATAAATATGTTCGGCGATGTTGTTATGGGTATGGAGCATGAAGACTTTGAACACGAATTTGATATCGTAAAAAAGAAACATGGTGTCGAACTTGATACAGAATTGAGTGCGAAAGGACTTTCTGAAGTTTGCGACAGGTACAAAAAACTGTATAAACGAAAAGTTGGTTCAGCATTCCCGCAAGATCCTTACAAACAACTCTCGCACGCTGTTGAGGCAGTGTTTAAATCGTGGAATGCAGGCCGTGCAATTACGTACAGACAAATTGAAGGCATATTTGGATTGAAAGGCACTGCCGTGAATGTCCAAGCAATGGTGTTTGGAAACATGGGTAAAGATTCTGGCACAGGTGTAGGGTTCACGCGTAACCCTTCAACTGGCAAGGATGTATTCTTCGGCGAATTCTTGGTTGATGCACAGGGCGAAGATGTTGTTGCGGGCATTCGCACACCAAAACCGTTCTCGCAATTGAAACGTTGGAATAACGCAATTTACAATGAGATTTTACGATACAAAAAAGTATTGGAAAAACATTACAGAGATATTCAAGATATTGAATTCACTATTGAACGCGGCAAACTTTGGATGCTTCAAACAAGGAACGGTAAACGTACTGCTGCCGCAGCGGTAAAAATTGCAGTTGATTTGGTAAAAAGTCGTCTCATTACTCGGGACGAAGCTCTTCTGCGAATACCTGCAGGGGATCTCGTGCAACTTCTTCTCCCAAGTTTTACAACAAAGAGTAAGCAACAGGTTACAAAGTTAGCAAAGGGTCTACCCGCTTCTCCAGGAGCGGCAACCGGTTCACTTGCTTTTTCTGCAAACGATGCAGTTGTACGTGCCGAAGCGGGTGAAGATGTAATTCTCGTTAGAAAAGAAACATCACCCGAAGATATTGATGGCATGCAACATGCTGTGGGGATTCTTACTTCAACTGGTGGCATGACAAGCCATGCCGCGGTTGTTGCACGTGGATGGGGCAAATGTTGTGTTGCTGGTGTATCAGAGTTGCACATCGACTCAAAGCGTAAACGAGTTATGATTGGTGGCAAGGTGTACGATGAAAAAACTATTCTTTCAATTGATGGTGGAACTGGTGAAGTAATGCTTGGTGCAGTTGAACGGCACGAACCAAAACTGAGTAACGACTTTGATACTATTATGAAATGGGCAGATCAGCGACGCCGTATGAACGTTCGAACGAATGCAGATTCTCCTCAAGATGCAAAACGAGCGCGCTCCTTTGGTGCTGAAGGAATCGGTTTAACCAGAACAGAACACATGTTCTTTGAAGGCGATCGAATTCTTGCGATGCGGCAGATGATTCTCGCACATACTCTTGAAAAACGAGAAGAAGCACTTGCAAGGTTAATGCCTTACCAGTGCGATGATTTTATTGGCATCTTTACCGCGATGAAGGGTTTGCCAGTTACGGTCAGGTTGCTTGACCCACCACTTCACGAGTTCCTTCCCCACGACTCAGCTGGACAAAGAGATGTTGCACACTCGTTAGGAAT
Organism: Phycisphaerae bacterium; assembly: GCA_018657585.1. Lineage (GTDB taxonomy): Bacteria > Planctomycetota > Phycisphaerae > Phycisphaerales > SM1A02. The sequence continues at coordinate 2,186 of JABHWX010000181.1, forward strand.
TAAACCGGGAGAAGTTAAAAGACGTGTTGAGCAGTTGCATGAGTTGAACCCGATGCTCGGTCACCGCGGGTGTCGTCTAGCGGTAACGTATCCAGAAATTCTTGTCATGCAAGTCACAGCAATTGTTGAAGCAATGATTGCATGCAAGCGAAAGAAAATAGATGCTCGTCCTGAAATAATGATTCCACTGGTGGGGACGCACGAAGAGCTCGCGCAATTACGTGAGTTGGCAGCAGGGACTATCAAACAAGTAATTAAGAAAGAGCGATACAAAGGGAAACTCAATATTCCAATAGGAACAATGATTGAAATTCCACGTGCAGCGATTGTTGCAGATTATATTGCTGAGGTTGCGGACTTCTTTAGTTTTGGTACAAATGATTTAACTCAGCTGACCTACGGGTACAGTCGTGATGACATTAACTCGTTTTTGCCACACTATATTGAAAGCGGAATTCTTGAACGTGACCCGTTCCAAACAATTGATATTGCTGGTGTTGGAAAACTTGTTTCCATGGGTTGCGAAGGAGGACGATCAGTAAATCCTAAATTGAAAATTGGAATTTGTGGCGAGCATGGTGGTGATCCAATCTCGATAGAGTTTTGTAACACTGTTGGGTTAAATTATGTAAGTTGTTCTCCTTTTAGAGTCCCAACAGCTCGTCTTGCATCTGCGCAAGCGGTGATAAAGCAATCAACATGAAAACAATCTTTGAAAAAATTATTGATGGCGAAATTCAATGCAACCGCGTCTACGAAAACGAACATGTTTTAGCATTCTTGGATGTAGCGCCTCTTAGTGTCGGACACACTCTTGTTATTCCTAAGGAATCTGTTTCCTCGCTGCATGAGTTAACACCCGAGTGCGGAGCCGCACTCGGTGAAGCGCTCGTTACAGTATCAAAAGCAATTGTCAAAGCGACGGGTGTGTCTGAATACAACATTCTGCAAAACAATGGCAAGTTGGCGCATCAGGCGGTTTTTCATGTGCACTTTCACATAATTCCAAAGCCTTCTGATCAGTCAGGTCTATCGATTGTGTGGAACGCAACCGAACTTGACGATGGGGCACGATATTGCTTCCCACCCAGTTGGCACACCCATTCTGTCAAGCATTTCTTCTGTAACACCCTCGATTGGTTTCAATGCATCCCACAATATTTCAAGACCCTTCTGATATTCCTC
>JABHWX010000182.1 GCA_018657585.1 Phycisphaerae bacterium
GCCGTTTTTGCAGGCGACAGGCGTGGAATTATTTACGTACAAGGCGAGCGAGTTGCAAACGTTTCAGAAGATGAAATTCTTGACCGTCTTCTGCTCGAATGCAAAATCCTTCAAGAGAAAGTACGAGCAGGCGAAACCAAGCTAGGTGACAAAACCGTTTCCATTGCTCCACCCCCTTCCGATGTCACTGTTGAGGGTCAGCACCAATGATCGCATCAACTCAAAAAGCGTTTACGATTATCGAGATGATAATAGTCATTGCTATCATTGGGACGCTTGTTGCCATTTTGCTTCCTGCACTTCGCGGTGTGCAAAACCGATCTCGAAAAGTAAAAGAACTTACACTAGTAAGCCATGTAGGGAAGGCGTGGACGATGTACTCTGGCGACCACCTTGATAAAATTCTCCCTGGATACATCAGTGTAGAAGCACAAGAAATAGATAATCTTGCATGGGCGTTCCCTAATGAATCTCTTGTTCCGCCAGCACCTATTTTCAATCCAACTGAACCGAACTTTGCAGGGCCTTGGACATTCCGACTTCTTGACTATCTTGATTACGACTGGGAATCTATCCTCTCTTATCGTGAGACCGATTGGACAAGTAACGATTTGCGTGAGCATGCAGACATCATCGCAACGGAACCTGCGTTTGGGTACAACGGTTTTTACCTCGGTGGGTGGAAAGAAGTTGACAGTCACAGCCATAGAATCGAAACCCTCTTTAGCTCTGTGTCGTTAACCAATGGCGAACGGAGGAATGTTGTAGCTAAGAATATATCTTCTATTCCACGAGCCGACAAACAAATCGTTTTCTGCAGTACATTCTTTGCAACCGAAGGGATTCACCGCGAATTACAAGACGATACCCCAGGAACATTCATGGCTATTCCAAGCGTTCTTGCAAGAGTTGTAAAGTGGAATCCAGTTGCTGAAGACAGAATTGAAGCTCTCTCTGATACATACGCTCCATTGGGAAGGTACAACGGTATCCCCGCAATCTGCTTTGCGGACGGCTCTAGCAGAACATTAGAGGTTCAACAACTTCTAGACCAATCGTTATGGATTCCTAGTGCAATTCGAGTGGGCGATATTCCTGCTAACAAGTTTTCACACACAGTTGATTAATCTTTTGCGTCTTCTGTTTTTTTGTCGAGCTTTTTCATTTTGTGCATTTGGTACTCAAACATAAATCGCATTCGTTTCATATCGCTCTGACTTAGCAATGACTTGCTAGGATCAACACTCATTGAAGCAAACCAACGTTCTTCAACGGGCGAGTACTCGAACTTCTCACATAAACGTTTGCTCATGTCGTCCATGTGTCCCGCTCCATAAAGCACGCCAATAGATGACACATCTTCTACTTCTTCTATAGCAAACGCAATATCGCTAAGAACCTCTGAGTTCCTATCAACAATAATCACATTGTTCAGTTCTGGGTCAAGTTCGTTCATCATGTCTGCAGTGTTTGGCATTGCTAAAATTTCTATCATGAGCAAACGAGCTGTATCCTGAACTCCACCACCTAAAAGCAAATCTAACATTGGAATAATTTTCATCATGCCACTTGCGATTTTCGCAGTAAATGCCTCACCAGTAATCGTGCCTAATATTGCTGGGTCTGCTCCACGTTCAATAAATTTTTCTTCTACCTCGCCAATAGTAAGGTCGCTACAAAACCAAGTTGGATTTTCATAACTCAAACCTTCAAGTTGAAATTCCAGACCCATGATGTCTGCCATCTCGGCTTGCATTCCTTTCTCTTCAGAAATAATTTCGGTTTCATCACGAATCTCAATAGTTCGAGAGGCTGTCATATCTGCAGCACTACCTTCACCGCCGACCTTGCCGTCAGAACCAAACGACCACAACGTGAGGGAATTCTTGTCTTCATCTACTTGCAAAGCAAATGGCCTGCCCCATGCATCCACAGAAGCATCTTCAGCCCACGATGCTAGGCGGCTATCGAGAACTGAGGTCTCAATAAACACTTCGAGGATATTATCTGGGTAATTACCTGTTTCTTCGATAACTTTCTTTGTGGTGTCAGCAACAAACTCCAAGGATAAAGCTGTCGATTTCACCCGCTCTTCTTCTGTGTTTCCGGCGGGAGCACGAGACCCAGATGGTCGAACTGATTCATATAGAACCATGTCCATTTCATCAAGAAGATCAGACACTTCTTCATAGTACGAAGCATCGCCAATATGAACAACGCCAATAAGCCAAATAGCTGGTTTGCCTTCGGCAATATATTTTCTTGATGCAATCTCAAGCGAGACCACGTTTTCACTTTCCGTCTTTCTCGTCCAGCCCTGCATACTTGTATCTGTGGAAGGTTCTTGCGCTAAAGCGAACGTGCATAGAAAAGTTGCTATTGGAATCATTCTTCGCCTCCTTGCTGAGCTGCCGCAATAACTGATTCCAATCTGCTAATTGACCTCGAAGACCATCCACGAAAGAGCATGTATGGGAACAATGTAATTAAAGCGACAATCAAACCCAATGCCGTTGTTAACAATGCTGCGGCAATACCACCTGCAACATCAGATGGATCCGTCAGCACAGACTGCTCGCCAAGCAATCTGAAGGATTGAATGATTCCTAGAACAGTTCCTAGAATTCCAAGCAACGGCGCTGCGGTAATAATAGTTGAGAGTGCAACCATGAAACGGTCAATTCTTGGTCGCTGAGATTCCACCGCCTCCATTGCAACAGCATCACTTGTTCCCTCGCTCAAAAGTGCTTTCGCAACGAATCCGTACGGCGATTTGTCTCGCTTGACCAATTCGGTTGCTTTATCAAATTCACCTCGGCGCAGAAGAGCATTTAATTTTTCTAAATACCCTATCGACCCACGCCCCCCTACAAGCAGCCAGAACCAGCAGCGCTCTAAAATAAGGGTGACACTAATCACACTTAGAATGAGGAGCGGAATCATAACGTATCCGCCTTTGTCAATTAATGTTGATAGATCTTGCATTACTTCATCTTGCATACGTGGATTGTATGTTTAGAGCGTACAATCTGTGCGATATGAAGCCATCTGCTGAAATACCCCCTACTGCCCTGAACGAAGCAGCCGCTCTGATCGAATCAAAGCTTGAAGAACGACTAAATTCTTTCGATCTGCCCCCTCACCTCTACGAAGCCGCAAAATATGCTGTTGTCAATGGGGGGAAGAGAGTTCGTCCAGCCCTTACGCTCCTCTGCGCAGAAGCCGTTGGTGGCTCAAGAGAAAGTGCTATTTCTGCTGCGGTCGCCGTAGAATTTATCCATTGCTTCAGCCTTGTGCATGACGATTTGCCTGCAATAGATGATGATGATTTGAGAAGAGGAAAACCCACGCTTCACATCCATGCTGGAGAGGCAATGGCTGTCCTTGCTGGCGACCTCTTATTGCCGCTTGCATTTGAAGTGCTTTCTGATGGGCAATACGGCTACTCGCAGCAAGTACGTTTAATGAATTCTTTGGCGTATGCCACACGTAAAATGGTCGTCGGTCAAGTCTACGATACGCTTGGCGGTCTCCCCAAGCATTTTTCAGAGGAAGAAGGGCTCCAAGAAATTCATCGGAATAAAACGGGTGCTTTAATTACGTGCGCATGTGTGATGGGAAGTATTTGCGGAGGTGCATCCGCAAAATCGCAATTGGCAATCGCTACGTTTGGCGAAGCTACAGGGCTGATGTTCCAAATTGTTGATGACTTAATTGACTTATATGGAGCCTCAGAACATGTTGGAAAAGCAACAGGGAAGGATGCTCCGGCTGGCAAAACAACGTATCCAGGCACAATCGGTGTTGAAGAATCCATTGAAGCAGTAAAACAACTCAAAATTCAAGCTGAACTAGCATTAGCTCCGCTAGGAAAACAAGCAGAAACCTTGCGGTTATTCAATCTTTGGATGGCTCACCGAACTCGTTAAGCGTACAATACGTAAATCCCTCATTCCTATTATGAAGCCCGAATTACTCTCCTTAGTTCAATCTCCTGCTGACCTACGCAAGTTACCTATTTCTGATTTGCCACAATTGGCACAAGAGATGCGCCATGTCATTTGTGAGCAAGTAAAAAAATCTGGGGGGCACTTAGCTCCAAACTTAGGAGTTGTAGAGTTGATGATTGCTCTACATTACGTTTTCGATTTCTCGAGCGATCGGCTCCTCTTTGATGTCGGACACCAATGCTACCCACACAAATTATTAACTGGTCGCCAACACCTACTCGATAATCTGAGGCAAAAAGGTGGGATGTCGGGCTTCCCATCACCTGACGAGTCACCATTCGATCTCTTTTCAGTAGGACACGCAGGTACAGCGATATCAACTGCAGTTGGGATGGCACGAGGAGATACAATCAATAATGAAGCGTATAAACCAGAGTCAAACCCAGAAGGTAGAAGGGTTGTAGCATTTGTTGGCGATGCAAGCATAGTAAACGGTGTTGCCATGGAGGGACTCAACAACGCAGGAACTTTAAAACGGCAATTGCTCATTGTGCTTAACGACAATGGTATGAGTATCGCAAACCCGCAAGGTGCAATAGCAGATTATTTTGATCACCTTCGCGTTGGATCAACATATCGTTCTATGAAACGCACTGCAAAAAGTGTCATGAAGGGCTTGCCTGGGGGTTCGCTTCTTGAAGATATGTCGCACCGCATGACAGAAATGCTGAAAGATGCAATCTTTGAAGATTCGTGGTTTGAACACTTCGGCATTATCTCTATTGGTCCAATTGATGGACACGACTTACCCTCATTAATCAACATGCTCATCGAAGTACGGAACGTTGATCGGCCACTCCTACTTCACACGCATACCATTAAAGGGAAGGGTTTCGAATACACCGAAAGCAACGCCACTGAGTTTCATTCATCAAAACCGTTTGAAGTAAAAGATTGTGCTGTAACTGTAAAACCTTCAGGCAGATCTTTTACTACTGCTTTCTCTGATGCCATAGTTGACATCATGAAGAGCGACGACAAAGTAGTGGTTGCAACTGCAGCAATGCCAGATGGAACGGGCACAAAAGAAGCGCTTGCTCTGTTTCCTGACCGAGCGTGGGATACGGGTATCTGCGAATCACATGCTATGGATATGCTTGCAGGCTTGGCAAAAACTGGCTGCAAACCATTCTTCGCGGTCTATTCCACTTTCCTACAAAGAGCGTTTGACCAAGCTTTTCAGGAAGTTGCATTGCAAGATTTGCCTGTGCGCCTTTGTCTTGATCGTGCTGGCGTAGTTGGTGGCGATGGTGCAGTGCATCACGGCTTCTGTGACATTTCGATTCTGAGAGTTCTACCGAATGCTGTCTTACTAGCTGCTATCAATGAACAAACACTCAAGCACGGTTTACAATTCATGCTTGAATACAACGACGGTCTCTCCGCTATCCGTTACCCGCGAGATAGTGTAACTAACATCGTTTCAGACTCGCCCTCTTTCACAATCGGAAAAGCACACTGCATTTTGCAATCTAAAAACCCCAAGTTAGCAATTCTAGCTTACGGATCCCCCGCAATTAATGCTCTTGAATCTGCAGATCGAATTGACTCCAATGCAATCAGTGTTTATGACGCACGATTTGCAAAACCAGTTGATGGCGAACTTATTGAGTCACTTATTTCACAATCAATTCCAATCATTACTGTAGAAGACCATAGTGTTATTGGCGGTTTCGGCACAGCAGTCATTGAAGAAGCTAACAAACGAAACTTAGACACTACCCTCATTACTACCCTTGGTCTTCCAGACCGTTGGATTGGACATGGTTCACGAAAAGAACAACTCGAAGAAGCAGGCATCGACTCTGTTTCGATTGCTGCCGTCGCTTCAAAAATTTTGCAAACTCATCGGAAAGAATCGCCCGCTCCTGTTCCATCCTAAGATATCCCTATGCCAATACTCATAATCGAACACAGCAACCTCACCGGCTCAGAACGTCTAGGAACTCGCTTGCGGGAAGATGGGCACAAACTCCAAATAATACGCGTGTATCTAGGCGAACAATTACCTGAAAATCTAGATGAAATTGATGGCGTCATAAGTTGCGGTGGTCCACAAGCGCCAGACTGTAATGAGGAATGGCTAGAACAGGAGCTGTCTCTTCTCCGCGAAGCTGACTCTTTGCAAATTCCGGTACTTGGTATTTGCCTAGGCTCTCAGCTTCTTGCAAGAGCACTCGGAGGCACTGTCTCCAAAAGCGCTTCAATGGAGCGTGGCTGGTATGACCTAACACTTACCCCAACTGGAAGGGAAGATATTCTCCTAGCAGGACAGCCATGGGTTGGTCCGCAGTTGTGCTGGCACAGCTGGGAAGTTACTGAATTACCCGAAGGCGCAATAGTTCTTGCTACAACTGAACGTTGTAATATTCAAGCTTGGATGAAAGGGATCAGCACATACGCAGTTCAGTTCCACCCTGAGTGCAAGCAGGACACAATTACTGCGTGGATTGCTGACGAAGATTGTGATTCTGATTTTGATGGCAGTGCAATTGAAACGGATACAGAAAAACTTTTTAGTGATTACGAACGTCTCACAAATAGGTTCTTTGATGCAATCTCTCAATTGCTCATGCCCGTACACACTCGGCTTCAACGCCAACGGCATTAACATGTCTTCGAAGCATACAACTCCTCACTACCTGCAACCATACCAAGATGCGGTTGATAAACATGGTGGTACATTTGAAGCAACACTTTGGCGATCAAAAGAAGGGCAAGTCCTTCGTTTCGAAGTGTTTACTCGTGAAATAGATTTCACGAATACTTCCATTCTTGATGTTGGTTGTGGCATTGGAGATTTTGCGGCGTATTTAGAGCAAGAAAAAATCGAGTTCAAATCATTTATTGGAATCGATGCAATACAAGAAATGATTTTGACGGCTAATGAACGTGCAATAAAAAACGCTACCTTCAAAGTTACAGATATTCTCAAAAACCGTTCAATACTCTCTCATTATGATTGGGCTGTGTTTTCAGGAACACTCAACGCGATGCCGCAAGACGAAGCGATGGAACTCATCAGCAATTCTTTTCAGGCATGCAATGTTGGAGTAGCTTTTAATTTTCTTTCAAATCAATCTTGGCGCGATCCTGCAACTGAGGATTTACGCCCCGCTTCTCGGTTTAACACACTTGAACTCCTCAAAATCGCCTTTTCGCTCACGCCTAACGTTTCTTTCACCCAAACGTACTTGCATGGGCACGATGGAACTATTGTTCTTAGAAAACACGAAGTTCCGCAGTAAAACCTAGGATCCCCAAAAACGAGAGTACAATGCTGGACGAATTACACAAAGGAGAGATTGAAAGATGTCTGAAAATGCACCCACAACTGTAAAAGTCGTAGCAACCAATGGAGGCTTCCGCACATTTGTTGCTTTCCTTGCAGCAATGTTTATTTTTCTTATTGTTTTCTTTGTTGGAATAGTCGCTGGATTCTCAGCATTCGCTGCCTCTAGTGAAGATAGCGGGCTCGTTCAAATACAAACAACCCAAGAAGGAAATGCTTCCTCTATAGCAATTTTAGAAATTACAGGTGTCATAGATGGCTCCAATGCAGAGTACGCAAGGCAAGCTGTCAAAGAATTGTTAGAAAACAAAAATCTCCGAGCAGTTGTGCTTCGGGTTGATTCTCCTGGCGGTGGAGTAACCGCATCTGATGAAATCTGGCACAACATTCAAAAAATCAAAGAAGCAAATATCCCAATTATTGCTAGCTATGGTGGTGTTGCTGCTTCTGGGGGTTACTACATTTCATGCAGTGCAGATCATATTATTGCACAAGAAACTACGATCACCGGTTCAATTGGTGTAATTGCAAACATCATGACATTCCAAGATTTGCTCGAAAAAATTGGGGTGAACCCAGTGACATTAATTGCTAAAGATTCACCAGAAAAATCTGTTGCAAACGATATATATCGAAATTGGACTGTAAAAGATAAGCAAAAAGTACGAGGCATACTCGATGCGATGTACTCTGTCTTTTTCAGTAGGGTTAAGGCAGGACGCGGGCATATTATTACAGATGAAAAAACGTTAGAGTCTGTTGCAAATGGTTCTGCATATACTGCACAAGAAGCATTAAGCAATGGTTTAATTGACGGCATTGGATATCTTGACGATGCCATTGCTATTGCCCAGAAACGGTCTGGGTTAACAGACGAAAAACCAACGCTGCTTCGGATTAACAGAAGCTCTCCTGCTTTTGGTGGGCTGTTTGGAGCACAATCTTCAAACCTCACTGCGTCAGACCTACGAACAATGATTCAAGAGTTTTCTATGCCAAAACTTATGTATTTATACAACCAGTAACAAAGAGATTTACATGTCAATAACTATTCTCACGGTGGCACTATGTGCCACGTGCGCTGTCGGTGCGCAAAAAGTTTCTAACTCCGATGTCACAGATGCAATTGAAAAAATAACTATCGAACTAGAAAAACGGCACGATGAACAGTTGTGCTGGGATCCAATCACTCCTTCACAGGGATGGCTACATCGTCACATAGGAACAACAACTGCAATCACCACACTTGCAATGTTGTCGGCTGGGCAATCTGTAAACATGCCTTCAATGCAACGATCGATTGATTTCATCTGGGAAGTTGAAGAGCCTAGCTCGTATTTGCTCTCACTTCGTATTTCAATTTGGGCGTTACTTCCAGACACGTTTGAAAAAAGGTTGAAGCAGGATACTAAACTGCTTCTTCGTTCTATGAGCCTAGAACATGGCGGATGGAGCATGCTAAAAACACCACAAAATTCAGACGCCCTGATTTCTCCACTCACCCGAGAATTTGGTGTTATCGCTTTACGAGATGCTCATCAACGAGGCATTCGTATCCCAAAAAAGTATTGGATTTCGATTGCGAATGCTGCTCTTGGTACTCAAAACGACGATGGTGGATGGTCGTACAGTTCTGGAGGTACTTCAGGAAAATCTAGTACGAATATGACTGTTGCTGGATTAAATTGCCTTCTTGGAATTGATGAATCGTGCGTCGGAGACTTGCGAGAATCAGATACGCATCGAATTCATGGAGCAATTGAACGTGCATTGGAATGGCTAGATAACAACGCAACTACAAAAAACACTGGTGGAACAGCGCTTATGAGTTATTTATATGCCCTTGAACGTGTTGCAATGGCTTGCGGACTTTCTGAAGTGCGCGGTAATGATTGGTATGTTGATGGTTGCCTTGCTGTACTGGAGTCTCATTGTGGAAAACACAAAGCAAAAGGAAGCACTGTAAATTTAGCATTTGCGCTTCTGTTCTTATCTCGTGGCGATGCTCCGATTGCCATGAGCGAACTAGTGCATCAAAAAAGTGATGTTGACGAATTCCGAGTTTCAGACGAGATAACAAAACAAGTATCTCATAAAGTAGAGAGAGCATTAAGTTGGCGCCTCGTCACAAGTAACGAAAGCATATCGAGTTGGCTTCTTGCTCCATTTATGCTCATCCAAAATCACGAAGCTATCCAAGGAAACACACCAAAATACCAAGAGTACATAGAGAGAGGGGGAATGATTGTCATGCTCGCAACTGGTAATAATTTGGAACAACTGCGAAAGTTTGCTCAAGAACTTTGTCCGAAATCAGAGCCAATTCATTTCCAACGCAAACACTGGGGACATTCCTTACTTGAAATTGTTGAGAATGTTCACCTTTGGACATGGAACGATGGTGTACGTGACCAAGTAATTGTGATTCAAGGCAACGGAAAAACATTAACAAGAAGCAAAAACTCCTCTCTCGCAAAACTGCTCGTCAATATTTGTTGTGGGAACGTTGAACTCGATCGTTGGAAAACGCGCTTGCATGAACCCATTCGTTTCAAGCCAGTCCGTAAGATTATTATTGCCAAACACAATGGGCAGTGGGATGCAGAACTATCCGCACTGCGTCATTGGAGAACGGAGATACTAGAGTTTTCAGAAATGAAAAAAAATGCTGTTGTTTGGGTAGGAGGAATTCAAACAGAAGAAGTTACAACGGAACTCGTCTCAAATATTATTGATGTTGCTCAAAATGGATCAACTGTCATAGTCGAATCCATTGGTGGTCGAGGGCATTTTGCTCGCACAACTCATACCAAGATACTTGAACGAACAAAAACTACCTCGACACCAAATCCCTTGCTTGTTCCTTATCCAACAAGTCGGGGGTGGTCAATGCTAAACCGCGTTGAACTACCAGTCCCTTGCTCTACCTCAATAGGAAAAGGGATGGTTATTTTTATTGATTGTGATATTCGAAATGCACTTCTTCAGCAAACATCTTGGGAAATACATGGGTACTCTCACGAATCTGCCATAGAGTTAGTCAGCGCTTTACTATGCAAATAGGAAATTCCGTTTACACTGCGAATATGTTACGCACGTTGCTTTTCTTACCTACGATTGCAATCGCTGTGTTTGTCTCTGCGTTGGTGTCAACTGGACAAAGAAATGCAAGGATAAAGCATTTGATACATTCATCATCTATAACAGATCAAATTTCTGGCATCTCTCTTCTTACCAGCCATTCGTATGATGTTTGCCTTGCTCATGTATCCCCACTACTAAAAGATGAGACTCTCTCTTCAAAAAAGGCGCAAGATTTGCTCGTTGCAAAAGCCTTTCAAGAAAATCGTGTTGCAGATCTTGTTGGCACTGGCATAGACCACGCACTTCTCCAATCTGCTCTGTGGTGGGACGCGCCCAAAAATCCGCAACAACCATTTTCGTTCCCAATCAGCATTCAAAACTCATCTCCTTGGGTACCTTTACTTTCTGCGTTTTATGACACAAAGTTTGGTCAGAATAATTACATGGAACTCGTAGAACTTTCTATGCGAGACCGCGATGGTAGCGTTTTGCTATTCGTTCTTGTAATGAATAAACTTGCTCCTGAAAAAATAGAATCCCTCATCCGTACATGGGAAACCAGTTTCGACTTTGAGAAGCAAAAGACCGCTTTGCTACTGCGTGCACTCCGTGGGTTGCCCATCAATGAAATTCATTCCTCAGATTCCTCGTTACAAACAATCCATTCGATCCTAAAAGAAAAAAATACAATGCTCGCGTGGAGATCTATGCATCGAGAAGACGGCACGATTATTCCTGATATTGCTCTCGCTGGAATGATCGTAGACAAAATCAAATATACACCTACGCTTATAGAAAGTGTGCAACAAAACCTATGGGTTCACCCTGAGCACCCAATTCTACTTGCAAGCACATTCTCCCAAGAGATAGCCCTGCAAATACCCACAGAACTGCTTGTAAATGATGAAAGTAGACAAAAATGGTGGGCACTCTTCGCTTGCGGCTTATTGCAAGAAGGACGATGATATACAGATGCACGATTCGATAGCACTTTGCGTAGTTATGATGCCTCGGGATTCCAATGTATATGGAACCATTTTTGGCGGCATCATTCTTTCATATATTGACCAAGCAGGTTTTATCGAGGCTCGTAAACACGGAAGCCATAGATGGGTAACTGCAAGCATCGAAAAAGTTGATTTTCAACAACCAGTTTTTGTCGGCGATGTAGTTCGCTTTTATACGAAAACATTAAAGACCGGAAGTTCCTCAGTTGTCATTGAAATTATCGTCGAGTCAGAACGATTTGACAGTGCAGATCGAATTGACGTAACAAACGCGATCCTCACTATGGTGAGTGTCGATGAACGTGGCAATGCAATACCATTTGATTCTCCCCCAACTTCGTGTAACAAGGCACCCGAATGACAACCAATATCGCCGTTTTGTGTAGTGGTGGTGGAAGAACCATACTTAACCTTCTCGATCGAATCGAAGATGGTCTTTTAGATGCGAACATTATCTTAGCTATTGCTTCTAATCATGACATTCCAGCAGTTGAGCGACTTGCCTCGAGAGGGATCGAAGTCGCAATTGCTCAGCAGGAAAACGACACTGCGAGCATGGGCGACATGAATATACAAGCATGGCTTAACGAAATTAAACCCGATCTCATTTGCCTATGTGGATATTTCCGACTACTCCCAATCGAACCATGGATGGAGGGGCGTGTACTCAACATTCACCCTGCCCTTCTCCCAAGGCATGGAGGAAAGGGGATGTTTGGAATGCGGGTCCACGATGCAGTCATTCAAACTGGAGATGTTGAAACTGGCTGCACAGTTCATTTTGTGGATGAGGTGTATGACCACGGACCTCAGATTCTTCAAAAAACATGCGAAGTGCTTCCAAACGATACATCTCAAATGATTGCAGACAAGGTATTTTTGCTGGAATGCGAAGCATATCCAGAAGCAATTCGACGAGTTTCTGAGCAACTCAAGGTATGATGGGAGACACGATATGAGCGAAACGAAAAAAACTAGGCCGTTTTTGCGCGGGCTCGCAGTACTCCTCCCATCTGTACTTACGCTTTGGCTACTTGTAGCTGCTTACCAATTTATCGATTCTAAGATTGCAGAACCCATCAACACAGGAATACGAAGCGCTTTTATTCAAATTCCCAAGCATTTTCCAGCATTAGCTGAGTCTCTTGCTCTTGGTCCAGATGCAATAGAACTGCAAAAATCAGCTGACGAGCAAAACATCTCTACTGGTACGCAAGAAATGCAAGATTTATCAAATACCATGTTTGCCGATTCGGTTAATGCTTGGTGGGCTAATCACCCTTGGATGAACTTACTCGGTCTCCTTGTGGCAGCAGTTATTGTGTATATCTCTGGACGTCTTGTAGGTGGCTTTATTGGCAGAAGCATCTACAAGCGAATGGAAAAACTCATGGTCGCCGTGCCAGTTATTCGCAAAGTTTATCCATATATCAAACAGCTCGTTGATTTTCTCATCAGCGACAGCGACAAACCAAAATTTAGCCGCGTGGTTGCTGTGGAATATCCTCGCAAAGGAATCTGGTCTGTGGGGTTCATGACTGGCGATTCACTTCAAACTATCAAGGCGAAATTACCAGATTCGGTAACTATTTTTATTCCAAGTTCCCCTACCCCCTTTACGGGATACACCATAACTGTGGCGAAGAAAGACACTATTGACCTTCCAATTTCCGTAGAAGAAGCTATTCGATTTGCCGTCAGTGGCGGTGTCCTCGTTCCAGACCACCAAATGCTCACTGAAAAAGAGCCACTTACAGAACCTGCTAAAATGGAACACGGACAAGATTCAAGTCCGGATCATCAGTGAAAGAAAGAGAAGAACCATGCAAATTAATATTTCAAGCAAGCATCTAGATGTGACGCCTGCGATAGAAGAGTACATTCGGACAAAAGCGGACAAACTCACTCGATTCTACAACCGCATAGAACAAATAGATGTCAAAATTGAGAAAACTACTCACGGCTTTATCGCAGAAATTATCACTGATGTAGAACACCACGACGACATCATCTCTAACAACGAAGACGATGACATGCACGCAGCTATTGATGGTTGCGTCGACCGCAGTGTGCGACAGTTAACAGATTTGAAAAATAAAATTAAAGACCACCATAAGCACAACTCCAACGGAGATCAGTAATGAAATTAATGGACATCGTCGTCAAAGACGCAATTATTCCAGTACTAAAACAAGCAAACCGTGACGGCGTCATTACAGAAATGGTCGAAGCGCTTGTCTCCGCTGGCTGTGTGGCGGAAGAACAACGTGAAGAATTCACAAAAGCAATCATACGACGCGAGAATAAAGGTTCAACTGGTTTTGGCCACGGTGTTGCTGTTCCACATGTGAAACATGCTGATATTAAAACCATGCACATTGCTATTGGTAATAGTACTGAGGGAATCGACTTCAAAGCGCTTGATCGCGAACCAGTGTATTCAGTTGTGCTGCTTCTAAGCCCAGAAGATCAACCAGAAAATCACCTTGACGCAATGGAAGCTATTTTTAGCAGTTTAAGTCAAGACACGTTTAGAAGATTTCTTCGACAAGCAAGCAATGCTGATGACGTTATCACTTTGTTCAGCGAAACTGACAACGCAGTTCGATAACGGCTACAAATTCTCCTGCTTACACTATGACCCTTAATGAGGACTCGCTTCGAGCTCCAACCCTATACAGCCCAATGCAATTATGTCGAAAAAATCAACAACAGTAACAATAAAAAATCGGCTTGGCATGCATGCCAGACCGGCAATGTTATTTGCTGAACTTGCAGGAAAGTTCCGTTCGACTATCACTGTAGAACACGAACAAAGTGACCAAGTCGATGCGAAGTCGATCATGCAGTTAATGATGCTTGCCGCGACTGAAGGCACCACACTCACCATCAATGCAGAAGGCGATGATGCTGATGACGCTATAGCCGAACTCATAGCGTTGGTTGACTCTGGATTTAATGAGTAATCTAGGTACGTCGAAGTCGCTCGGCACGTAAATCTCTTGACATAAGTGCAACAATTGCATCTTGCATATCCAAACCCCCAAATAGAACTTCATGCATTGTCGCTGCAATCGGCATATCAACATCGTACTGTTCTGAAAGCGCCTGCACCGCTTTTGTTGTTGGAACTCCTTCTACAACTGAACCCATTGATGAAGTAATTTCATCTAGTTTTTCACCTTTCCCCAATCGTTCACCGCACGTTCGGTTTCGACCATACGGGCTAAAGCAGGTCGTTGCTAAATCACCAACCCCAGCAATACCGAAAAAC
>JABHWX010000183.1 GCA_018657585.1 Phycisphaerae bacterium
ATTGGTGTGTTTGAAACAATGTTCCTCAACAGCGAAACTCGCAAACATCTCATTGCTGGCGATCTTAAATCTGCTATGGCTCAGGCAAATAGAAATAAATTGTTAATCCGACTGCAAGAATCCGCCTGGCAAAAAGTTGCTTCAGGCGAAACCTCTCTGGAAGAATTCGGAAGAGTGAATAAAAAGAAAACAACAACAAAGGCACCCGCTAAGAAGTAAGTACCCATGTTTATTATTTTTAATCTCTTAATCGTAGGGCTCGTTCTTCTCATTGCATACTGGTGGGCAAACGAAGGTCTTTTTAGCGCTGTACTACATCTTGTTTGCGTTATCGCAGCAGGGGCGATTGCGTTTGCCATCTGGGAACCACTTGCCATGTTTCTACTCGGCACTGATATGTTTAAATATTCTGGTTGGGGCGTCGCGCTTGTGTCTGTATTTGCAGTTTCGCTTCTTATTCTTCGAGTCGCAAGTGATAAAATTGTTCCAGCAAATGTTAAGTTCCCCGCCTGGGCTAATTTGACGTTCGGTGGTCTCGCTGGGTTCGCTGCTGGTGTACTCTCAATTGGGATTTGCCTCATCGGATCAGGTTTTGTCCAAGCCACAGACAACATCATGGGTTACCGTGGAACTGCTCGTGCAGACGTTGGGAAAAACATCGAGAAAGCGAATTCATTGTGGCTTGACGTGGCACACTTAACTTCTGTTTTTTACAGCAAACTCAGTGTAGGCACCATGTACCCAGATTTCTCCGGCGGCATGCCCCTGCAACAATACAATCCTCGAGTTGACGAACAAGCAACCCTGTTGCGTGACACTTATGAGGGCAAAGGTCAATTGACCTTAAAAAAGAAAGACGCAAATGTTACTTTTTTTGATGTCGGAAGCACTTCAGGCGGGCAAAAACTCGCTGTGGTAATGGTTAATTTCAAAGGGTCCGCTGGTGATTTTGGGCAGCAAGTCGTCCTCTCCAATTCCCAAGTCAGGTTGGTTACTAAAGCGAATGGAAAAGAAGAACCTAAGATTTATTACCCATCTGCATGGAAGCAAAAGGTTCAAACGACGAATGATGCTGGAGAAAAAGAAGAAATAGAATATATGTTCGAGTTTGATAACAGTACAGCGTATGCAACTAGTATCCCAAAGCAAGATCATTCGAATATTAAGTTTATTTTCAGAACTGGTGACAGTAAATTGGACCCAAGCTATCTTCAAATTAAAGGAATTCGCTTCGATCTTCACAAAGCGGGAGAACTTACAGATGCTGATGTAGATTCATTTATGCCAGATCAAACAGCAGTAGAGGTTGTTGAACGCGACTTGTATGGTGAAGATATTCAAAATCAATTTAGAACTATTGACCGATTCGCATATAGAACCACAGCAAATAACGTACCCTCAAGTATTACGTTTAATGAAAAATACTATATTCTTGACGCTGAAGCATTTAGTATCGACAAATCAAAACTCAGTGGTTCTGGCGCCAATACGATTAAAGGCGTGAGCGCAGACCCTGGAACTGGAATTGTATTTGTTGATGTGTCACCAGGCAAACCATCCTCATTCTATGATTTATATAAAACTCATAAGGATGCACCTATCGTGATACTTGACGATAAAGACAATCCTTATAAACCAATCGGATATTACATTTTCAACAAAAAGAAAATGGATTTAGTTATACATTCAAATGAGCCTATACAAAGCATGAGTAGTATCAAAAACTTTGCTCAAAAGATACGACCAAACAAAGATATCGAATTCAAACTTATATTCATGGTAACAGCAGGTGCAAACATCAACCGGCTGCAAGTGGGCGATACTCAAATTGGCTATTGCTCAGTCCCTGTTGAAGAACAACGGCAAAAATAATTTTATTATTCGTCAAGCAAACGTTCCACCCAGTTGATATCAAAATCTGCTGAGACGAACGCGTGATGATTTAGAAGGCGTTGATGTAATGGAATCGTAGTCGCAATAGGCGAGACACTAAATTCACCTAGGGCTGAACGCATACGTGCAATCGCTTCATCTCGATCACGACCGTGCACTATTAACTTGCCAATCATGGAGTCGTAATTAGGCGGTATGCTATATCCGGGCACAACATGCGTTTCGACACGAACGCCTGGACCTCCAGGAGTTTTCCAAGTTTCAATCGTACCTGGCTGAGGCATAAAATTTTTACTTGGATCCTCTGCATTGATTCTGCATTCTATAGCGTGACCGTTGAGTTTAATTTCGTCTTGCTTCCAAGAAAGTGGTTCCCCTGCAGCAACACTAATTGACTCTTTAACAATATCAACGCCTGTTATCATTTCTGAAACGGGGTGTTCAACTTGTACTCTAGTGTTTACTTCGAGCATGAAGAATTCTTGCTCTTTATTCATGAGAAATTCAACAGTTGCAGCGCCACTGTACTTTGCTTTTCGAATGAGCTCCGCGGCAGATTCGCAAACCCGATCGCGGATTTCTGGGGAAACTCTAGGGGCTGGTCCTTCTTCAATGAGTTTCTGATGACGGCGCTGGCTTGTGCAGTCTCGGTTGTACAGATGTACAGCATTTCCGTGTTTATCACCAAGAACTTGCACCTCAACGTGCCGTGCCTTTTCAAGGAACTTCTCAAGATAGACTGCCCCATTACCAAAGGAAGCGATCGCTTCTTGTTGTGCTGCTGTAACCGCAGTCCTAAGCGCAGCAACATTATGCGCTACTCGCATTCCTTTACCACCACCACCTGCTGATGCTTTTACAATTACAGGGTACCCAATTTCAGCAGCAATTTCGATTGCCTCATCAAGTTCTTCAATTTCACCATCGGTACCTGGGAATACCGGTGTACCTGCTTGTCGAGCAAGCCTTTTGCAATTAATTTTGTCACCCAAAAGATTCATTGCTTCAGGGGTTGGACCAATGAATTCAATGTGGCAGTCACGGCAAACTTCCGCGAAGTGTGCATTTTCAGCAAGAAAGCCATATCCGGGATGAATAGCTTCGGAATCTGTCATCTCTGCTGCTGAAATAATGCGATCAATACGAAGGTACGATTCTGAAGACGGGGCATTGCCAATACAAACAGATTCATCAGCAAGGCTGAGCCACGGCGCTCCTGCATCTGCTTTTGAATATACACACACAGTCTCAACGCCAAGCTCTCTTGCGGCGCGGATGATACGGAGAGCAATTTCGCCTCTATTTGCAATGAGGATTCGACCAAACATTCTTCTGCTTTCCTATTGTGGTTTTACGATGAACAATGGTTGACCAAATTCAACTGGTTCACCATTTCCAACAAGAACTTTAGCGATTGTGCCTGAGCATTGCGCTTTTATCTCGTTGAAAATCTTCATCGCTTCGATGATGCAGACCGTGGTGTCGTCGCTTACTGTATCGCCGACTTGTACAAATACAGGCGAATCTGGATCTGGTGAGAGATAAAAAGTGCCTACCATTGGGCTGACAATTTCAACGCCTTCCTCAACTGGAGGTTCTGCAACTGCAGTTGTTGGCGTAGCCGCTGCAGCCTGTGGGGCCGCTACAGTTGCAACCGGAGCACCGCTAGGGGGACCTGTCACAAACGTTTCACCATGTCTGCGAATGGTTACCTGTTCATCTGTATCTCGCAAATCCATTTCAGCCAAATCATTGGCTACCATCAATTTGACGAGTTCTTTTAGTTTTCGAATATCAATCATGTGGCGAAGTATAGCGAAAATCGCCGATTTTGCGCGCTTCTTCCGGCATTTGCCCGCGATTATTATCCTAGGGATAATTAATTTCGTTGAGAAACTGGTTTTGAGAGAATTTCACTTAAAACTATAGCAGTACGTAGGTTACGTCTGTTACTGAGCAGCGTTGCAATTTGCCTAGCATGGGACTTGGTATGCCTTTTAGGGATCTCCACAGGTGGCAATGGACACCCTTTGGTATGCAACGACTTAATAGGTTCTAATTTCCGTTTTCTAGGCTTTTGGACCACAGGGTCGGGATCCACCGTGACCGTTTTTTTCTTTTTGCGCCGAAGGGATTCTATGCGGATCTGAGCTGGGGATGGCTCTTCAAATTGCAAAGATGGGTCAATCTGAGGAGATGCTCCAGATTGCTTTGCTGCAAGCTTCTTAGCTTCAGCCTTCTTCTTGGCGATAATCCCAGAGACTATCGACCAGACCACACTTGCGATGATCATTATCGTTACGCCCTTCATGATTTGAAGTATATCTGATTTATGCCCTGACGAGGTGGCGATTTCCACCATCATCAACAGCCCAAGTTAGATCAACGCCATATATTCCACCAAGCGATGAGGGTGTCAGCACAGCATTTGTCTGCCCGTCAAGAACAACTTGCCCCTCTTTCAGCACTACAACGGCATCAGCAATTTCCATCGCAAACGAAATGTCGTGGAGCGCTGCAACGACGATATCACCTTCATTTGCACACTGTCTAAGCAATGCTCCCATTGACTTCAGGTGATGCAAATCCAACGCTGAGCTCGGTTCGTCTAAAACGAACAACCCACCAGGTGTCCTTTGCGCAAGTGCTCGAGCAAATGCAGATCGTTGCCGCATACCCGCACTTGCAGTGTGCCAAAGGGATTCACTCCGGTCAAGTAGTTCTAATTTCGCAAGTGCGTCATCTACTCGATGAGACGAAGGACCAAGCGAATAACGACCCAACTCGACAACTCGGCGAATTGTAAATGAACCAGAAACTTCAGCAATCCTTGGAACCCAAGAAATCTTTGAAGCCCTATCGTGGGGTGTCATCTTGTCAACTTGAGAACCATCAAGTTCAACCTTCCCGTCTGTTGGAGAAAGCAAGCCCGCCATAATCCTAAGAAGTGTTGTTTTTCCTGAAGCATTTGGTCCCAACACTGCAATTATCTTTCCACCTTCAGCACCAGAGTGAACACCACGAAGTGCAGTAAGTTTTCCAAATCGCATTCCGATATCCGAAATTTTTAATCTCATATCCGCCCCCTATTTCTTAAGAGTAGCCCAAGAAAAACAAGGCCACCAATGATGCTCGTTACTATCCCAATTGGCAATCGACCACTTCCAATATCAATAAGTTGACGAATATCGTCAGCGCATACAAGTAACAACGCGCCAGTTATTGCTGTTGCAACTACAAGTGATCTATGCGAGCCACCAAATAACAGTCGAGCACCATGCGGGGCAATAAGGCCAACGAATGCAATTGGACCTGCAAGCATAACTCCTATCGCAGCAAGAATACTAGAAACAATAAACAATCTCACTCGGATACTTGGAAGATTCACTCCAACACTCGTTGCTTCATCATCCGAAAGACAGGCTGCGTCAAGAGTCGGTCCCCAAAAGGAAACTAACACAATCCCAAACAACGTAACCGCTCCAAATACTCCTAACTTCCACCACGCCTCAACTTCTGGCAAACTGCCCATTAACCAAGTAGTAAATGAACCTCGCAATCCCATCGGAACGGAGTGTTGCAGAATCATAATTCCGGCTCCAAACAATACAGAAATAACAACACCTACGAGAACCATTGTCATCGGGTCAATGCCACCCCTGCGACGAGACAACAAGTACACAAGAGATAACGAAAGCAATGCACCAACAATCGCGCCGCCTGATTGCCCACCAATTACAGGAGTTGCATACGTGTGTTCTAAAAACATACTAACCATCACACCAAATCCAGCTCCACTCGACAATCCAAGAATCCAAGGAGAAGCTAAAGGATTTCGAAGAAGGACTTGCAAACCCATTCCCGAAACTCCTAGCCCAGAACCCACAATAATAGCCGCAATTAATGGTACCACTCGATACAACAAATATTTTTGGTCTGGATACATTAATGCGATTGAACCATCAACTTGTCGTGTTATAAGAACACGCAAGAGAGCGCATGCTACAAGTAGCAGCGAGAGAAATGAAAACATGATTATGGTTCTTGGCTTCATGATGAAGTATTTAATGTTTGTATTTTCTCAGCAACATCTGCAAGGTAACTTGAAGGTACAAGAACATGCTCATGTACAAATGGTAGCACCTTGAACCCTAAAGAACGTATAAGTTGCAATGAAGATTCTGTTATTTCAGAGTCAGACACCACGATAACTAGGGCGGGATCAAGCCTGCCAATGTCTTCAAGGGACAATGAAATCCAACCCTCTTGAGCAACCGCGTTTTCAACACCTACAGATTGCAAAATGTCATCAATATATGTCTGCGTGCCAAAACACAATCCCGCGTTCCCTCCCACACCTTGCGTTAACACTAGCACAGGTGATGGGAGAGTTGAATCTTCTACTCTCAACAATTCAATACTTTTAGTTTCATTGGAAAAAAGACCATTTACCTCTGAATAGAGATGCTGAATTTCTTCAACACGATCTATAGGATAGATATGCAACGCAAACATTCCACCTTCAGCTAGTTCAAGCAAATGGGCGTCTACGCCAGAAGCGGTCAGTTGCACAAACACATCTGTCGGATCTAGCAACAACAATCGTTCAAAATCTATTTCGCGTAAATCACCAACTACAGGCAGATCGCTATTCGCATGGAAACAAAAGGCACTTCTTCCCACAATCAAATCCTCAAAACCAGCATGAATAATTGTATTCGTAATTCCTGGGCTAAGTGAAACGATTCTAGTGCCTTCGCCAACTGGTTCATGGATTTTTGCTTCGCATCCCCATAGAACTGCCCAGAAAAACAGCAACAAAGTGATGACGTTACGCATCATGATGAGTATTTACAAGTTGCGTTTCTGTTAGACGTTGGTACACGTTGCACGACATCAAAAGTTCATCGTGGGTTCCGTCTCCTACAAGACGCCCTTGGTCTAAGACTAAAATTCTATCTGCATTTTGTACAGTGGACATACGGTGTGCAATCACGAGTACCGTTCTGCCATCGCAATACTTCTTTAACGTGTCACCAATCATTGCTTCAGATTCTGCGTCAATTTGACTTGTAGCTTCATCAAAAATCAAAATAGAAGGTTGGCGTAATAATGCTCGAGCAATTGCAAGTCGTTGTCTTTGTCCGCCACTAAGAGATGTCCCCTGCTCAAAAACAATTGTGTCATATCCAGATTCAAGTTGATCAATAAATGTATCTGCGTGTGCCTGCTTGGCAACTTGTTCTACCTCATCCTTAGTTGCAGTACATCCAAATTGAATATTTGCTTCAACTGTATCCTTAAACAGAACTGTCTCCTGTGTCACAACTCCCATTTGCGAACGTAGAGAATGAACATTTTTGTTGAGAATATTCACACCATCGATACAAATTTTCCCTGCCTGTGGCTGAGCAAGACGAGACAAAAGTGAAACTAGTGTCGTTTTCCCTGAGCCGTTCGGTCCGACAATTGCCACCCTTTGCCCGTGATTAATAGTTACAGATACATCGTCTACTGCAGGAAATTCTCCATTCTCATACGTAAACGTCACTTTCTCAAAAGAGATTGACTTTGTATGCCTAGGAACATCTGGTAATGATCGCGATTCTTCGCAAGGCGCTTCAAGTAAAGTAAGTAACCGTTCTGCCGGAGCTTGTGCTGCTTGTATTTCCGTCACGAGTCCCGCTAGCGGGCGTAATGAGCCTCCTGCAACCGCAAGAGAACCAATGGAGAGCAAGAAAGAATCAAACGCAAGCGAGCCGTCGATTATTGAACGAGCTGCAATTGCTGCTAGCGTCCCGAGAACTAAAATTGCTAGCATTTCCATTAATGGAGAACCGAGAGCCCTCATGAATCGCACTTTTAATTCTGCTCGAATTACATTTGAGTTTTCTTTATTGAACGCGTCGACTGAACTTTTTTCCGCCGTGTTAACTTTGACAGCCCGCAACCCTTGAATAGATTCACTTGAAATCCGAAGCAGTTCTTGTTGCGCAAATAATGACTCTTTCGTTCCCCTGCTAACTCTTTTACCAATCTTATGAAGAGTTATTGCAAGTACTGGAAAGACAATCACAGCAATAACCACAAGGCGATAGTCAAAAATACATGCAACAATAAATGCCGCGATGCCTTTTGTAAGTTGCGAGACAGATTTGCCCATCAAAACCATCAAGCCAACTTGAAGCGCTTCAGCATCTCGGATAATTCTGGAGACAAATTCACTAGAACCTAATTGTTGCACTTTGCCAAGGGGCATAGATAAGACGTGTGTAAAAGCACCTTGGCGAACACGAGCGACAACATGTACTGCAATCCAAGCACTCAGGTATTGGTGGAAAAAGTTTGCAATCCCACCAACAACTGTTAAACATCCAACAGCAACCAATATAAATACTACGCCATCGAATCGGCCTTCTGGTAACACATCCATTATCCATTCTGGAATCTGAAACCAATGTCCACCTGCATTTTGTTCTGTAGCAAGAAGAAGTAAATTTTTTCCGTTTTCTGGATCCAGAATGAGAGCGAGTGCTGGTCCCAAACTTAATAGCCCAACACCAAGACCCAACGCAGAAAACGCGGCAAGGAGAAGCGCAAGTATAAATCGACCTCTCCACTGAAGCATCTGTTTTGCAAAGTGCTTAAAGTCGGTCACGATAGTTCTCTGCCTTCATAAATGTTTCGTAAATCATTCCAAAATCCGGGGTAACTTTTTGAAACACATTTTGGATTAACTATAGAAATGCCATTGCGTTTTGTGCCAACAACAGCCATCGCCATTGCGATGCGGTGATCGTCAACAGGGTCAATCGCCACTTTTATGTTTGATGATTCCATTGGGGATATTCGAATATCGCTATCGCTAGACGCAACACCGCAACCAACTTTTGCAAGTGATCGAGCCATAACTTCTATGCGGTCAGACTCTTTCAAGGGCAGTGTTTCAAGCCCATAAATTCTCGAAGGAGAATCAGCAAATGCTGCAACAGCCGCTAAGCAAAGCGAAGCATCGGGAAATCCTGAAGCGTCAAGATTTTCAAAACCATGGATTGTTCCAGTGCCCGTTACGCGAATACCCTCTTCCGTATCATCCACTTCTGCACCGATCGTTCCTAGTAAACGAATAGCTTCCATGTCTGGCTGGGATGATTCAAGCGAAAGCCCTTCCAAAGTTACTGTCATACCCTCATGTAAGGCTGCAACCGCAGCAAAATACACCGCAGAACTAGCATCAGGTTCAACTTCCAACTCTCTATGCGTGACCCTTGTTTGCGGAATAGTCAAATTACGAATCTCGCCATCTTGTTCATCAACCACATCAACACCAAACGTACGCAAAGTGTCTGCTGTTAAGTCAATATACGTTGAAGATGTCACTGGCAACTTGCATTGCAATATGAGGCCACCTTCAATAAAAGGCGCTATCAACATCAACGCCGAAATGAATTGGCTAGATTTCGTAATTGGAACTTCAAGAGTTCCACCTCTTAGATTTGTACCGTCGACGGTAACTGGCATTGTATCGCTATCAAACTCGACGCCTAAAGCGCGAAGCATGGTGACAAGTTCGCCAATTGGTCGAGTTCGCATTTTAGAATCGCCATCAACAGTAAGAGGATCTTTCGTTAGTGCGCCGGCAGCGATCATAAATCGAGAAGGCGTGCCTCCAGCACCAAGATTTACTTTCCCCCCGTGGGGTGGCTTGCCATCTATCCCGTGAAGAATAATTTTATTCGGTGTCCATTTCATACCAACGCCAATTGCAGCCATTGCTGATGCGAGCATTGTTGTGTCGTCGCAAGAAAGAGGATTCTTCAACACTGTCCTTCCAGCGGAAAGA
Organism: Phycisphaerae bacterium; assembly: GCA_018657585.1. GTDB lineage: Bacteria > Planctomycetota > Phycisphaerae > Phycisphaerales > SM1A02. Next base: position 9,737 of record JABHWX010000183.1, read on the forward strand.
GATCCAAGCATGATCATTCGTGAGGTTATGCTTTTTGACCCTGGTACCCGCAATGAGCGGTGCCCTATTCTCTTGAGAACCGGAACCGACTCGGCAGTCGGTCCTGCATTTTTCTTTCTCATGTATCGCGCCTAAAAATTGCAACAACGTCATCAATAGGAACAACAAACAATCTGTTATCACCTTCAAAATCTACAGGAATGCTTTCCTTTGGATTGAACAAAACTTTGTCATACTGTTGAATTGGATAGTCTGGATTATTCTCAATGATAGTGCTGACTGTAACAACTCGTCCCGTGATGGTGGGAATTTCGATTTTGTCCGGCAAGTGGATGCCTACCTTGGTAATTTTTCGGTCTTCGTCCTTGCGGATGAGAACACGATCGCCAATTGGCTCTACGGTTTCTATGGTTTTATTTTGGGTCTTTGGTTTCGCCATAATTGGGTATATAATACGTGTTTTGGGGAAGTTATGAGAATTTACTTCTAATTCCCATGTATGCGAGTATCATGGGTGTTCATTGGTCAATATAGGAGATTCCGATGTCTACTGAAGTGTCAAGCCCAGCCGTAAATCCCGCCGTCGAAGTACATTCAAGCACTGATCCGCTCCATCTCATTGATGTGGATTACGTCCGTCTATACGTCGGAAATGCGAAGCAAGCTGCGTTTTATTACGCATATGCGTTTGGCTTTAACGTAACGCAATTAGACGATTTGACTACTGGAAATCGGGAAGAAGCGACGTATTTGCTTACCCAGGGCAATATTCGCATTTTGCTCACTACTGGAATTATTCAAGACCACCCTGCTCAGCGTCATATCAACCTGTACGGCGATGGGGTAAAAGATATCGCCTTTACAGTATTCGATGCGGAAAAAACGTTTAATCGAGCTGTTGAAAATGGCGCTGAGGTTGCATATGAACCATTTACCGTTGGTGATGAGAACGGAAAAGTGACCCGCGCAGGTATTAAAACATACGGCGAAGTGATTCATTCCTTTGTTTCAAGATCTGGTGAGTACTCGCTACCAAATATCAAAAAAGGTGCGAAATTATTTCCAGGCTTCGAAAGCATGGACCACCCGTTAAATCACTACAACGAGGAACACCCTTGCGGGCTGAAATTCCTTGACCACTGTGTTGGCAATGTTGAATTTAACGGTATGGATAAAACTGTTGAGTGGTACGAAAAAATCCTTGAGTTCAGCATGTTCAAGCACTTTGATGATGAAGATATTTCAACCGAATATTCCGCACTTATGTCCAAAGTAATGTCCTCTGGTGGAGGGCTTATCAAGTTTCCAATCAACGAACCCGCTGAAGGCAAACGCAAAAGTCAAATCCAAGAGTATCTTGATTGGCACAGCGATACACCTGGCGTTCAACATTTGGCGTTCCGCACAGACGATGCAATTCAATCCGTCTCTGAATTACGAAGACGCGGAGTTAATTTCTTAGAAATACCTGAAGCGTACTACGAAAACGTTTGGGATCGTGTTGGAACAATTGAAGAAGAAAAACAGATCATTAAAGATTTAGGCATTTTGGTTGACCGAGATGACCAAGGATATTTGTTGCAATTGTTTACAAAACCAATCCAAGATAGGCCAACTTTGTTCTTCGAAATAATCTGTCGCCGTGGTAGCCAATCCTTTGGTAAAGGTAACTTTAAAGCACTCTTCGAAGCGCTAGAAATTGAACAAGACCGCCGAGGCAACTTTTAAAGTTATATCTGTTAAGGTATAAGCACCATGCCTTACTACACAACACTCGGCGACATTCCAGCGAAACGACATATCCAATTCCGGCGCCCCGATGGCGCTTTATATTCTGAAGAGGTTTTTGGAACGGAAGGATTTGATGGACCAACGTCAACAATGTACCACATTCATCCTCCAACACAAGTTTCTGGCTGGAAGCATGTGTACTCGACGAAACAAGAGTACGTTGAAACTAATGTCATGCGAATGCGCCATCTCGTTTCTACGAATTTAAAAGCAAGCGGCGATCCTATAACAGGTCGCACAGTCTTGTTTGGCAATGCTGATTGTGAAATGGGGGTTTGTGTTCCTGAATCAGAAATGGAATACCACTTTAAAAATGGACAAGGCGATGAGTGTTTGTTTATTCACAATGGAACTGGAACTTTGCAAACAATGTTCGGCACGCTGAAGTTCAAAAAATTTGATTTTGTAATCGTCCCAAAAGGAACTATTTACAAGATGGCGTTTGATGAAGCCCCAAAAGATGGGCCAGTCAATCGTTTCATGTTTATCGAAACTGCAAATGCCTCGCATATTCTTCCACCTAAACGGTACCTTTCTGAAAAGACCTCGCAGTTTTTAGAGCATGCGCCATATTGCGAACGTGATTTACAAATTCCGGAAATGCCATTGACTTATGATGAAATGGGCGACTTCGAAGTTCGAATAAAGGCACTCAATAATGTCCATAGTTATGTGTACCCGTACAACCCGCTCGATATTGTAGGCTGGGACGGTTGCTATTACCCATACTGCTTCAACGCGCTGGACTTCTCTTCAATCGTTGGTAAAC
>JABHWX010000184.1 GCA_018657585.1 Phycisphaerae bacterium
AAATAAAACCAAAACCAAAAAATGCGCATATTGTTATTTTCGGATCTACATAAAACAGTGTGGTAAGTATTGCTAACATCATTACACATGAGCTAATGAGTTTTAATGTGGGGTCTATACTCTTGCTAATTACACTATCTGTTTTCTTGGTTATCCCACTAATCACCTCACTGCTATTTCGGGAAACATGAACAGAATATGGTTGATACAAGGTTTTCTTATAAATATCAATGCTTAGGTCTGCGCCTGCTGCAAACGAAAGTTTTGTGTTTGCCCACAGCAATACTAGGCGTACAAATCCCGCTAACACCGCCGCTACTCCAAATGTAATTGTTAGAGGCAAAAGCAATTGCGTTGGAGATGAAATGTTTAAAAAATTAATGAACGGTTTCATCCAATTGTTTTGAAACAAATGATCTGGGTTCGTCAGCGCCGCTAAAAAGGGTATTAAAGCACCAAGACTTATTACTTCAAAAAGAGATGTAACCAACATTAAAAGGAGTAGCCAGGAAAATTGCCTGCGCCTCCTATTACTCATATGATTCCATAAACGGTAGAGAAGTGCGTCTTTCATAATTACCTGTTGGATAAATAGTATTCCTGATACCAGTCAACAAATCTTTGTATTCCAAGTTCTACCGGAGTATCCGGCATAAAACCAACATCTGTTTTCAGTGCTTCGACATCCGCTTCGGTATTAGGAATGTCACCGGGCTGTAGGGGTAATAATTCCAGGCCCACTTTCTTCTCTAAAGATGCTTCGATGCAGTGAATGTATTTCAATAAATCTACTGGTTTACCTCCACCAATGTTATACACACGCCAAGGCGCAGAACTGGTTCCAGGATCTGGCTTAGCAGAGTCGTAGTTTGGATTCGCCATTGCCGTCTTATCTAGTGTTTTAATAACACCCTCAACAATATCGTCGATATATGTAAAGTCTCTGGTATGTTTGCCGTAGTTAAACACCGGTAGTTTTTCGCCTGCAAGAATTGCTTTTGTAAACAAAAATAGAGCCATATCGGGTCTTCCCCATGGTCCGTAGACAGTAAAAAATCTGAGCCCTGTTGTAGGAAGATCAAACAAATTGCTGTACGCGTGCGCCATCAATTCGTTTGATTTTTTTGTTGCTGCATACAATGACATGGGGTGATCAACATTATCGTGAACGGACAATGGCATGTCTGTGTTGGAGCCGTAAACCGAACTTGATGACGCATACACAAGGTGTTGCACATTATTGTGCCTGCATCCCTCTAGGATATTCGTAAAACCAACAATATTACAGTTAATATACGCCTGTGGGTTTTCTATTGAATATCGAACGCCTGCTTGCGCTGCAAGGTGTACAACCTTGTCAAATTGCTCGTTTTCAAACAACTTTTTTATTTTGTTTATATCTGAAACATCAAGTTTTTGAAAAGAAAACAAATCGTTGTCTTCAGCCAGTTTCAGACGAGCGAGTTTCAAATTCACATCGTAATAATCGTTCAAATTATCAACTCCAACAACCTCGTCGCCGCGCTCAAGGAGTTTTCTTGAAACAGCAGAACCTATAAAACCCGCTGTTCCTGTAACGAGAATTTTCATGATTGCGCCGTTCTTGAGTTGTTTGCTTGAAAATACATAATAAGTGTGCCCAATAGTATCACCATTGCAAACGGTCGTCCGCTCGAGTGGCTGTTCTCAAAGAATGTGGCCGCTGACCATAACACAACGCCGCCTAAACAAGTTGCACCAATCATCCACCCATAGCGTTTTGATAATAATAATGCGCCTTTTGAGAGCGTAATCAAAAACCCTATAAACAAGGTCAACCCTATGATTCCTTCTCCATATAAAATTTGGATGTACGAGTTGTGAATATGGTCTGCTCTTTTGTTTAATGCTGTCCCATTCGTAGAAAAATCAATCGATGACACACTGCCCATTCCATGACCAAATATACATTGGGTTGAGTTGTTAGCATATTCATCAAGTGTCTTCGACCACCAGTGCAAACGAAGTATTGTAGAGTTGTTTGCCTGCAAATCACCTTTACAAAAACTACTCACTCCTTGCACTGCACTTCTTGTTTTTGATACCATGCTGTCACCGGCTGCAAGCCAGGACGCGGCGGCAACACAAAACACAACTGCTACTAAAATAAGTCCTTGGCGCAGTCGTATTTTGCGGTGAACAAGTGCAATTATCCCTATAGCCGCAATTGCACAAACATACCCTACATATACAGCCATGCTCACTGTTGCAAACATGCCTGCGGTGGCTAATAGAAAGCAAATCGTAACCACTTTTTTTCTTGTTGTCCCTACAACAAGTATGCATAACCATGCAAGTGAAGCGAAGCCCATAAAAAGAGCGGCTTTACCTGAATGTTTTTCAATACCTGTTAGTGAATGCGAGATGGCTTGCTCACTCGAGAACCAACTCCAAACAAATTCTGTTATTTGAGCAAGATTCTGCAGTAAAACTCCTACGAGGAAGGCCATCAACAAATACTTCCACTGACGCATAACAGGCCACAACACCACGGGCAATAAAACCATTCGCAGTGCGCCTGCGTGGTCTAGGCCGGCTGCTTGATTCGATGACCAGATAATTGAGAGCAATGACCATGCCGCCCACGCAAAAGCAAATCGAAAAATTGTTGAGTTGTAAATAGGTGTGATGGTTCGCCATGTTGATGGCAGCCTCAATACACTGTAAATGAACAGTATCCAAGTTGCGATTGTTGTTGGGTATGTATCTATGGGAAGAGCGAACATAAACAGGCACGCAAATGCCACATGAAATTTATCGCCGATGGGGTCTCGCTTGGCACCGTATTCAAGAAGTTCGGTAACCCGTTTAGTGTCTTCCGGTGGCGGTGGTGGCCATGCCTTTGGTTTTGGGATGTCAACAAATAAGCCCATTAAATGAAACTATACCCACTAAACAGGTGTTCCGGTTACCGCTGTCACAAGGGAGACGATCAACTCGCATGCAACTTCAGCATCACTTGTTTCGCCATCTCTTGGTGTAAACTCAACAACTTCCATGCCAAGCAAGCGGTCTTTTCTGGGCAGTTCAAACAGTGTATTTGCTAGTTCTTTTGCGTCAATACCGTTTTCTACCGGTGTAGCCACAAATGGTGCTTGTGTGGGGTCTATCGCATCAATATCAATCGTTAGACCATATCCAGCATCTGCTTGATTGGCGGTACCAATTGCATTTAACATACATATGGGCAACCCACGTTCGTTAACCATGTCCATTGTTAGGCAATTAATCACGCCTTCGTCAAGCCATTGTTGTTCGCCTGCATCAATAGATCTAATTCCAAGCATTGCTACGTGTTCTTCGCGAGTTTGACAGAGTTTGGTCATCTTAATCATTCGCTCTGAACCCCTACCAAGCAAGCCTGCAAGCGGCATGCCATGAATGTTTCCAGACGGGCTTGTTTCGAACGTGTTCAAATCAGGGTGCGTATCTATCCAAACAATTCCAGTCTCACCAAACGCTCTTGCTAAACCTGTGTGAAACCCCAGTGCTGAAGTGTGATCACCACCAATAACAACTGGAAACATTCCTTTTTGGACAGCATCGAGAACGGCGTCCGAAACTCGGCTTGCGTGATCCATAATTGCTATTTCAAGCGCTTCTCCGTCAAGTGGACCATTCGCCATGGGTGGTTCCGCTTTAATTCTCGCTACTTTTGCCTGTAGTCGTTCTCCTAGCCCCGCTTGCAAAAGAAGTTCGGAACCACGCTCGGCTGCTTCAATCCCTGAACCCCAGCCGATTTCGGCTGCGATAATCGCTATTTTTTGAGATTGATTTGTGACTTGCTGTGACATCGAACCCCATATTCTACAAGAAACTAGATAATAGTTGGGAATCGTTGCTTTTTAGGGTACCCTATTGGTATGAAAACCCTAACAATTATTAGTTTTTTGCTCCTTACAGCATGTTCTTCGCAAGTATTGACCAACATACCGGAGGGTCCAAGGGCCAATACAAAGACTTGGGAAACTCCTTCGGATGTTCCTACAATTGATTTGAGTAAGGACAACGTGGCAGATTTTTGGACAGCAACTCCTACTATTATTGATACAAACTCGTTTACAGACAAACACCAGGTCAAGGGGTTTGTGCAGGGTCCACATCCAAGACCGGCCAATTTTTTGCCAAAGCACAAGAAGCCAAAATTCGAAGAAAATGGACCGCCAAATCGACTAGTCGCTGGTCGTGGTATTTCAAATACTTCAATGCATGACCTTAGCGGTTTTGATTCCATACCCAATACCGCTTGGACTCCACCAGACCCTTCACTTGCAGTTGGTCCAAACCATATTGTCGCAACAGTCAATATGGCGATTGCGTTTTACGACAAGGATGGAAACGAAGAATTTTCTGCGATGTTAAACGACACTGGAAATCCAGGCTTCTTTGAAGACATTGGGGCTGGTGGTTTTACGTTTGACCCAAAGTGTTTCTACGATCAACATGCCGGACGTTTTGTTGTGCTTGCACTTGAACAATACAGTGGTGAGTCATGGATTACTATTGCAGTCAGTGATGATGATAATCCAAACGGTGTTTGGTACAAATATCGAACTTGGTCGGTGGTTACAGACGGTGGCAGTACCTACTGGGTTGATTACCCGGGGCTGGGCTTTGATAGTGACTATTTCTACGTTACTGGCAATTTGTTTGGTTTAAATTATGCTGGCTGGGGCGGCGTGCTTTACCGCGTGTTTGATAAAACGCCAATGCTCAGTGGCGACCCAGTTGTGATTGCCGATGTTCGCAAAGGTGGACACGCAAGCATGCAATGTGCGCAGCATTATGGCAACGCTCCTTCTGCTTTTTTTGTTGGGAGAAAGAATTCTACGGAACTCCGAGTTGCACACATCAACAATCCATCGAACCCAACCGTTGTAAGTGAGCTTGTTGCTGTTCCAAACCATGGAACACCCGGGGCCGGTGTTCCAAATCCTGGTGGAACAGTAAGTGCACTCGATGGAAGAATTATGAACTCGCACTACCGTGATGGTAGTTTGTGGACGGCTCATGGAATCGAGGGTAGTGGGGTAAGCGCGGTTGGTCGATGGTATGAAATTGATTTGTCTAATTGGCCATCTAGTCCTGCCTCGCTAAAGCAAAGCGGAGATACCACTGTTCCTAATTCCATGTCGAGTTTCTTCCCAGCAATTGCACAAAATAAACGTGGCGAAGTTGCGGTTGTGGTTGCAACGGCAAATAATTCTACGAATCCTACTCTGCAAATTCTTGGGCGAAAAGAGAGTGATTTGCTTGGCACAATGGGTGTGTCTACGGTTGTACGCACAGGCAACGCTGGCGCTGATGGTCGCTGGGGCGATTATTTTGACATGACGGTCGATCCAAACAACGACACGGTGTTCTGGTATATCGGTGAAGTTCAAACGAACTCTGGCTGGCAAACCTATATAGGCAGTACGTTAATTACCTGTGTTGAAGATATCAATGCAGATGGTAATATCGATGTCACAGATATTCTCGCTCTCATCTCCAATTGGGGAACTGCCGGAGATGGTGCAGAAATTACTGCTCCATACGATTCAATCGACGTCTCGGATATTCTTGCCGTCATTGGAAACCTTGGAAACTGTCCGTAATCATAAAAAATCACCGCACAAGCCCTCACGAGCCGATTATCCTATGTGTATACCGTTCATGGATGAAACATAGTTAACGAGGATTGTTATGGTAAAAATTTGCATTGCTGTTGTCGCCGCATCGTTCTTTTCTGGAACTGTTTTTGCGGACACTCTTGATTTTGACAGGGCAACTACGTTTACGCTTACGAGCGATGGTCCGGTGTTGCACGATACAACAACAACACCAAACAGTGCACCCACAACAGAGGACCGTATTACGCTCAGCGATACTGGAAAGAATGGTTGGTATATCGCCCCGAACTTTGCCATTAATATGCTTAGCGATTTCAATGATGACCGCGTGACTATTACGTACGACGATGGTTACGCATTTGGGATTTCGATTGGAAAAGAAATAAACCCAGGGTTTCGAGTGCAACTTGATGTTGCACAAATTGAAAATGATTTAGAATCGCTCTTTATAAATGAAGCTGGTGGTGTAAGTGTGGATGTTGCGGATGCTAAAATTACACAA
>JABHWX010000185.1 GCA_018657585.1 Phycisphaerae bacterium
AGAGGGGTCGACGCCGATTAGCGTAGCCAAATCGTTAATCTCACTAAGTACAACTGGCGTGTTTCCTACAGTTACCACATCCGCTGACCAGAGAGTTGATCCGCCTAGGACAAAGAGTTCAACTTTCAATGTTGCATTGATATCATGAGTACTAGGGTTTCTCTTTTTCTTTGAAGCATCTCTCAAGATATTTTCAAAACTACTGGGGAATAGATATGACCATGCTTTAAGTGCATCAAGTTGCTCTGGAGAAAGAGCCCGCCGCATTCGATACGCTGTGAGTGCTTGGCAAACATACTCCACTTCAACTTTTGGGGCGGAGGAAAATTGTTCGTTATGAACTACACCAGACACTAGCAATGGGGGCTGCGTACGGATGTTGTGCAACCTCGAAACAACCTCATCATCTGATTCAACAGAAATAACTCCCAATATAGCGCTCTCTTTATAGATAGGATCAATAACCGCTGCTAGGACATAGAGTTCCTTAATGAGAGCTACTTTAGAGTTACTTTGCGAAGGAGTGCCCTTCAGGTCTTCTGCTGCTCGAATATAGGAAAGGCCATCACGTACATCGAGATTTCTTGACCAAGGTTCATCTGCATTGAACACTATAAAAAGCAGCAACGTGCTGAAAATACGTATCATTGCGCGACTCTCCTTTCGTACTCAACAACAACATTTCGAAAAAGATCAACCCAATGTTTAGCAATTGCTTCTTCAACAAACAGAAGTTGCTCAATAATAGTCCCTTGTTCTCCCAAGGTTGTTACCACATCATGGAGACCAGTAATTTGATTTTGTTCAGATCTCCACCTAGATTCTTCAGATTCAAGCAGCGAGTAATACTGAAGTTGATGCAACAAGTACTGCTGCAAGACCCCCGCTGGATTAAAAGCAGTGTTGTTTGCTGAAAGGTACTGAGGCGGAAGGGCTTGCCTCCATGAATCAACAACCATAGAAATTGCTTGTGTGGCATCCACTTCATCTGAAAGTTGAATGACATTGGGGTTCAGAAGGAGATACTCTGAAAGCAAAGAGGTTGCCAAGACACTCGATACTTCATCAAATTCCCACAGGGTTTTACTTCCACAAGTGAGTGCATGTTGCACGAATGCGCGCCTTGCTAATAAATCCCATTGTGTGGAATGTTGATCAGGCAAAATCACATTTGACAAATGGGCAATAATTGAACTAATTTGTTCATTCGTTTTTGCCTTCGAAAAATTGTTGACTAGAGCAACCGCAACATTTGAACCATTTGGAAATTGTTGAACAAGTACTCGAGTAGCTGCAATTCTTACTTCTGACTTTCTGTGAGAAAGTGCTACTGATGCAAGCAAATCCGCGTCATCTGGTCCAAGATCGGTGTCACTTGTGTTGTATAACGTATCAACAGCCTCCAGTTGTTCAAAATGATCCGTTCCTGCTTTAAGATATTTTGTTTCAAAGACACCATCGCGCATGACTTGTTTTGGATGGAAGTAACTATCCGTTCCTAGGTCAAATCTTTTCGATGCACTTAGCGCATGGGTTGCAATATCCGGTCGACCTTTCCACATTGCAACTGCTGATTCATTAAGCAGTCGAAGTTCTGCGAGCTTTGAAACATCTGGTCCAGATGCATCGAGGACAGAAAGAAGTACAGATTCCCATTCATAAAATAACTCAGGCTGAAACCCTGTTGGGATAGACAAATTCCAAACTGCAGCGCGTTCCACTGAATCGACAGGCCATTCTTGCATCAATTTTTGAGCGATGTGCTGACGTGCTTGAAGTGTTGATTCAAGCGAAACAAGACAGTCTTGCGGGTACCAAGTAATCGTATTCGATTGGCTGTACAGGGCTGTGAAAATAGCAATGTCAAATACATTTTCATCTTGCGATCGAATTACAGAACATGCTAAATCTCTTGCTGGAAGCGAGGAAGCCCAATTTGTCTCTTCTATCACTCTTCCTAGAATTTTTCTTGTTCTACTTTCTCGCAATAGGTCAAGATTAGCATGAAGTATTTCTTTCGTTAGATAAATAAATGGGTCTGCTCTCCCAGTAACGGCAAGAATCCTGTTAGTGATCACAAACCATGTTTCCCAAAACTCCATTGCTGTATCTTCAAACTCTGTTCGAGAAAGCAATATCGAAGTGTAATAATTCAAAGCAACAATTTCTGCCTCAATTTCATCGCACCCAGTTACATCATCCAATTGAATTTTCTTTATGTACGATCGAACAGTTGCATTCAGACGGTGATCGCAAGAGAATGAAGCCAAAATACCTGCATTCCAGACTGACTGTGTGAGATTTGACGCATCCGATGTTGGAAGATTTCCTGCCCTGAATGAATCGAGTAATAGATGGGCAAATTCTGGGTAGTATTCAGCAAGAAGCAAAATTTTAACAATCATGGACTTAGCGCTTGTCAACACTTGGTGATCAATAAAGACCCAACCGTTTGAGAGCGTATCCATAGCATCGGACCAACGATTGACGAATGATTCTGAAGGAGATTTACTAGTTGAAATAGCTTCTTCAAGAGATTCGGATAAAATGTTTAATTGTTCCAGTTGTGCTAAACCTTTGTCCGCGTATGCAAGCATCCCGGTTTCAATTCCATCTACCTTGAACGTTGGATACTGCTCAATCAAAACAGACTCTTGCATTACATTTGGAGCAGTAACAACTGTTGGTTGCCTTGGGCGTAAGTCCTGAGTATTCGTGCTCTCGTCATTAGACATTAGAACCTGAAAAGAAAGCACGAATGCAATAATTGTCAAGAGTGCAAATAGAACAGATAACTTCAAGGTCATTATTGGGGTTGGCGAACTAAGTTCTGGAGTGTATTTTTTTGCAGTGTCTGAGAGGAAGGTATCTACGACGCTCATCCGGGATTTTTTTACAGGTATTGTTGCCCACTGCCGGTTAACTTTGTATTCAGAACGTCGTTCTACAGAAAGCGGTCCACTCCCAGTCCGAGCTGCATCAGCAAAAGCTTCTAAAATTCGCATTAACCCGCCAACAGTAATCGAATAGGCAGCAGCAACGCTCACTAAGCGAGAGCGGCTGTTTTTGTTCCACCCTCCTTCACTTACGAGTGCCGCGATAATTGCTTGGTCAAGTGGGGTTAATTCTGAAGTTCTGCTTGATTGACTGCTAACAGAATCAGGAGCATGCACTTCTAATTGTTCTGCTAATTTTGTTAGGTAATCTCTGATGTCATTGGCCTCATCGGTAAATCCTTGAGGGTGCACATGTAATTGCGCGAGGCGTCTTCGTAACGCATTTTTTATAGCCAGTTTATCGAAGCGATCTCTTGGCACTCCCAAAAGAACTCGTGGTTCAGAGTGCTCAGGAAGACTAAAAAAAACAGAAACTACTTTTTGTATGCTCATCTGCCTTGCCTGCCATTTAATGACGTATGGAGCTCTTCTAAAAGAGCGCCCATTTCCCCGCCACCATAATCTGGATAAAGAACTACATGTTGTTCAAGTAACTCTAGAGCTTTGCTTGGAGAATCCGCAGAGAGCATCTGTATTGCATAGTAACGGGCGGTTACCCATTGCTCACTTCCTGCGGGTGTACCGGATGAAATAGTTTTCCAGTGTTGCATCGCTGTTTTTGGATCACCATATTTCATCTCTGCTTCCGCATTCAAAAACAATATTTGCACTACGTTCGGTTTTGACGCAAAGAGAGCACGTGCGATTGCGAGCGAGTCCTCTATGTACTTTGGATCATCAGTAGATTCAAACAAAGTGAGAGCTGCATGAGCAGTTTTACTTGCTATACCTATAGTTTGCGAGTTGCCAAACTGCGATTCGCTGAGTTGACCCAAAATCAAGGACCCTACTTTGTAGAGGAGCAACGGTCGCACTTCTGTTTCCGTTCCCAATGAAGTGTTTGATATCGCATTCCATAGCCGCGTCGAAGCATGTTGCGCCCAAGTACTCTCCATAAACTCTTCACTTAACTGGAGGTACAAATCAGATGCTTGTTGCACTTTATCATTCAATAAAAGCAATACGATTCTTCGGTAACTTATTTCAAAATCAAATGAGATAAGATCAACAGAGGGCTTTTTGGAAAGTGTATCAAGCGAATCAAGAGCATTCTGCGCCGCTTGGAGACGCAGCACATCTTCATGCAACGAGACTTCTAGAATACGTAAAGCACGCACAATTGCGACTTGTATTTTTTTTGAATCAATTTCTTGTTTTACATCTTCGGCTAGAAGTATTGATGCAATGCTTATATACCGATTTCCGATAGTTACGTGTGTCGAATCATTTTGAAGCCACATCGAATAGAGGATTCTGGATGCTTGCCTTTGCGCTTCTTCATATTGCGGAGAAGAGCGTGGAATAGAAAGCAAATCATCAATGTCTGCTGGAGTTACCTCATCAGTTAGTGATTTGTATAGCACAAGCTGAGCGGAATGCTCAGAATTGGGCCAATTCTCTACATAGAAAGAAATCAAATCTTGCTTCGTTTTTTCTTGCTTCTCTGTCAAGTCTGCGAGATTCCCTAAACAAACAAGAGCCATCCAAACTGGCTGTTCCTTGTTGTTACCCTGAGCGGCTTTCTCGAAGGCAGATGCAGCATCTCCAAATTGCCCAGCGTAATAGAGTGAAATCCCAAGTCTAAAATTGCAGTCATCTGCAACTGAAGGGAATTGGCTTGCGTCATCTGCGAGGGTTGCAAGTTCAAATTGATTAGCAATAAGAAGAAAAGATTGCTTTACAGTTTCGTCTACAGCAGGTTCTTCTGAAGGATACGTGCTTTTGAGATTCTGGAATGCAATGTCCCCACTAATGTACTTCGCAATAAAGCCATTCTTATCAAGTGCCTCATAACCGTATTTCGAGATAATGTCTCTGACAATGCCAAGTTGTCGCTGTTCAACAAGAGTTGCAATTGCTAACTTTGCTACCTCTTTGGCTGTAATGTCAGAGTAATGTTCTAATGCATGCACTGCAGCCACTCGACTAATTAACGTTTTGTCGATTTCTAGAGAATATTCTAATGTGTTTTTTACCGCCTTCCAATCTTGATAATCTACAAGCAAGAAAAAACGCCAAAGAGGAACTATGTTTGTAACTTCACTCCAAGTTACAGGGTCTTCTAAAACCTCAAGCCATGGTTCTGAACCTTCGGATTCACTCATAATCGATTTGCACAAAGCAATCCCTAAAATGGATCGCGCTCCAGTGTCATGAGATTTTAAATCAAGAGAAACCGATTGAATAGAAGGTTTTTCGCCCATTAAAATTTCAGCAAACAACTGTGCTGCATCGCGGGCACTCTGCTCATCATTCTCGTACCAAGCAATGTAATACTTCGCCCACGCCAAGTACGACGTGATTAATCCAATTTGTTGCATCTTCTTCTCGTCTCGCGACTTAGAAGAGCGTGCTCTTTTAAGCAACGATGCACGTAATGACCCCAAGTCGATAACAACCTCGTGCAATTGAGTGATTGCAATAGCTGCCTCTTCCTTTTCTGAGATACGAAGCCTATACCGTTCAAGAATTTGTTCAGATGCAATGTAAGTCGCCCTGTACAGTTGAAGACGTAGTGCAGTCGTTCCTGCCTCAGGAATTCTTTCAAATAATGCACTGGCTCGTTTCAATGTTTCAGAATCACTTGCTCCATCCGCGCGAGCTAGCATGACCGCATATACGTCTGCGAGTTGGTTTGCTGCCCGGATTTGTTCTTTTCGAGAACCGTGCTCAAGTTGACCTTCAAGATAGGAAGCAAGAAGATCATCGCACCCCATACGTTGCAACCAAGTTGAGACGTTGTCTTGACAGAGAGCTACCGTGCTGAAACAGAAGATGACAATAATGCTAATCAACTGCTGGAACATACGTCACCCTTTCAAAACCTACATTTCTGGCTTCTTGTACGGCAGTGATAGCAAAACCTACTGGGACATCGTCATGAACTCGAATGATAAGCCCAGGATCAATCGGCAACTTTGAGATAACCGATGTGAAATCAATTCTCGAGAACATCACTTGCCCACCAAGTAGATATACCGGAATACCATTTTGCAATTGTACGTTTACAATCTGAGGCTCAAAATCCTGTTCTTGAGAGGGAATACCTTCTTCAAGTTTTAAAGCAGGCGACAAGCTACTTTCAGGAGGAGTAAAAACCGTAGTGACAATGAAATAGATAAGAAGCAAAAAAGTAACATCAATCATTGAGGACAAATTGAGAGCAGTCTTGTTTATTGAATGCCTATTTTTTGCTTGTAAAAAATTCATGCGTCAAGGGGATTCCGTTGCAATATTTGTCGCTGAAAGACCAAATTTGTGCAATACAGCAAGCACTTCATTAAGTGATTTCGCGAGGGTGTTTTCATCTGCCCGAACAGTGATATTCTTCCAATCTGCACCATCTGTGCCGATAGAATCGCCAACAATTCCTTCGAGTACAGCAAGAGAAATCGATCCCTCATTCTTATCGACCATGATCGAACCATCTCGCAACACATTAATCACGAGAACACCCTGCGCTTTATCTTTAAGTTGTTCGCCAGCTTCTTTTGGCAACTGCAATTCCACGTGTGCTTGTTGAGCGAATTGAGCAGCAACCATAAAAAATATAATTAATAAAAAAACAATATCAATCATAGGTGTCAATTCGACTATTGGAATAATGACTCGAGATTTGCTGCCTTTAAAAGACATTACCCGTTGCCTTGTGCTTCTTCCAGATGAAGTACGAGACGTTCAATTTCACTTGATGCCTCTGTGCTTAACCCTTCGATACGGTTTCGAAAGAAACTAAACAAAGTCACGCACGGAATAGCGAGAACGAGACCTAGCATGGTAGTAACGAGTGCCTCACTAATATTTACGGCAAGAGCAGAATGCGTATTAGACGCTGTTTGCCCGATGGTCTCGAAAGCACCGACCATTCCAAGAACTGTTCCCAACAAACCAAGAAGTGGAGCTATTGTGCCAATGAGACCTAGAGCATCAGTTGAACGGAATAGTCGTGAAGTCTGATCTTCCCCTGCTTCTTCAAGAGCATTCTTCAGTTCAAACGGACCAAATGCAGAGCGTTGGTATCTCAACAGACCCGTAGCCAGAATTCGAGTTAGATACGAATCATTTTCTGGATCCACGCAATACGTCAGAGCCGATTCAACTTCGCCATTTGAAAGCATTTCTTCAATAAGCTTAAGCTGGTCTTGTGGCAATAAAGAACTTCGTCTAATTTGCAGGAAGTGCATTACAACCAGCGCAAGAGCTACAAGACTGAGACCAATTATGATGAACCCAACTGGTCCTCCTTTCATAATTGTACTTGCCCAACTTGTCGGTTCGTCGACATTTGTCTGAGCTACTGTTGTTAAAATGATTTGGTACATCATTGTGTGTGCTTTCCTTTCTAGTTAGCCTCAAGGACTAGCGGGTGCGATGGGAACAATCGTTTTGCTTCATAGCGAATGCGATTTGCTTCATCAAGATGATTTAATAATTCCAATTCGTCAGCGAGGAGCAGCATTGCGCTACCTGTCAAATAGGGTTGAACGTGTGGGTCAGCCGAAGCGACCCTAGCAAACGATATCATGGCGGAATCTTGTTCTTTATTATGTAGATAGGCAATGCCAAGTGCATAATCTATCCAAATTTGTTGCCAAGATTCCAACGTATTGTACGTTTTAACGAATGTATCTCGTTCGACTACCGAACCATTCATTGCTGTAGCTAGCAATTGCGTAAATTGTTCTTCTTCAAGTTGGAGTTGTTCATTACCTCCGCTTACCAAAGATGCACACAAGGAAGTAAATGGAAGAGTCTCGTCAATAAATGGAGATACAGTATCTATGTGGACTTGGGCAATTGCCATTAATGGAAGATGCCGACAAAGCCGTGTTTGCTCTTCAAGAATTGGATCTAGTGATGCAAATGGCGAGGGCACTCCTAATTCGTCTAAGCGCACAGTTTCAAGCCAAGGAACCACCGCCTTCTTGAGTAATCCTTGAGCAACTAGAGTTCGCAATAATCCCTCTGCGACGAGTCTTGAATCTTCACCATCAGTCCCCAAAAGTTTCTCGAATTGCGATTCAAAAATTGGCTGCGAGAGTAAGATATCCCCTCTTAGCAATCTTCTTTTTGCTCTCCAAAGAAGTTCACCGACCTCAAGATAGTGATCAATATTTGGTCTTGATTTTTCGGGTTGGATTTGGTGAATTGTGCTCCATGGAATCCGAATTGTATTGCCAGGCTGCTGGGAATCTTGAATGAGCAATCCTGTATCACCGGCACTTTGAATCGTTCCCTGAAGAGTTCCTGCTCCATCCCTTAGAACGATAACTTCTGAAAACGAAGTAGAAGCACACAATAAAAGTGTACAGATGAACACGATTAATTGGCTCATGGCTTTGTGCCCTCTGACTTTACAAAACGATATTGACCTCGGTTTGACTTTGCAATTGAAATCATTTCTTCCTGATTAGCAGATACACCAAAGGCAATAGTGTTCACGACGATACGAGAACCGTCGGGCATCATTTCTCGAAGCTTTTCTGCAGAAAATGGGGCGATGACTCCGTCAGTCAGAAAGAAAATGACTTCTGGAAGCGGGCGCAACGAGAGAGCTTTTGCGAAAGCAGGTCCTGGGTTTGTCCCCCCACCGGGGCGAATAGATTCAAACTCTTTCGTCATTCTCCTAATAGTTGACGACCTTGCAGTATTCCAACCTTTTTGTGTAGAAGGAATATTCGGTAAAACATTTGAACTGTAAAACAAAACGTAAAAACGTGCAAAGTCTGGAAGGCGTTTGAGAGACCGTGTCAGTTCAGCGATTGCAGCAGCCATTCGGTTTTGTCCTGACATTGATCCAGAGGCATCAACGATATAACAGAATCGTGTTCCTGATGAAGAAATTCCAAAGAAAGAAGTACCACCTCCAGAGCCACCCATACCCCCGCCCATTCCCGTAGTGCCTCCTCCAGCAAGAGACGGTGACATACTTGAGGATTTAGCATTCAGCGATGTTGTAGAAGGGTCCGCTTCTAGTGTTGCCTCAGTGGATGTAAGCACATCAGAAGAGGCCTCTGTCTGCACGCTCTCTTGCTGCGTAAGCTTTTGCCCTTCAGGCATATCTGACAGTGAGGACGCGTCTTGCATTGCGAATTCAATAGTCGTCATTGCCCCTTCTGGAGAACCGTCAGAACCTCCCCTCAGAAGAAGATTAAGCAAAACTGCAATGTTAAAATGAACAAGAAGTGAAATTAAGATTCCAGCAAAAATGAAAGATAGAACTCGCTTTTTCCAACGCAAACGTTCTTTGTGCCTGTAATCTGAAATCGCCCGCAACGAAGCATTGCCTTGAGTTGGTGTTGAGTCAGCCTTCTGTCCCATAAATCCTCTGTTTAATTTCTTACGATTCTCTGACCATCATACGGTATAGGGGTTGACTGAACCCCCATTTGTAGAGTCAAATGTCACAAATAGGATTAATTACATGAACGAAACAACCCCGCATTACAAAAGAGCCGTATTGAAAATAAGTGGAGAGAGCTTCTCTAAAAACGGTGTGCCAGGCATCGACCCCGAAGAGCTTAATAGAATTGCGGGCCAAATTGCTGATGCGGCTCGTCTCGGCACGGAATTAGCCGTTGTTGTTGGCGGAGGAAACATGATTCGCGGCGCCGAGCTCGCTACTCGTGTTGGAATAGCACAAGCAACCGCAGATTACATGGGGATGCTCGGAACTGTCATTAACGCATTGGCACTTAAAGAAGCAATTGAAAAACAAGGGCAACCAGCAAGAGTCATGTCCGCCCTCGACATTGAATCAGTTGCAGAACCCTTCATTCGAGCTCGCGCACTTCGCCACTTTGAAAAAGGCAGAGTGCTCATTCTGGCAGCTGGAACAGGCAACCCATTTTTTACAACAGACACTTGTGCATCACTTCGTGCTATTGAACTCGAAGCAGATATTCTTCTCAAAGCAACAAAAGTTGACGGAGTGTACTGCAGCGATCCTGTGCACAATAAGGATGCAACAAAATACAAGACTCTTTCATTCACGAAAGCCATTAACAATCAACTGGGAGTCATGGATTTAACAGCTCTATCTATGTGTATGGAACATAAGTTACCCATCATTGTATTTAACTTTAAAAAAGATGGCAATATATGCAAGGTTGTTGGCGGTGATACAATAGGCACTCTTGTAAAAAACGATTAAGGACATTGGACATGAGCATCAAAGCTGTTACAAAAGACTGTCAATCAAAAATGGATAAATCCGTAGAGTATTTCGGCAAAGAATTGCACGGAATCCGCACTGGTCGGGCGAACACTGCACTGATCGAATATATCAAAATTGAGTATTACGGAAGTCCGACAGATTTAAAAGACATTTCAGCCATTTCTGTTAGCGAAGTTACGCAACTTGTTGTGAAACCTTATGACCCATCTTCCAAAAACGATATTATTAAGGGCCTTGAATCTGCGAATCTTGGTCTTAATCCGCAATCTGAAGGCGACATTATACGAATTAATATCCCCGCGCCATCCGCAGAGCGTCGAGCACAGCTTGTAAATCAAGTTAAAAAAATGTCAGAAGAATCAAGAATTGCCATTCGTAATGAGCGCCGAGATGCCATCAAGCACATAGATGTGCTTGTAAAAGATAAAAGCAATGCAGTGTCTGAAGACGACGGGAAACATGGAAAAGATGACGTCGAATCAATGACGAAAAAACATATCTCAAAAATTGATGAGATGACTACAGAGAAATCAAAAGAAGTAGAAACAATTTAAGCAAGTGCAGTTTGGCAAACTCGCTCCAAAGCGATATGCATTTACGTAACAATTAGATGGATTAAAACTTTTTACGAAGGCGAGCAGCAGGCAATCCTAATTGCTGTCGATATTTAACAACCGTTCGCCTTGCGATAACAATACCTTGCTCACGTAATTTTTTGGCAAGTGACTCATCACTAAAAGGTTTTGATTTGTCTTCACTCTCAATAATTTCTTGTAAGCGGGATTTAACCGCTTCCCAACTCATTTCGCCTTGGGAGGAACTCCCCGTTCCACCTGAAAAGAACCTACGTAACGGAAAAATGCCCCTTGGTGTCTGCACCCATTTATCCGCAACAGCTCTGCTTACAGTTGCAACATGTATACCAAGTATGTCCGCTACTTCGACCATTGGCAACGGTCGCAAGTAAGCATCGCCATTATCTAAAAAATCACGCTGGCGGTCAGCTACTATTTGAACAATATTGTTTATCGTTTTCTTTCGTTGCTCAACTGCTTCAATAATCCAACGAGCAGCATTAATGTTCCGTTGCACAAAATGCTTTGCTTCTTGCTCAGCAGATGGGTCTGAGGAAATTGATTCATATTCTGTAGATATTTTAAGTGGCGGAACACTTCCGGCACTCACGCCTACAACATACCGGTTATTTAAATCATCAAACTGAATGAAAGCATCAGGGATGACCGGCAACACTCGGTCAGTTGCCAGAAGCCTGCCTGGACTCAACGTCAATTCGTGCATGCGACCAATTGCTTTTTTAACTCTATCGATACCAATGCCTGTTGCAGTTGCCACTTTTGGAATCCGATTTTCAACGATATCCTCAAGATGAGATCCAATAACAAGAGAGACATCTTCCCACCCTTCCTTGTCATCTTCCATATAGTTATCAACTTGTATGAGTAACGATTCTTGTAATGATCGGGCAGCAATGCCAGGAGGATCAAGCCATTTTTGCAAAAGCAAAACAACACCCTCTATTTCATCGATAGGAACAAGCGTGCCTATTTCCTCTTCAATACTCTTTTGCATCTCACTTAAAGGTTGCGTTAAAAAACCATCAGAGTCCACCATCCCAATGAGAACTATTCCGGTTCTCTTCTCCTCATCATTGACATCAGCAAAACTCCATTGGTGAAGTAACTGCTCAGACAGACTTTCCTGACGAGCACGAATATTTGCCATTGCATCCATCTTTGGATCTCGGTCTAAAGCTCGTGCTTTTCGTGGAGGCAAGTCAGATAACTCTGCACCACTTTGTGCTTCAAATTCTTCTAGACGACTGAACTCTGAATCTACTTCCTCGCCACTTTCACTTTCTGGCTGTTCCTCCCGTTCAGGTTCTACTAGTTCAAGCGCAAAGTTGGATTCGAGTTCTTGTTCAATTTTTTCTTCGAGTGCTGGTAGAGGCAACTGCATAATTTCCATTGTCTGGATAATGCGAGGAGCAAGTTTCATCTGCTGACTAGCCTGAGTATGTTGACCCATTTTAAATTTCATAATGAATCTCTACACTAATCCATACCTTGCCGGCCTGCAATAGCATCAGCAAGAACTTGTGTATTGGCATATTCAATTTGCGAACCGCTCGGCAAACCCCTTGCAAGACGTGTGACCTTGATTCCTCTTGCCGCTAGCTGTGAAGCGAGATACAAAGAAGTACTATCGCCTTCTAAGTTTGGATTAAGCCCTAGAATAACTTCATTGACCTGAATCCCACACGCATTTTTTTCAGGATTGTCGACTCGTTCAAGAAGTGCATCAACGGTTAAGTCGGTCGCTTCTATACCTGCAAGAGGATCGATGCGACCTGTCAAAACATGATAAACACCGCGATACATTCCAGTTGCTTCTAGATGAATTAAATCTCGTGGTTGTTCCACAACGAGGACAACCGAACCATCCCGCTGCGTATCTTGGCATATAAGGCATGGCGCAGAATCTGCGATGTTGTTGCACACATCGCAACACACAACCCTATGTTTGATATCAGCAATCGCTTGGCTTAATTCAAGCGCACTTTCTTTTTCGTCTTTAATAAGAAAAAATGCAATTCTTTCAGCACTCCGCTTGCCAATTCCCGGCAAACGGGCCAACCCGTCGAGAAGAGCGCGAACAGATTCAGGTGTCCCTTTTGAATCACGCAAAGACATTATTCTTTTTCCTTCTCGATGCTTTTGACCTGCACAATTGTGCCGTCAAACAAACCCCTTGCTGCTTGCACAAGTTCATCGTCTTGTACTACTTCGAATGACTCCATTGTTTCCGTAGTTTTCTGGGCACTATCGCTACTACTTTCGATTACAACTGAGAAAGTCCCTCCAAACTCTTTTGACAATACTTGCTCAATACGTTGGCGTTGACCAAGAATGTAATTCACGGAGTCGCAACCAGATTCAGCTATACGAATATGCAACTTTTGATTTTCCAAGGAAATTAACTCAAGATAATGAGCAATTCGCTTAAGTCCTGGAGTAGAAGAAAGAAACGTTTTTATCCCTGCCCAATTTGTTTCTCGGGGAACACCTTGTTTTTCTTTTGGTATTGGAGACTGGACAACTGGAGCGACGCGTTCTTTAGGAACTACTCTTTTTTTTTTGATTTTTGCTGCCTGCGAGTCGGAAGAGAGAATGCTTCCCGCCTCAGCTAACTCTGCGGACATACTAAGC
>JABHWX010000186.1 GCA_018657585.1 Phycisphaerae bacterium
GTAATACTCTCCCCATCCCAAAAAATGAAATGCTGGCGGATACACTTCGCCATCCGTACTCGTACTTTTTGTGAACCACTTGACAGCTTTGGCATACTTCTTCTCTTTGTGATAACTAAACCCCATCAAAAAAAGGGCGCCCGCGCTCTCGCCCTGCTCTTCCATGAATTGCCTCAACCGAACCCGAGCTGAACCTGTTTTTCCCTCTTCGATGAATAAATAGTGGATTTTTAGCGCTGCATCTAGTTGTTTGGGTTGTGGTGACTCTTCCGAACAAGCTGAAATCAGCAAAATCAAAGCAATAAGAGTCGTTTTTAGCGTTTGAGATATGCCCTGTGTGTAGTACATTAGATGCAACCAATCTTAGAGAAGATTCGTATCTGTGTATAGATTAAGGAGCCTGAAGAGTGAAAAAGAATATATCGCCAATACTGGCTTTAGTAGTCGGGATTTTCACCTGCGGTTCCTATGTGTTTGGAGATGACCCACAAGCAAGGCCAGGTGACCCACTCCACAATCTCACTGAAGCACTCATGCAACGATTCGACGTAGGAAAACTTGCATTCAACGAAGAACTCACTATTGAGGGAGGCCTTGGACCGATTTTCAACAAAACAAGTTGTGGCAATTGTCACAACAATCCTGTTGGCGGACCTGGCTCACAAACAGTGACTCGGTTTGGACATCTCGGCAAAAAAGGTGGCTTTGATCCCCTAGCCGAACTCGGTGGTTCACTGCTACAAGCCGAAGCAATCAGTGAAGATTGCGCTGAAATGGTACCAGTTGAAGCAAACGTCACAACCTTCAGAGTAACAAATGGAGCCCTTGCGTACGGGCTTGTTGAAGCGATTAGCGACGAGGACTTACTAGCGAACCGCGACTCGCAACCTGAAGCGCAGCGAGGTGAAGCGCATATGGTTTCAAACTTTGAAGATCCAACAGATGAACTCCATGTCGGTCGGTTCGGATGGAAAGCGCAAGTTGCTTCTGTTTTAACCTTTTCTTCAGATGCATCTCAAAATGAAATGGGATTGAGCAATCGCTTTTTACCTTTTGACAATGCTCCAAACGGCGATGAAGAACTTCTTGCAAACTGTGACACAGTTGCGGACCCTGAAGATGGACCGGATGCAGAAGGCTTTGACTTTATCGATCGAGTTACTGATTTTCAACGCCTTCTTGCACCACCACCACAAACTCCTAAGTTTGGCGTGCAAGGCGAAATAATATTTAATGATCTTGGTTGTGCGGTTTGCCACACAGCATCGTTTATAACTGCAGACAATCCCGAAATTGAATCTGTATTAAGAAATATAGCAATCCGTCCATATAGCGACTTCTTGTTACATAACATGGGAATCGCTGGCGATGGAATCGTACAAGGGGCTGGTGGCGGACAAGAACTAAAAACACCTCCACTATGGGGAATTGCATATCGCAATCCTATGTGGCACGACGGTCGGTTTTCTGATGGCACGTTTGAATCACGCATTCGTGATTCCATAGCAGAACATGGAGTGTTTGGCTCGCAAGGAATACCTTCTGCTGAAGCTTTTGCAAATTCAACACCAGAAGAACAGGATATGGTTCTACAGTTTTTACAATCACTTGGCCAACTTGAGTTTGACAGTGACAGCGATGGCGATGTGGAACTTAATGACTTTCATGGGTATATTGACACCACTGGTTTTAGAGGATGCTTCGGCGTACCTGTTTCACCAGATGACCCATGCGCAATTCACGATATTGACCAAGATGGCGATGTTGATCTTGATGACTTCGACATCTTCCTTCTTGCTTTTGATACCACACCTTCAGATTGCAATGCGAACGGAGTTGCAGACATGCTTGACATTCTGCTCGGTGAAGCTGACGTGAATAATGATGGCGTTCCTGACGTTTGCCAAGTATGTGTTGGTGATATGGATGATGACAACATCATCGATGTCAGCGATCTTCTTGTGATTATCGGTTCTTGGGGAACTTGTTCAAATTGTCCTGCGGACATCAATAGCGATGGCGTAGTAAATGTTACTGACCTTTTATATATTGTTGAAAGTTGGGGTCCTTGCACATGATGTTTACATCAATAATAATCATTGAACTCGCTCTTACTGGCGGCTTCGTTAACTTTACGAACCAAACCTCACAACGACTGGTGTGCGACCCAGCTCTTGGCATCAACGATGTCGAGGAAAAAGATTATGCATGGGGCGACCTTGATCTCGATGGTGATATTGATCTCGTATGTGTCCGCAAAGAACCATTCACTTCCACAGGAAGGAACA
>JABHWX010000187.1 GCA_018657585.1 Phycisphaerae bacterium
GACGGATTTCAGCAATTGGTGAGGTCATCCTATCCCAACCTAAAAATGCTGAATGGGCACCCAACTTATCAGGAAACGGATTTAAAGAAATATCTGTTTGACGATCTAGCAGATTTGTTTAGCAGTGGGGATATTTCTACACTTACAGAAGCAGAAGAAGAAATTCAAATCGTACTTCGGCAAAGAAACACTGCAATTGAAAGAACTACTTTCCGTGACTTGTCTGAACAATTTATGAAAAAACCCTACGGCTGGCACTTGAATGCGGTGCAGTGTTTGTTGGCACAATTGTATCGTAAAGGTAAAGTCGATATTCGTTTTGAAGGCAGCTCACTTGATGAGCAACAGGTACTGCAGTTACTTCCTCAAAGTGCTCAAGCGACCTCACTGATTGTACGGCCACTTGAAGAGATAGACGCAACAAAGTTGAAGCAACTGAAAGATTTTCACCATGATTTTTTCAAAACCTCAAATCCAGCTAGTGATTACCGGAATGTGATCAGAGAGTTCCGCACTGCCTTGCAAACAAAAATAAACTATTTCGAACAATTGGAGAAACAGCAATCGACTTATCCATTTCTTAATTCTTTGGGTCCGGTTCTGGAAAATTTGGCGGAATTGAAAAATAAAAGTGATTCTGACTTGCTGGACGATATTACTGCCGTTGCAGAACAACATCTCGATTTGGCAGATGAAAAATTAGACCCTATTCAAAGTTTTATGAACGGCACACAATTTCCGGTCTATCTGGAGGTGCTTGAATACTGGCAAAAAAATAAAGATGATGCCCTCAACCTGGACGACAAAAATACTGCTGAAATTGAAAAAATGCTGAACTCAGACAAACCTTGGCAAGATACACGTTCTGCAAAGACTGCTCTTGAAAAACTGCGTCCGCAACTTGAACACGAAAAATCGAAAGCCCGTCAAACGGTTGCTGATGACTTGGAAATTCTTAAAGGTGAAATCCGTTATGATCTCAAGTTTGATAAAGTCAGTCCTGAAAAACAAAAGGAAATTTTGCAACCGTTGGATGATTTGGCAACGCAGTTAGGAAGCATCAATTCTCTATCTGCCATTAAAACACAAAAATTACATGCACAAAATGTTTACATCAAACAATTGAATCAATTGGCAGATATCGAAGTAGAAGGTGGTGTTGTCGAAGAAAGCAAAACCACAATTTCAAACAGAAGTGTCAACATCGATTACCAAAAAACTTTGCTTTCTTCTGATGAAGATGTGGAAGAGTATTTGAAGGCTTTGAAAAAAGCATATCAAGACGCAATCCGGAAAAATCAACAAATTGCCTTGAGTTAAACATGAACCTTAACAACATCAAACGCTTTGCCACAAAGGCACGGAACGAACTAAAAGAACAAGTGCGAGGACGTTTGAGTTATGTGCTTGAGCGTGACACAGCAGAACTGAGAGGACTGGCAAAAACGATTGAGGATCTTCGTAAACGAATCCAGATAAGTTCAGAAGGTGAAGTCGTAGAGGAAGTTGCTTATACATGGTTCAATCGTTTGGCAGCGTTGCGGATGCTAGATGCTCTGGACGTGCAACCTTTCCGGATGCGTGTTTTGATGCCGAAAGAAGGGATGACCCAACCGGAAATTTTTCAGCAAGCCCGACAAGGTATTTTTCCGGAAGAATTAAAAGACTTTGATCAAACTCGCTTCAATGATCTTTTGCAAGGCCGCTTGCCACATCCGAATCCCCAACAAGCAGCATACCGGATGCTACTCGTTGCAGTTTGCAATTACTGGCACTCAGCTATGGGGTTCCTCTTTGAGCCGCTTGCAGATTACACAGAACTTCTCCTGCCTGAGGACCTCCTTACACCCACCTCCGTGGCCGAAGGCTTCCGCACCGAGATCTCTGATGAGGACTGCGAGGACATCGAGATCATCGGCTGGCTCTACCAGTTCTACATCTCGGAGAAGAAGGACGAGGTCATCGGCAAGGTGGTGAAGTCGGAAGACATTCCGGCGGCGACCCAGCTGTTCACGCCCAACTGGATCGTGAAGTACATGGTCCAGAACTCGCTGGGGGCGCAGTGGCTGGCGACCTATCCCCAGTCA
>JABHWX010000188.1 GCA_018657585.1 Phycisphaerae bacterium
CCTGTTTCTGCCTGGGCAGTAGCGTATCGACCCATGAATAAAGCAATACATGGTGTTGCTGAAGAGATACGAACACGCACTTCAAGTTTAGAGCATTGCGATAAATTAAATGCACAATATCGCGAGCTTAAATCAATTACTAAAGTGCTTCATCAATCAACGCTGCATGCGATGGAGCAGATTCCAAATAATCCAGATGCAGAGCAGTGGCTAGAATCAACATCAGAAGCAGCACGCGGTGCAGGTCTTATAGTCAGATCTGTAACTACTTCTGGGCAGCGTAGCGAAGGCGAGTATAACGTTCTTCCGGTAGACGTGAATGTAAGCGGTACATTTGAGAGC
This sequence comes from Phycisphaerae bacterium, assembly GCA_018657585.1. Lineage (GTDB taxonomy): Bacteria > Planctomycetota > Phycisphaerae > Phycisphaerales > SM1A02. The sequence continues at coordinate 343 of JABHWX010000188.1, forward strand.
GTATATACTTTGTTGCAACACCTAGAACAAATGGACAGACTTACGCGAATAGACAAAATGAATATTCATCGCGTAGAAGACAATCTTGTTGAAGCTAGGTTTATAGTTCATCTTATATTCGCAGCGGGGGGCGACTCATAATGGAGGTACTTCAACACCTCATTAAAAAATACGATCCAGCGACCGTATTTGTCTCAGCTGCAACTATCGTTGTTTGCATTGAGCTTGCGCTCATGCGAATACTTGTACCAACTCCATCAACCGCAGGAGCAATAGAAGAAGTTTCGTTTGTTGAACAAATTTGTACTCAAGACAATATTTCAAAGACAAAAATTGAATTGGAAGAGTGGTCACTACAAACAAGTAGTTTTTCGGGAAGGTTCTTACATGACCCAGATGCTTGGCAAAGAGAACTCGTTTCCTTACACGCTTTTGGTGAGTCAGAAATCGAAGTCGAAGAAGGCACATTTGTGCAAGAAGATCAAAGAGTACAATTTGTAGCAGCAGCAAATTATGCTGCCGATAATTTGTTCTTACAATCAGTAATGTCAGGAAGAACAAACCTAGCAAACATAAATGGGAATATTTATCGTGAGGGCGACACAATTTCGATGCGTGATGGCGAAATAGTTTTAGACATCATTGAGCTTGGTGCAACATACGCAATAATCCAACTTTCGGATAATGATTTAAATGGTGACACACAGCGAACGATTTATATTGCAAATAGTACTAAGCTTGTAAACGGAGAAAGGACTCCATGAAGCAGCTCAAAACAAACGTATCAACAAAGAGTAAATCTTACTCAGAGAAATTACTTGGTCTCTTACAGGAACGCAATTGTATTGACGATGAAGAACTTGCCCTTGTGTCAAAGTTACAACGTCAATCGAGGGGACGCGCACTATCTGTAATTCTTGTTGATGCAGGGGTGGAAGAAGATGATGTACAAAAAGCAGTTGCCGATGTTTCAGGATTGCAATTTGTAAAATTAACAACAGAGCATATTGCGATGGACCTTGTTGAGAAACTCGGGACAGGATGGTGCAAAAATCACAGCGTGGTTCCGGTTAGATTAGAGGGGAGAGCATATATCGCATCTGCAACAGTTGACGAGTTATTCCTTACAGATGATGTGAGGAAAGAGGTTACAGAACCACTTGGTCAACTTCTTACTTCAAATAGAGATTTGCAAAACATATTTGAAAATATTCAAAATGATACTTCTTGCGAACAAGACTTTGAACAGGTTGAAGATGATGCTGAGTTTGAGGTTACAGAAACAAATGCCACTGTTGATTTGCAAGAAGAGGCAACGGATGCAGAATCCTCTCCAGTTGTTCGCATAGTTGGAGAAATGATTACTAAGGCAGTTAGGGAAGATGCCTCGGACATCCATTTTGAAGCTGGCGATGAATGTGCACATATGCGGTATCGAATCGATGGCGTTCTCCATGAATTAATGCAAGCACCAAAATCGATGCACAGCGCAATCGTGAGTAGGTTAAAAATTCTTGCAAATCTTGATATTGCCGAACGGCGAATTCCTCAAGATGGACGTATCCGAGCAACAGTTATGGGCAGACAACTTGATTTACGTTTATCAACCGTCCCAACTCCAAAAGGGGAAAAAGTAGTTCTTCGATTGCTTGACGATCGTAATATACGGATCGGTCTGCATGAACTTGGTTTTCGTGAGGATGCTCTGAAGGCTTGGAAAGAAGAAATTGAATCTCCTCATGGAATAATTTTAGTAACGGGACCAACAGGTTGCGGTAAGACAACAACACTCTATTCTTCTTTACAGGAGATGAACAGAAAACGCTTAAATATTTCTACAGTAGAAGATCCAGTGGAATATGAATTGGCTGGTATTACACAGATCCAAGTGCATGATAAAATTGATATGACATTTTCTCGTGCACTTCGCGCCTTGCTTCGTCAGGATCCCGATGTCGTGTTGCTTGGTGAAATTCGTGACCAAGAAACAGCGAGTGTTGCAATTCAAGCTGCGATGACTGGCCACTTGGTACTTTCGACGTTGCATACAAACGATGCTCCAAGCTCCTTGACTAGACTCATCAATATTGGCATCGAACCATTTCTTGTAGCATCTGCTGTGAATGGAGTTCTTGCACAGAGGTTGGCACGGAAAGTTTGTCCCAAATGTGCGCAAATAAAAACGCCTAATAAGAAAGAAGCAAAACTTTTAGAAGGATACAATTGCGAACAAATACCGCACGCCGTTGGATGTTCTGCATGCCGTGGAAGTGGGTATAGCGGGCGCCTGGGCGTGTATGAGCTATTGATCATGGACGATGAACTTAGAGATGCTATTGCAGCCAATCCAACCATTACTTCTTTTCGAAACCTAGCAATAGAACGTGGCATGCAAAACTTACGACATGATGGGTTTGCTAAAGTTGCGGATGGTTTAACAACTGTCGATGAAATATTACGTTTAACCACGTAACGGCGTTACGACAATGCTTACTATACAAATGGTGCAATAAGTAACACACACCAACAAATTGCTGCAACTCCAGTTTTGCCCAGTATGCCAAGTACTCTTCCTATCGCTGCGCCAACTGCAGATTTTGCGAGTTCGCTTTTAGACGCAACGTCTTTATGTGAAAGTTCCCCGAGGAGCGCTCCAATAAATGCTCCAACAACAGCGCCTATAAGTGTGCCAGCAAGTGGTATAGGAATAAAAAATGTACAAACGATTGCACCGATCATACTCCCTACAATTGCACCAACCATTCCGCGCTTGGTTCCTCCACCTGCTTTGGCACCAAGACCAGCCGCAAGTGTTTCGAGTATTTCACCACAAACAGCCAACCCAAACACAATACCGATAGAAACCCATCCCCAGATAGGCTCGTCATTCCATAGTGGGTTGCATAATGTGACAATAAGTGCACCGCCAACCATGAGCCAAGTGCCGGGTAGGCCAACAAGCGTAATTAGCACACAAATTGAAGCGTACAACACAAAAAACACAAGTATTACGATAGAAATCCAATCCATAATTACCTTACTTGCTTATTGGGAAACTCTCTGTCATCATGTTACACATGGTACTTGCAACAATCATTCAGTGTTTGATAGTTTGTGCAACAACACAACCAACAGAGCCCCAAAATGCGGCAGATGCGTGGAATGAATTATTTAAGGAGCTTGAAAATATCCCCTACATAGAGGACGAATCAGGTTCTAAAATTCCATATTATGAAAACGATAACTGGGACAATAATGCGCATGCTTTGCAGGAACAAATGTCACCACTTGTCACGCGAGCACGCGAAATAGCCAACATGGAACATTGCGACTGGGGACTCGATTATTCTCAAGGCTTTGATATGCTTCTTCCCCATCTTGGGCGCATACGAGAAGTCCAGAAAATACTTCAATATTCTATCCGTGCGGAAGTAGATAAGGGTAATACAAGTTCAGCCCTGTCCGAAATAGACACAATGCTTGGTGTTACAAGTCACAATCTTGGATCAAAAACAATTATTGGTTCTCTTGTTGCTAATTCTTGTTTCAGTTTGGCAACCTCAGAAAAAGGCATTATCGATAGTGTGGAAGATGCAGAACAGTTAGAGGCACTTCTTGTGTCAGTCAACCAGTTTGACGAATTCGATCCGTTTGGCTTACGTGGGAGTATTGGTGACGAAAAAGAAATGGCAATTAATTGGTTGAAAAATACTGAGGATATAGATTTTTCGATATTTGATTCTATTACAGGCGAAGAAACAAACACTTCAAACCTTGATATGGATGAAGAAATAAAAAAATATTCGTCTGCCATGGAGAGAATTGAATCTATTTTCAAGATGACAGACAAGGATGCTGCGTTTGCTGCATCAGAACAACTAGACGCAGAACTAGACGCAGGTAATCTCGGTTTTTTAGTAATTTCATCTAAGAATCTTCTGAAAACAGCATTTAGTGCTGAAGAAACAGTGGCTGATTTCAAACAATTGCTTCGAGATAAAATTGACATGATTCGCAGTCCAAATTCTGCGACCTATTTTCTGAAAGCTGTGGAATCATACAACGCGATTGACGCTGAAGAACGAAGGAAGGCAATAGAACAGGGCGATTTTTCTGTTATAGAAGCACCACGGGTTTTGTTTGCAAAAGCATGCTCGATGCCTGTAAAACAAATCACTCTTAACGATGATCTGGTCACTCCGATGTGGATTGCACCGCTCTATTCACTTGCTATTGATTGCCTCAGCCGGGGCACTGATGAGGATACCCTTGCAGTTTCTTTATTTGTTGGGCACTTAAGTCAACAACAGCGGTTTGAATCATCCATTATTGCTGGGGTATTATGTAGGATGCTTGGAGAAGATATTCCTTTGCAAGCATTCCAGAAGATTCCAATTGCTGATGCATTTATGCTTATCCGTAATGCAGGACTTGCAAAAAATCGAGTAATCGAACATTTCTGTTGGGACAAGGGCTCGTCATGGAACGCGGCAGATGTAAATATACTCGCGTGTACATTGACAGTATCCAAATTAGAGGGAGTTAATGAGTGCAATCCATCTGCATGGTTGCAGTTTGTAGAGGCTCTTGGAGCGCCCGATTCCAATGCTGTAATTGAACTTGTTGTTGAAGATTGGGACATAGAAGCGTTATCAATTATTGAACTTCCCGAAGGGGAGGCATTCGAAAATAAGCTAACAGAATTACAAAAGTCGCTAGCACGTGTTCGAAAATCTAGTCGCCCCAAAGACATGTAATAGCATTGTTTACGGTGGTTCCTAGATTGTGAAGTGCAACTTTAAGATCCCATTCCTGTTCCTCCCTATTACCAGTCGTATTTGAAATTGCACGAATTTCAATAGCAGGGGCCCCTATCCTAAGCGCTGTATGTACGACTGCAGCGCCTTCCATTGCTTCACAAGCACAACCAGTGCGTGTCGCAACAAGTTCTGCATGTTCATCTGTGCCGCTACACGTCGCAACAGTTGCGATTGGTGCAACAGTACCAAGGTGTGCAAGTCGTTCACACATCCACTTGTCTGTCTGAATACGATTTCCATTAAAAGGACCGAGTGAAAAGCCCATCTGTTCAATATCTTGAAAACCATCAGGAGTAATGAGCCCTTCTTCAGCGTATACGCATTCATTTGCAATGACAATATCGCCAATGGCTAATCCACTGTTTGGGAGTGCTCCCGCAACCCCAGCATTTATAATCCAAGTAAACGGACCATCAGAAAGTATTGCTGAAGTAGTCGCATAAGCGCTGTTCGTTTTACCTATACCACCAGCAACAACAAATAATCCTTTAGGTCTACCAATTGCATCAGCTTCTGCTTGCACTGCAGTGACGATAAGGATTCGTCGTGCCATTCAAGGTGCAACGTGCGAAAGTAGTTGTTCACGTGGAAGTTCTACTTGGTCACCACTCTCCATGTTTTTTACTACAACACAACCTTGCTCAAGTTCTTGTCCAAGAATGACTGTGAACCGAGTATTTGTTTTTCCAGCTTCGGTTAAAAGCTTGCCAACATTTCGGGTGGTTTTGTAGGAACGTCGAGCATGAATTCCATCTGTTCGTAACTCTGCGATTATTGAACTGATGATTGCATCACCCTCATCGCACGCACTCACAACAAAAACATCGGGTGACTCAAGATAGCCACTTCCATCATCAAGTAACCCTTTGTCCTTTAACACGAGCGAAAGGACAACATCGCCCATGCCAAACCCCGCAGCAGGAACTTCAGGACCACCAAACATCCCGACGAGTTTGTTATATCTACCGCCACCTGCAATTGCACGTTCAGCACCAGATCGTTCATGAATTTCAAAGACTATGCCTGTGTAATACGCAAGCCCACGAACGATATTGAAATCAAACGAGCACCATTCGCGTATTCCCCAAGCGTCAAGCTCTTTTTGCAGGGAAGTTAATTCCTCATGTTCTATTGAAACGTCATCATCAAACTGTTTGAACGCATTCTTATCAAGGCCATGTTCAGATAGTTTTTCAGCAAATACATCCGGCGACATCTTCTCACGTTTATCAAGAAGCGTAAGTGCAATATCAAGTTTGTCTTCTGTTATGCCGGCATGTCGTAGCATGCTGACAACAACTTCTCTGTGACTTATTCTGACGACGACATCGGCACTCGTCAAACCAAGCGCAGCGAGTGCATGGATTGCAGTTGCAATGACTTCAGCATCTGCAGATGGATTGTCAATTCCCAACAGGTCAACATTCCATTGTGTGAATTCGCGAAGCCTTCCGCGTTGTGGTCGCTCTGCTCGGAAGTGGTTTGGAATGGCAAACCATTTTGTGGGTACTGAGAGCGATCGCCCCTTTGCAGCAGCCATTCGCGCAAGAGTCGGCGTGAATTCAGGACGAAGTGCATAATCCACATCGCCACCCGTGCGTTTAAAACTGAAGAGTTCACTCACAATTCCATCGCCACTTTTGACAGTGTATAAATCAAGATGTTCAAAGGTTGGACCTTCAATTTCTTCAAACCCAGAGTTGATGGAAGCGTCCCGCCACGCTCTTTCGATATGCCGAAGGACGGCTAGGTCATCTGGGAAAAAATCTCGTGTACCTTTTGGTGCTTGGTATCCCACTATTTACCACTCAGGCCCGCCGCTGTAGCGACCAAAGACGTCTGCCATCGCTTGCACCATTTCACCAAGGGTGCAACGAGCGAGTGATGCGTCGACGAGGGAGTGCATAACATTTTCATCATTGCGTGCAGATTCACGAATGGCATCGAGAGCTTGCATAGCTTTATCATGATCTCTGTCTTGCAAGAAATTATCTAATCGGTCACATTGCACGGTTTCAACGCTGTGCGGGATTTGTAGTAGTTCAACTTGCGCATCTTCATTACCATCTGGGTAAGCATTAACACCGACAACAACGCGGTCTCCAGCTTCCATTTCTTGTCCAAACCTGTAAGAAGCTTCGGCAATCGAACGTCGGAAGTAACCCTTGTGAATTCCATCGACCACACCCCCGAGACCGTCGATCTCATCGATGATGTCATTGGCATCACTTTCCATCTGGTCAGTGAGTGACTCTACAAAGTAGCTTCCAGCAAGAGGGTCAACTGTTCGGTGCACGCCAGTCTCATGCGCAAGAACTTGTTGCGTTCGAAGCGCAACGCGAACTGCAGTTTCGGTTGGAAGTCCAAGTGTTTCATCCATCGAATCAGTATGTAGACTTTGGCAACCCCCAAGAACACCCGCCATTGCTTGGTATGCAACGCGGACGATGTTGTTGAGTGGTTGCTGTTCTGTAAGTGAACAGCCAGCTGTTTGAACGTGGGTTCGCATGAGCCAGGAGCGTTCGTTTTTTGCTCCGAACCTATCACGCATAGCGTATGCCCAAATTCTTCGTGCTGCTCGAAGCTTGCAAATTTCTTCAAAGAATTCATTATGGCTATTGAAGAAGAATGAAAGTCTTGGTGCAAATGAATCAACATCAAGTCCGCGTTTGATGCATGCTTCGACATACTCCATTCCATCACGAAGTGTAAAAGCAAGTTCTTGCGTTGCTGTCGAACCAGCTTCGCGAATGTGGTATCCACTTATGGAGACGCTGTTCCATCTCTTGGTATACTTTGTTGCAAACTCGATTGTGTCTACAACAAGTTTTACAGATGCCTCAGGAGGATAGATGAATTCGTTTTGAGAGTGAAACTCTTTGAGGATATCGTTTTGAAGAGTTCCGCCAAGGGTGTTCCAATCTATATCGCGCTCTTTTGCCATTGCAAGGTACATTGCCCAGATAACGCAGGCTGGACCGTTGATGGTTTGGCTGACAGTTACTTCACCAATTGGAATATCAGCGTACAGCCGGTGCATATCCTCGATCGTATCGATTGCGACGCCGCACCTTCCTACTTCACCAGTTGAGAGAGGGTCATTGCTATCCCGCCCCATGAGGGTGGGAAGATCAAAAGCGGTTGAGAGACCAGTGTTTGTTTTGGTTCCCTTGGCATTTTCTAAAAGGTATTTAAAGCGAGCGTTTGTGTCGTCTGCAGAGCCAAAGCCAGCGAACTGGCGCATGGTCCAAAGCCGTGAACGGTACATGGTTTCATGCACGCCCCGAGTGTAGGGGAATTGTCCAGGAAGACCAATATTCGGATCGGTTTCACCATCCCTGTTGGTGTAGAGGGGATCAATTACGTATCCAGACAGGGATACTGCGTCTATGTCGTGTTTTTGCGCTGTTGCCATAACACCATTATAACCACTCTTTATTGATGCTTGGCACGATACCCTGGCACCGAGTATGGGGTTCGAGGGATCTGGGGATTTGGGGGTCCGGGGTCTAAACCTTTTATCACTCGTCGTAGCCGTTTGAAGGGTCTGTCGTATCCATTTCACCACCCTCAATAGTCCACCAATCAGGTTGGTCGTTGACTTCATCCACCCTTAGCGGTCTGTCAGCGATTGGATGGGCGTATTCACTTGATTCTCGGAAAGTAACGTCAAGTCTACGTGACCACCCGTTTGGGACAGTCATCGAATTCGAAAGTGGACCATAACTGACATCACTTGGAAAAACTTCCCACATCATTAGATCTGGTGTTAAAACTTCGTTATCTCCAGAATCCTTCAGAAAATCAATCACGAGTTTCTTGCCAACCGGAATTTCCATAACAAACAATTGTTCCCCACTGCGAGTATCGAGGAGTGTTACCGTTTTCGGTACTTCTGCAGTTGATTGGTACGTGGCAGCACTTTCAGGCCCGTTAAAAAACGGATTTCCACCCGGCGTGTACATCTGGCAACCGGTTGTTGTGACCAAAAGAAGAGTAATAAGTGGCATAGTGGCTTTGTTCATATTGTTATGGTACATCGGCAAAACGGTTTCGGGAGGTACAATATGGAAGTATGGAAATTCGAGTTGGACATGGATACGATTTACACCGCCTAGAACCCGTGCGGGATGGCGCTAGCCAAATGATTATTGCTGGGGTGGCGATAGATTGCTCGGTTGCTCCCATTGCTCATAGTGACGGCGATGCTGTATTACACGCTGTGGCAGATGCGATTCTCAGTGCGGTTGGCGATCCAGACCTAGGAACCCTTTTTCCAGACACCGATCCAGAAAATGAGAATCGGGATTCACGTGAATTTCTAGCTGAAGCAATTGACCGCGCGAGCGAAGGAGGGTGGGCTATCGGAAATGTAGATATCACCGTTCTTTGTGATGAGCCAAACATTTCACTTCACAAAGAACAGATTTGCGGTTCGCTTCGCAAGCTAATGGCTGCTCCGGTGAACATAAAGGGGAAAACGCATGAAGGAACCTCTCGTTCAGGTGCAATCGAAGTACACGTAGTTGCGTTGGTACAGAGAGGTCAACATTCATGAAAAAAGCACTTTGGCAAAATGCAGCTGCATTTGCAGCAAACGCTCATCGTTACCAAACTCGAAATGACGAACGACCTTATGTTTCTCATTGTTGTCGAGTAGCAATGACAGTAAGCTTAGTCTTTGGTTTTGATGATCCTGAAGTACTCGCAGGCGCACTACTTCATGACACAATTGAGGATTGTGATGTGGACTACGACGACATCCTAGAGCAGTTTGGTCGGAATGTTGCTGACTATGTCGCAGTAATGACAAAAGATATGCGGCTAGAACACGATATACGTGAAGTAGCGTATGACAAACAACTCGCAGATGGCCCATGGCAAGGTCGCTTGATAAAGCTTGCGGATGTCTACGACAATTTTACTGATATTGATCCAAAAGGAAGGCGAACCTTTTTGGCGAAAGTAGAACGAATTCTTACACTTACTGAACATGACAATCAACTTTGCGAAGCTCGAACGCATCTCCAAAACCTAATGCAAGAGGTGGCGCAGTGTTAATACAAATTGCATTTGCTTTGATACTTACAGCGTTGAGTTCTTGTTTTGCACCTGAGACGATGAGCATTGATGAGATTCTTGAAAACGTAGAAAAAGCAGATATTTCATCCGTGTCAGCAACGGTTGCCTACACTCGGACAGATCCAATTTTGAATAGGCGCGAGATACGTGCAGGCAAAGTGCTTTTTAGAATGACGGACGATAATCATCGCGAGGCAGCAATTCTTTTTGACACTTTGATCATTGGCAGACGTCGTGAAGACAGTAAAAAGCATTACATTTTTTCAGGTCGATGGATGGCTGAAATTGATCATGAGAAAAAACAATTCATTAAACGAGAACTTGTGGCACCGGGCGAAGATGACATAGATCCATTTGAACTGGGTAATGGTCCTATACCCCTTCCAATTGGCCAAAAGAAAGAAAGCATCCTTGCAAAGTTTGAAGTTAAAAAAATATTGCGTCCAGAAAAAGGGACTCTCTCAAAACTGGGAAAAAATATTGTTGGAATCCAACTTACGCCAAAAGTAGAAGGCGAATGGGAAACTATAGATTTGTTTTACGATCCAGAAACGTGGCTTCCAGTTGGTGTACAGACTATTGAATTAGACGGCACAAAACGTATTAGTCTGCTTTCAAATATTTCACTCAACGTTCTGTCTGAAGAAGATGTCCAACTTTTAAATATCGAAACCCCTGATCCGAAAGAGTGGTCCATTGACATCCGCCCGTGGTCAGTGGATTAAGCGGTTACAGTTTCTTTGTGCTCAACAGTAACGGTGGGCTTAGCAAGTTTGTCTCTTGCCGCATCAACTACAAAAGCATGTACTCCGAAGGTCATTGCAACGGCATCAAGTGCGCCATTGGTCAAGAAATCGATGCCCAAATCGTGTGATTTTGCTCTATCAATAAGGGTGATAACTTCGTTTTGTGTGGGCTTTTGTGTCATGAGAATCTCCAATTCAAACAGGTACTATCTGTATTCTTCGGCTCATGTCAAGTACAATATGGAATGACCCTCATTTTTGGTCAATAAACGGAGAAAAAAGATGTCAATTCCCAGTGAAATCAAAGTTTGTGAGTGTTGGGCGCGAGATGGGCTCCAATCCATTCCAAAGGTGATTCCAACCCTTGAAAAGGTTGAGATGATAAATCGGATTATTGCCTCTGGAGTAAAGAAACTAGAAGTCACGAGTTTTTCGCACCCTGGACTTCTTCCACAGTTTGCAGATTGTGTTGAAGTACTGCAACAGATAAATAGAGTAGACGATGTTTCGTATGTGGTGCTGATGCCAAATGCAAAGGGATTTGATAGATTTGAACAGTGTGTTAAAGAGGGATATGGAGCGGATGAAATTATTTTGATGATTTCATCAAGTGTTGCACACAACACAGTGAACTTCCGAATGGATCATCCGACCGCGATGAAGGCGCATGCTGCGATTATGAAGCGCTCGCATGATTTGGGCGTCAAAATTATTGGTTGCCCAGGAACAGTGTATGGTTGCCCCATTCAGGGCGATGTCCCAATGGAGGATGTATTGAGCGTGACTCGATTCTATGTCGAAGAAGGCGCTCAAACAATTATGCTTGGAGATACAACTGGCGCAGCAAATCCAAATTCAGTGAGAGAAAGAATAGGCATATTGCTTGATGAATTTCCAAATACTGAATTCATCGCTCATTTCCATGACACTCGTGGGAATGGAATTGTGAATTCAATTACCGCCCTTGAACTTGGGTTGAATTATGTTGACACATCACTTGGTGCAATTGGTGGTCAGCCAGCAACTGGTGCAAACAAGTATCAATTTGGTTTTACTGGTAACACCTGCAGCGAAGACCTAATATGTTTGCTTGAAGAAATGGGTGTTTCAACCGGAATAGATGTTGAAATGATGATTGAAAACGGCAAGCGTGGTGAAGAAATTATAGGCCAGCAACTTCGTGCAAACGTGATTCGATCTGGTCCAGTTAATCACGGTGCTAAAGAATACGCACCAGTTACTTAGTTCGAAACGCCGGTGTATTAAACGGTGCTTGCACAGGCCAGCATTC
>JABHWX010000189.1 GCA_018657585.1 Phycisphaerae bacterium
CTTGTACTTCTCTTGGTTTTCCCATTGTTTTGGGTAACCGATACCAGGTTTGGTTTCGACATTATTCCAGAACATGTACTCCGCGCCCTCGCGGTTTGTCCATATGTTCTTACATGCCACTGTGCACGTGTTGCATCCTAGACATTTGTCAAGGTTGAACACCATTCCCATTTGTTGTTTGACCAGCATTAGGCAGGTCTCCTATCTATAGTTAAAAATTTAATTAACATCTTTACTAGTTTCATTTCAATGTTACGCCTTAGGCATTTGGTACCAAGTGAGCATCCTTGTCTTGATACAGAACCTTTTTCGAACCACTTGCAAGTGGCATTTTTCGGATAAGTACCGCGCAGTCACGTTCAGATGGACTTGGTCCTTGATAATTCAAGAAGTATGTCCAGTTTGCATAACCACCCATCATGCATGAAGGGTTCATCATGACGCGGGTTGGTGCGTTGTTGTTGCCACCACGAAGGTCACTCTTGCCGCGTTTACGTGCAAGAGGTGAAAACGGAACGCCAACGTGCCTTTCAGATGAGTGGTACATGATGACCGACTCCCGTGGAATGGTTCCACTAAGAACTGCGCGAACATTACAGATGCCATTTTCGTTGTAGACCTCGACCCAGTCGTTGTCTTTCACATCTATTTCAGCAGCATCTTCATCGTTTATCCAAACAACCTGACCGCCACGGAACAAGTTGAGCATTTGCCATGTATCCCAGAACATCGAGTGGATTGACCACTTACCGTGCGGTGTTAAAAAGCGGAATACTTTTGAGTTTGCTTCTGCTGTGCTTGGTGAGCAGTCGCCAACTTTCACCATGTCAACAGGCGGCTTGTACGTTGGCATTGATTCGCCAAGTTCTCGGTAGCCACGGTGGTCAAAGTAAATTTCTTGACGACCAGTCAATGTGTGCCATGGCTTAAGTCGTTCAACATTCATAGACCAAGGTGCATACGTTCGACCAGGACATTCAATCGCTGACCAGTGTGGCGAAGTCAAACTACGCCGCGGCTGCGATTGCAGTTCTGGATAATGGTGATGGATTTCGCGATCGCCTTCAACAAGATCAGCGAGTGGAAGCCCAACACGTTTTTCTAGGTCTAAGAAGATTTGATGTGAAAGTTCGCCGTCTGATTCAGGCGAGATACGCAAAATAGTTTCGCACACTTGTTCGGCACGTTCGAGTGATGGACGGCCATCCTTCTCACCAACCAAGTAACTTGTCTTCAAGTTTTCACAAACTTCGGTAAGGTCACCCATGATGCCCTTACATCCGTATCCATTTGGACGACAAACGTTTGGACCAAATGTCGTGTACCGCTCAAGAATCTTTGTGTAATCACGTTTTACTATTTTTACTTTCGGGAAAGATTTTCCGGGAACTGCTTCAACTTCACCGTTGTACCAGTCCTGAATTTCACCCATCGGCTGTGCCATTTCGTCTGGGCAATCAGTAATCATTGGAGTCATTACCATATCTTCAAATTCATCTGGCATGTGCTTTTCAGCAAGTTTACTGACTTTTGCAGCAACTTCCTTGAATGCTTCCCAGTCATGCTTCGCTTCCCATGGTGCATCGTGAGCTGGCGTAAATGGGTGGAAGAATGAGTGAAGGTCTGAGCAAGTTAAGTCATATTTTTCGTACCAGTGCGCTGTTGGAAGCACGATGTCTGAATAGTTTGCCGACGAGTCCATTCGCAAGTTCACGTTTACGACAAGATCAAGTTTTCCAAGCGGCGCATCTTTGTGCCACTTGATACCTTCGACCATGCCTTCTGCGCGATCTTCACCAAGAACATTATTGTGCGTTCCAAGCAAGTGCTTGAGGCCGTATTCGTGGCCACGCATACTTGTACCAATGAGGTTACCGCGCCAAATCCAAAGAACCTTTGGATGGTTTTCTTCAGCATCAATATCTTCAAGTGCAAATTTGTCATTTCTTTCAGAGAATTGTTTTGCAACCCAATTTGCAACTTCTTCTTCAGAGTTTGCACCGGCTGCGCGTGCTTCTTTTAGGTACTCGATTGGATTTTTCTTATCTACTTGTGGGTAGAAAGGCATCCAACCATTTCGCACAGACATGAGGTATTGGTCTGCTGCGTGGCTGCCGCCTTTTTCTGGGAATTTTTCAGCCCATGGCGCCCAAATCGGATCCAATAGCATGCCGTCGTAACGCCACTGATCTGTATTAAAGTAGAAGAAGGAAGTACTGTTTTGGTGCCGTGGTGTATCGCTCCAGTCACTAGCGCCTCCAAGAGTACCGATTGCTGCGTATGGTCGAATCTTTTCAGTTCCAACGTACGAATGAAAACCACCGCCGTTGCGGCCCATGCAACCAGTGAGAATACCCATAACTGCCATCGCACGGTGAATCAATGGACCGCCGTGATACCAATGTAAGGTGCCCGAACCAGTAATGAACATGGACTTACCCTCAGTTTTTTCTGAGTTGTCTGCCCATTCGCGTGCTACTCGGATAACAAGATCGCGGTCGATGCCGGTTTCTTGTTCTTGCCATGCCGGTGTATATGCCTGCGAAGCATCATCGTAGTCTTTTGGATATGCGCCACTGAGGCCACGCTCAATTCCGAGGTGAGAGAGCAACACGTCAAACGCAGTTGTCACGACAACTTCTTCGCCGTTTGCGTTTGTTACACGTTTTACAGGAACGCCACGTTTTACTGTGACTGCGTCCTTGCCCTTACCCTCGGTTGCACCAAGAGTGGTATCAAACGTATCAGTAAAGTCAGCAAAGTTGACTTCCACTTCATCGAATGAACCATCTTCACCGATGCAAGTAAGCATTGGGTCAAACTCTTCGCCAGCAACATCTTTATTATCAAGATTCCATCGTCCAGTGTTTTCTTCTTCCCATCTGTAGCCAAGCGTACCGATTGGAAGTTTAACTTTGTCTGTTCCCTGCTCGAGTTGGATGAGTTTCCAATCGGCATTTTCTTCTCCTGAGTAGTCCGTGAAATCGGAAGCTCGCATGAAGCGACCTGATAGATAGGAACCATCGTCTTGTTTATCTAATTGAACAACAAATGGCAGGTTCGTAAATTGTTTTACGTAGTTATAGAAGTATTCACTACGCCGGTTGATGTGATACTCTTGGAGAATCACATGAATACATGCGAGCAAGTATGCTGCGTCCGTTCCTGGTCGAATTGGAACCCAAAGATCGGCAAACTTAGTCATGTCTGAATAATTCGGAGCCAGATTGACAATTTTGCCGCCGTTGTATTTATGTTCAGAAGCAAAGTGTGCATCTGGCGTACGTGTCATTGGCATGTTAGAGCCAACGACCATCCAGTATGTTGATTGATACCAGTCAGCAGCTTCAGCAACATCTGTTTGATCGCCCCAAATCCAAGGCATAATATGTGGAAGATCATGGTACCACTCGTAAAACGAGAGCATCGTTCCACCAAGTAAGTTACAGAAACGGTGACCAGAAATGAAACTCACCATACTCATCGCAGGAATTGGCGAGAAGGAGCAAAGGTGATCTGCGCCATACTTTTTAGTTGTGTGAATAATGGACGCAGCCCAAATATCAGTTGCTTTGTCCCAACTTCCACGACGCCACCCTGCTTTGCCTCGAGCATTACGGTACTTTTTCTTACGCTCTGGGTCTGCTTCAATTGCTGCCCATGCTTCAACTGGATCTTTACCCTTTGCAATTTCTTCTTCGTACATTTCAAGAAGTACACCGCGAATGTAAGGGTACTTAGGTCGAACTGGACTGTATGGATACCAAGAAGCAGAAATGCCGCGTTGGCAACCACGTGGTTCATAACTTGGTGTTTCAGAGTTAATCTGAGGCCAGTCGGTTTTTTGAAGTTCCCAACAAATGAGACCGTTCTTCACAAAGACTTCCCAAGAGCATGAACCAGAACAGTTCACACTATGGCTTGTTCGAACTGAGCGGTCGTATGACCATCGTTCGCGGTAAAAATCTTCCCAGTCGCGGGGTTCATCGGCTACTCGGAACCAACGTGACGCGGCTCCATTTGAAGTTCC
>JABHWX010000190.1 GCA_018657585.1 Phycisphaerae bacterium
CTCTATTCACTGTCATCAAATTCGGGTGATCATTTCTGATTTGGCTCATTGCTGAATCAGCATCTGCCATAGCTATACTAGCTGAGCAAATAATGAGTGACGTGACCGTTGTGGTCAATACCTTTGAGTAATGCATCTGTTTTTGATTCCTCTCCAAACTAGGGGTGTAAGTTCACTTTTATATTCAATCTTCCATGATTGCAGGTTGCACAGAAATTGCAAGTATATATAACCATTCTGCTTCAAATTGTTAATTTAGGCACGTTTTAATTGCAAATACCCCAGTTTGCGACTAGAAGAAGCAAGTCTGCACTATCTACAACTCCACTTTCATCTATGTCGTGTTGGAAGGAATTACTTCCCCACTCATCAATAACTGCAAGCAAGTCGTCAATTCCTATTTGCCCGTCGTAGGTCACATCGCCAATGCAAGGTACATCAGGAATGCAATCCTGCCCACTAATCAGTAATTGACCACTCCCAAAATCTTTTGCACTGAATCCACCGATTCGGAAAAGGTACGTTTCGCCTTCTAAAACGCTAACGCTCACCTCAGACGAATATCCACTGCAGACTCCATCAATACCACCATTACAACCGATTTGCACCATACTCCCGCAAACTCCTTCATACACAACTATGTCTGTATTGAAGTTCGCGATATTACACGTACTCACAAGTAATTCTCCCGTTTCGCAAGATTCGTATTTAAACCAAACGTCGTTGAATACACCACCCAACCATTCTGATGGACATGTTAGATTATCAAAAGGGTCATCATCTGTAACTGCATCTGTAGTTGAGAAATACCAAACGCCTGATGATACTACTGCTGCTGTTTCACAAAAATCATTGTCCAATGGATCACATCCACCCGATGCACACGATGTTCCAACACCTGCCCAAGTTCCGCCAGCTATGACGCAGTCCACATTGGTCAGATCAGTACACGATGAAGTGAAGCAGCAAGCATTTAAAGCATCTGCATCGCAATATCCATCTGCACATAAAGTTGCATACCCTACAAACGTACCACCAATATTCGCACAGCCCGTTGGAAGTAACTCTTCACAATATCCCACAACGCCTGTGCAACATGCACCGACTTGAGGGTTACATGATGCAGATGCACAAGACGTTCCTGAACCAAGAAAAAGTCCATTTGATTGATCACATTCAAACGATGTAGATTCAGTACACGTCTCACCCAAGCAGCAAACACCAACAAGAGTTGCGTCACATTCAAGCGAGCATTGGATTTCGTTGAACAGGTAGTTTTCTATAGTTTCTTGCACCCGTGAGTGGAAGTTAAGCACTAAATTTGTCATCCCGCCACTGCACTGATGGCAGTAACTCATAATGGTTCCGCCCCATGCGCTCGAACAATCGCCAATTCCACATCCATCAATCACTGGCACATAATTGTGTGTATGCCACGTTGCGCAGTTATGACCTGTTTCGTGCGAAACAACCATAATATCCCAGTTATTTGAGTGATGATCGGCCAAAGGAATCGGGAACGAGCCATGCAAATTACCCGAAACAGCGTAACCATAACTTGTACAAACAGTTCCTACGTACGCTATTCCGCCTCCTAAACTTCGTCCACTAAACAAATGCGCCAAGTGTCTTGGCACTGCACTCATCTGACTTTCCCAATGTTCCCGAAATTGAGGTAACTGAGTTGCGGTGTCACTAGCACTCCAAGGGTCCGCAGCGTTCTCCCAGAGACGCAAATAGGAGATGTGTACTTCAACACCAACATCTACACTGTAAATTGTTGACATAGCCGCCATCAAAGTTGCTGCATATTCGCTACTTGCTGCAGTATTACCTTCAAACAAATCATTTGTGAACTCCCAATCCGTATCAACTGCCACTTGCAATGCTTGGCAATCTCCAACAGAACGAAGTTGCTCAGTATTCTTTCTTTGCATTTCTGGTCGGGGAAAATCCTCAACACCGCAGAGAAAATCAACCCAATTCATTTCTTCTGGAGAAACATTTGAAAGGTTAAAGACTGCAGTCCAACCTCTAGTTTTGTCTTTTGCAACTACGTAAGTTTGTCCATCTTGTTCAATAACACCATTTGTTGTGTACTCTCCGATGGCAAGAAAAACTCTAGAACTTGGGTCACCTTCGATAGCACCTCTAAGAAACGAAATACTTGGTTTTGGAATTGGCCGAAGTAATGGCTTGCCATCTTTATTTAGAGTTGCTGTAACAACTTCTGCTTCTGGAGTAAATACGTCGAATTTTGTAAGCAAAACATTTACATCGAGATTGTTTCCAAGCGGAAAATTTTGAAGACGCACACTCTCATCAAACTGTACGTCTTGCAACATTTCTTGTTTTAGATTGATTGTTACTCCATCAAATTGCAGCACCTCAGCAGGAGTTTTCTGCATTTTCTCAATTGAAAATTCTTGTGGCATAACCACAAGTGAAATTGAAAGAAATGTACTTAGTAACATAACAAATCTCCAGAGATTAAGCGGAATACCGCACCTCTAATAATGATACATAAAGACGTATAAAGCAAGAATTTACTGCTCAAATAGATAATATAACTCTTTATGGACATTGTCACCACGTATCTCCAAGAAAAACTAGATCACCAGCTCCAACCTCGCCTTATTGATCAATAAACGCAGGGGTATCGCCAACCCCTACTGCTATCCAAATCGGCATGCAAAGCAACCGATGTCATTCAATGTATCGATAGTATTGCTATTTAGAAAGTTCTTCTTCCATAAAAAAACGCCCGCTAGTTAATAACTAGCGGGCGTATAAAAGTGATTAAAAATTATTACGGACACGCACCCCAAGCATCAATAAGCATGAGCAAGTCAGCTACGTTGACAATGCCATCATCATTAACGTCTTCAGGTCCACCGCTAGTTCCCCAAGCACCAACGAGTGCAAGAACATCTGTAACATTAACTTCGCCGTCACCATTGATGTCCCCTACACAATCTGATGGAGGATCACATTCACCTGGTCCGTCGACAAGAAGCATGCCGGTGCCTTCACTGCTGTCGCTCCAGCCACCAACTCGAATGAGGTAGTGTTGCCCTGCGGTTGCATTGAATGATGTTTGTGAAGAATATCCACCACACCAATCGCCATCACCGTTACATGCAATTTGAACTTTATTGCCACAATTGCCTTCATAGACAACAATATCTGAGTCAAAGTCGACTAGATCGCAAGTGCTAACTTCTGTATCTCCGCTTTGGCAAGCAGTGAAAGAGAACCAAACGTCTGCGTGCATTTCACCGAGGTACGTACCACTGCATTGACTATCGTCATATGCGTCAGTACTGTTATTTCCGCCAATAGTAGTAAATGCATTTTGACCATCACCAATAGCGCGAGCAGTTACGCAATCATCATTGTCAAGTGGTTCAGGTGGTTCTGGAAAATCAGCCATGTTGTGCATGCCAAAGCCTGCAAGAATTTCAACAGAGTGAGGTGTGCCATTTGTAAGGTCACCATCATCATCGTCAAGTGTGAGCCAGTCGTATGTGATTGATGGAGTAATGCTATCACCTGTATGAAGCATAATTGAGTTAACTGCTAGTCCAGAAACAATTCCATGACCAGTAATCGGATACGAAGCTTCCATTTCAGCAAGTGTGTCCCAAACACAACCAGAGATCAATTGGCCACAGTCGTGAATTTCGCCTGAGCAAGGATATTGTTTGCTGTTATCTGCGTTTCGAATACCGTTTACACAGTCGTCACTATAAAAACCGCGAGCAAGTTGGTTGTCACCTGTTATGAGAACACCCATAACATCGCCCATGCCTTCTCCGTA
>JABHWX010000191.1 GCA_018657585.1 Phycisphaerae bacterium
CCGCGTAACTGTTTACCTCTGTGAACACCTCTGAGGAGTCCACAGCGGTTATAGCCAAGATGCGGTGAGGTAGGCAGCAATCCCTGCTAGAAAAATGTATTGCCCAACGAGTATCCACTTCGGTAACGCTCGAACATACATGATTGGCAAGAGGAAAGCCCACGTCAAAAGGAATCGGTCAAAAACAAATCCTCTCGTAACTGCATACAAGAGCCAACCAAATGTAAGTGCCCAAAAAGTAATCGAACCTGCATAACGAGCCTTAGCCCTGCAATTCCACACCCCTACTAGCCCTGCAAGCCCTACACCAGCAAAACATGCAAGTAGCGATTGTTGGACCAGAGCACTTGAAGAACTCCGAGTAACCACGCTGGCCACAATTCCTTGAAAGCGATCATTTGGATTCAAAAAATCAATCGATTCAGGAATAGAAAGGTCTGGCATCGCAATAAACACGAGCAGAACTCCAAAACAAAAAGATGCCACCAAATACATTTTTCCCTTAGCCAATCGCCAAGCCTCAATTGCAAATACACCAACGAATGGAAAGAGTGCTGCAGCAAGGTACGACAAACTTTCTATTCGAAATCCGAGACCGTGTAGCGCTTGGTACTCTGGGCTCACGAGACCGCCCCAACGTAACCAAAGTGGAATACGCAAGAGACCAGCAACAACACTCGCAACCCACCAAGGCCAACTTCGTATGCCTTGCAACGAATACGCCGTAACGCAAATTGCTCCAGTTAATGCCACAACGTGAATACGGCTATGCAACGCAAGGACAACTGCAATGCAGTACAACACAGGAGCAATAATTCTTTTTGTTTTTGTTTCGTGTTCAACCCCCCACAAAAACGCCATCACCGCAAGCAAGGAGAGTAACAGAAAAGAAATCTCCCCCATCACAATCTCACTGAACACTAGGTTATAGGGCAACAGCAACCAGCCAATTGCAACCATCAAAAAGCCATGCTTTTGAACGCCGCTCTTAAGCGCTATCCAAGAAAGAACTAATAGCGCTAGGATCGAAAACCACACACTGACAACCCGAAGATCGTTTAATGTTCCGCCGAAAAGTTTTCCAGCAATTGCGTAGGGCCAAATCATTGCTGGGCCTTTTGTTTCTTCAAAATCAATAGCAGTTTCAACCGACCATCCTTCGTTGATCAGATTGTGGATTGGCACAGTAATGTACTTCTCATCAAATACTGGACCTTTAGTCAGGATATCACTTGACCAACGAATTCCGAACAACACAATAACAACTAAAAAAGTTGCAGAAACAATCCACGAGTTGTTATTCTGATTATCAAGCATCACGCGTACACAAAATGTTTACATACGAGTCACGTGGACAAGAATCTAACACTTCTTGCTTGCTTTGTTTTGCTACTTCTCCAGATGCGTCATCTACTACTGTAAAAGAAAAACCAAATTCTTCAAGCCAAGCCAGCAACTCATCTGCACTTGAACCTGCATCTTCCAGTTGTGCTGGTGAAAGTTCCCAAATGATCTGTATTTGTTCATTCTCTTTAAGTACTCTACTCATACCTTTGAATGCCGCAGATTCTGCGCCTTGCACATCCATTTTAATAACGTCCACTTTTGCAGAAGGCGCAAAATAATCATCAAGAGTAGTGCACTGCACTTCTACAGATCTCCTTCCACCTTGGTGAAAGAGTTGATGATCGCCGGTGTTAAATGCAGATATATGCAAGAACACTGGATCTGATACATCCGAGACTGCTGATTGCACAACCTCGATGTTTGAAGAGTTGCAATTTGTTTTGACATTCTCGCAAAGCATTTTGAAATTATCTGGATGGGGTTCAAATGCAATTACACTTCCACTTTCACCAACCCACTCTGTTGCTGGGACAGCAAACAACCCAACATGCGCTCCAACATCTACAAAAGTCATACCCTCAACTAATTGACTCTGCAACAAGTTTGTCGTGACGGGTTCGTACTCACCCGTCGACTCTGCCTCAAGCGTTACCCCAAAATCTCCACTTGGGAGTATGAACTCCATCCCACATCTGTGCAATTTCCCCTTTTGCTTTAATTTCAATAATCGAACTGCAAAGAACCTCACTGGCGGAAAATGTTCAAGTACAGGACGGATAAAAGGGGCTAACCTTCTTCGCATATTTCCAAATGTACTTGATTGGCTCATGGCTTTTCTTGTCTCGTGCTATCGGTCATTGGATCTTCCTGCTTGAGGAGCGCAATGATGACCGTATCGGCAAAACATTGCCCATCTTGGGTAAAACAAAGATAATCATCGCTCCACATCAAATACCCTTCGTTGATATACCGTTCAATTACGTCACTACGCCATTTGTGTGAGGATTGTTCGATGAGCGAGTCCACCCACTCCCTATTCATCCCTCGAACCAATCGAAGCCCAAGCATGAACGACTCCCCTGCACTTTCGTCCGTATTTAGTTTTTCTACATCCATTACTGGAGGTAGAACGTCAAAGCCAAAATACTCCGAAATACGCGGCGTATTCTTCCATCTGAGACCACAAAGATGCCCCGAAGCAGATGCGCCAAATGCCCACCAGTTTTTATTTTTCCAATATGAAATATTGTGCCTACATTCAAATCCATCTTTTGCAAAATTACTAATTTCGTACTGCGCGTATCCACGGCTAGACAGTTCTTCGCGAACAAGAGCAAACATCGCCGCTTCTTTGTCATGACTAAGACGTTCGATGTAACCGCATTCCAACCGCTTCAACAATGGCGTGTTTGGTTCATACGTCAACGAGTAGCAGCTAAGATGTGTAGGATTTAAAGCAGTTGCTTGTTCGATATCGAACTGCAGTTGCTCTACAGTTTGACTAGGTATTGAATGAATTAAATCAATATTAAAATCGTGTATGCCAGCAGCCGTTATGTAACCTACCGCACGAGAGACACTTTCAGGGTCATGACATCGTTCTAACGATTTCAAAAGCTCAGAATCAAATGTTTGGGCTCCAATGCTCACTCTGTTCACTCCAGTAGCAAAAAGTGTTTCTGCTTTCTGGCGAGTCACCGTTTCAGGATTTGCTTCAATGGTCCATTCACAATCGTTGGTAACAGGGATATATTTCTGCACTGCTTCAAGCATAATTCCAAGTAACCCATCATCAAAAATTGTAGGCGTTCCACCGCCTACGAAAATTGAATCTATTGCTTGAAGATAAGGGCTAACATACTCCAACTCTTTAATGAGTTGCTGAACATATAATTCATGTTGCACCTCAGTTCCCACAATGCTATAAAAATCACAGTAATGGCATTTATGGAAACAAAAAGGTATGTGAATATAGACAGAATTTGCTTTTCTCGCATCCGAAAGCCAAGGTTCGGCAGTCAAAAGCCTCTCAAAGCCTTCTGAATTCCCTTGCGACAGAGGGCTTGATTTGGTAAACTGGGTAAGGGGAATGGGGAAATTGGTCGGGTTCACAGGCGTATAGTAGGTGAAGTGGAAACAACGATGGCGATTCAACTCATCATGACGAATAAAGATGGAACGAGCCGCGCCTTCGATATACAAAAAGATACCACCACTATCGGCAGGAGACGTTCATGCGACCTCCATGTTGCCATCCCAGCTATTGCCCCCCTGCACTGCGAAATTACCCACAAGAATGGCATTGTCAAAGTCATTAACTGCGACCCTGATAGCGAAACCCTCCACAATGGAAATGCAATTGTCAGCGCAGATTTGACAAACAAAGACCGCGTGAAGGTAGGGCCAGTTGAATTCACCGTTGTTATTAATGATAGCGAAACTGTAATTCGGCGCCACTAAATCACCTCCCGTACCGCTATACTTCGACCATGAATACAGGGCAGAATACCGCTATCGTTGGTCTTCAATGGGGCGATGAGGGCAAAGGAAAAATAGTCGATTTGCTTACGGCAAACCATGATGTCATCGTTCGCTACAACGGAGGAGCAAATGCAGGACATACAGTAGTTGTAGGCGAAGAAAAATATGCGCTTCACTTGATTCCATCTGGCATCTTGTATGGGGACAAACAATGTGTTATTGGCAACGGTGTTGTTGTTGACCCTGTTCAACTCATTAAAGAAATCGACGCATTGCGCGACCGTGGAATTGAAGTTGGAGACAATCTCAGAGTCTCTAACCGCGCGCACGTTGTTATGCCGTACCACAAAGAACACGACGCAGCCCTTGAACGCAAACTTTCCCAAATTGCGGGAAAGGGTGACCAATCTATTGGCACAACCAAACGAGGCATTGGCCCTGCTTATGCTGACAAGGTGCACCGTGCCACCGCTATTCGCATGGGAGACTTACTTAACTCCGAAGTTTTACTCGACAAACTCAACGTAACGTGCTCTATTCGATGTGCAGAACTTACAGCCCTTGGAGTAGATGCACCTCCTCTTGACGCACAAGCTTTGGCTGATGAATACTCTGCGTATGGCAAACGGCTTGCGCCCCACATTATTGACACCGTCTATGAATTACATGGCTTTGCTGAAGACGGCAAAACAATTTTGTTTGAAGGTGCAAACGCTTGCTTGCTAGATATCGACCACGGCACATTCCCCTACGTGACAAGTTCAAATTGCTCAGCATTAGGAATTCCCGCAGGCACTGGCTTGCCTGGGAAATATATTGATAAGGTTGTAGGAATCATGAAAGCGTACAGTACCCGCGTTGGCGGTGGTCCATTCCCAAGCGAAGAACTTGGCGACATTGGAGAACGCATTCGCGATCGTGGTCATGAATATGGAACCACCACTGGCAGACCTCGGCGATGCGGCTGGCTTGATTTAGTTGCGGTGAAATACTCTGCCATGATTTGCGGCACTACTTCAATTGCATGCATGTTATTAGATGTGCTTAGCGGTTTCGAAGAATTGAAAATCTGTGTTGCTTACGAACTTGAGGATGGGTCGCGAAGTAATCGCTTTATCCCAGATGCAAAACAACTTACAACTGCAAAGCCAATTTTTGAAACCTTGCAAGGCTGGGAGGAAGAAATTGATCACATAACTTCACCAGAAGATTTACCTGTGAATGCAAAAGCATACTTAGATTTCATCTCTCATTATCTTGAATTGCCAATCTCTATTGTAAGCGTTGGACCAAAACGTTCGCAAACAGTTATTTAACTGTGCCAAATTTGCGAGTACGGCTTGCGTAATCGACAACTGCTTTGTCAAGAGATTCCATATCAAACTCAGGCCAACAAAGATCCGATACATATATCTCGCTGTACGCAATTTGCCAAAGTAAAAAATTAGAAACTCGGTATTCGCCTGCGGTACGAATAAGTAAATCTGGATCTGGCATTCCTGATGTATACAAACGTTCTTCAAGTGATTCTTGTGTGATCTCAACACCATCTTCAACTAAGCAATTCATTGCATGAATCAACTCGCTACGCCCTGAATAATCTAGCGCTAAGCCAATGGTCAGAACTGTACCGCCCGCTGTCAACGAAATTGCTTTGTCCAATGCGCCTAAGACATCCTTCGAAAAATTATCTCGGCCACCATAATGCTTCAGACAAATACCCTGTTCTGCTAAAGCAGGCGCTTCGGCCGCGAGCTGATCCATCAACAGTTGCATCAAAGCATCAACTTCATCTTCAGGTCGAGACCAATTTTCTGTTGAAAAGGAATATAACGTCAGATATTTCACCCCTAATTCAACGCACCGCTCAACTATTTTTTTAACGCTTTTGGCACCTTCAATGTGCCCTTGAGAACGATCCATTCCATTAGCTTCCGCCCAACGGCCATTACCATCCATAATGATTGCAATGTGTTCAGGTATATGTTCTGATGGTATTTCCTTCATTGCGGCATTCTACCACTCGAATCATAAAAAAAGGGCGCGGAATATCTCTCCACGCCCTTGGAAGTCATAAAACGAACACGTTATGGACAAAGACCCCATGAATCAACTATTAACAGTAAATCATTGACATCTACAACATTGTCTTTATTTATATCGCTCCCGCAATATGGTGCACATGTAATGGAATCACAATTGCCATTAGGCGTGAACGAGCCAAGAACTGACGCGCATTCTTTTTCAAGGAGTGAGACGCAGGCTCCATTCACACAACAGGCTCCATTTAGTTGAGCATTATCGCAGAACGAATCTTGGCAGAAAGAACCAGCACCGTACCAATCACCTCCTGCAATTTCGCAAAAATCACTTGGAGAATCAAAACAGTGATCCCACATACAGCACGCACCGAGATCTGCAACATCACACGTGAACTCGCAAGTAACGCCTGGTCCTTGCCATTCGCCACCTAGTAAATTACAGAAATCTCCCGGCAAATCGAAACAATGTCCCCCCATGCAGCACGCACCTATGTTCGTTGTACCGCATGAAAACTCACAACTTGAAAACGCCCCTTGCCAATCGCCACCAAGTGTTCCACATAATTGCTCTGCAGAATCAAAACAGAGGCTTCCCATACAGCATGCTCCAACTGCGGCAACTCCACAGGTATATTCACACATTGCACCTGCACCCTGCCACACTCCACCAATCAATGTACAAACTTCGCCGGGCGTGTCAAAACATTGGTCCTCTAAACAGCAAGCGCCAATGAGTGTTGCCCCGCAGGTACTCACGCAATCAATGCCAACACCTTGCCATTCACCCCCAAGTGTTTCGCAGTAAGTGGCTGGTGAATCGAAGCAAATATCTCCGAGACAACAAGCACCCATCTCAGGGATACCGCAAGTAGCCTCACAGGTAGTGTTTGGGCCTTGCCAATCGCCACCCAATTTTAGGCAAATTTTGAGATCTAGAGATTGGCAATTATCCGTAAAGCAACAGGCACCTGTTTCGCCACCTTTCACTGCAGTTGTTGTCATGAAAACAGAAAGCAAAAGCAGCGTGGCATAGTTGAACAATTTCATTTCTTTTCTCCTTGGAATTGATTAAGAATTACGAGTGATTTATGTCGGTAATATTTTGTACCATAAAGAGGAAATTAAAACAAGGAATTTTTGTATCCCACATCGCAACGCTCAATAAACCGTATCGATAGTGCTATTTTTGACCAAAAGCTTTGTTTATCCCATAAAAATGGCGCGGAATATCTCTGCGTCTACCTCTGAGATAACCTCAGAGGCAATAAAAAACCCGCCCCGCCGGTGTCATTTTGCGGATGAGCGTGGCGAGACGGGCAAATACAACAAAGTAAGCCGTTTAGTTCGGTAACTTCTCGAAGTACAAAATCCTTGGTTTATCTGATGGTGAGTTCACATTGCTTCGATCAACAAGCATGACATACCTACTATCGTCAACAATGTAATCAAGATCCGTAGCATCCCAAACACCAGTCACTGGATTTCGCTTAAATGTACGAATTCGGAAGTGTACTGTGAACATATCACTCGTTGTACCAATTAAGTTTGAAATACCTGACTGCAACAAGTTCATCTCTTCAAAGTCGCCACTCACGCCATCGCCAACAATGGAATTTTGTGTGTAGTACGAATTATGATTCACCTCGGTACTAATTGGTGTACCAACTTCACTGCCAACAATACTACCTATGGAATAAGGTGTTCCATTTGTGCTGTCGTTATCTCCAAACGGATTCCAACGTGCAAAGTCAACACTCCACGAAGTTGCGTCACGAACTGCATTGTGATTCGGTGAAATATGCCATGGTTCTAAGATGTCATCCTTAGGCTGTACTTCCACTCTCATATTTCCAAGCTGAAGCATACCTATTTCAGAAGGCGATGAGAACCCGCGAGTATGTTTCGGGCCTGAACCAAGTTGCAAGTCAAGAGCGTACGAACGATCACGAAAATCAGGACCGCCTGTAAAACCAGTATTTGACAACACGGAAGGATTACCTGGAATAGGCATCGCTGGATCGGGGTACCCTGCTTGTTCACGCCATTGAATAATTGATTCTGGCAAGAGTGTTCGCGGATTGCGATCCGCCAAAGCGTCTAACGTTCCGGAGTCATTGGCACTTGTCTCATGCACAACTTTGTACATGTGAGGCAACATACGCAACACCTCAACTGGCGCAGTATTAATGTTAATAATCCCAGGAGTTATTTTCCCTGAATATCCATTCGCGTTATAGAACGAGTGAATTGAAGGCAATGCCGACCCAAAACCAGATGGATTCAAGTCATCTCCAACGCCATCACCCGTATAGTCCGGTCGTCCAGGACCATCGCATACAAATGAATCCATTACTCTTGATGCAATCGGCAGGCGAGGCCATGGGTGGTCTCGTGCCACTGGAAGACCTGCATCAATTCCACTACGACCTCCCATCATTAATGGAGTTAATGTGTCTCCTTCAGGCAAGAAGCGTAAACGGTTCACTGATTCAGACAATACGATTTTGTCGTTCACAATCGTCGCAACCCATGGCGCAAACCAGTCCTCTTCAGAACCCCAGCGAGGATACATAAATTCACTAAAGGTCGTAATCGTTCCAGCATCAACCACACCACTAGCCCCATCCTCTAAGTGACTTACTGGAAGGAGAAGATACGAATCATTTTCTGTAGCTTGAAAATGAGTACCCTCGAGCATGTGCCCAAACAACCAACAATTGAGCACTTCGCCGACTTGTTCAAAATCATTATCCTTCTGCAACATTTGCAGCGGAAATGGCATAGACATATCAAACTCAAGATCTGTGATTTGAATTTCATCATCTGCATCTACATCATCCCATGCAGGAGTATCCGAGGATGTTTTATCAACATCGGCATCTCCACGTTGACCGTACCAACCCTTGTCTGGGTATGACCATGGTTGATCCTTTGGCATGCCAACGTCGGTGAATCCAGATTCCTCAGTATGATTCATATCGAAGTAGGTCGGCTTTCTATAACGCAATCCGCCTCTGACCTCGCCATCTACCGTGGTGCCTGGACGGTAAAGACCTGCGCGAGGCGACCACACTTCAACAACAATCCAACCGTCAGGATCATCGGGAAGCAAATCTTCGTCATTGGAGTCAGGATTTGTATCGCCATCCAAATCATCAGGGTCGAGTGGTAACACAGAATCAGTCCATTGGAATGCTGATGTGTACAGAATGTCAACTGGAGTAGTTGAATCAGGTGTAACGGCTTGCCTAACTTCTTCACTGCGAATAGCGTCACGAGCAGCGAAAACGTACCGAGGGTTTTTCTCCCATGGATCTATCTTATCATTGTGCCACCCTGATTCACCAAACCGTTTACTGTCTGGAATATCTGTAGCCCAAGCTCTCGCTGCACGATCCCATTGCAACAGGAGGGCAGTTGAGCCTGGCAATGCTTCTACTCGATCCCCTTCTCTATCTCTGATTGTTACGTACCCTTCGCTGCCGACTATTGCCCATTCGTTTTCTAAGTCTCGTACTACACGTGCGTCAAAAGGATCATTTGCATTAGGAGGGTCAAGGCGGTCGATAAGCACACGCTGTTGGTTGTCGCCTTCAATACCATCAAATTTGTACAAAGCAACACTATTTTGGTCGCCTTCTACTAAGCCATCGTAGTATGTTCGTTGAGTTGCCCAATTTGCATTAGGAACTGCCACGAGTAAAGTGTTATCGGGGCGGTCCTCGAATTCAATATCAAGGAAGTCCAGCCAATCGTCATTGAAGTCATGTACACCATTTGGATCAATAATTGTCGAAGCCGACGGCATTGTGTACAAAATAATTGTTGCAGGATTACTTTCAGTAGCAGGCGGAAGGACAAGATTCATTCCATTTAGTTTTACATCTTGCCCAAACAATTCCACCGCATAATCATTCAACTCAATTTCTCGATCAAACGGATTTGCAAGTTGCACGAACGCCACTGTTTCTTGTGGACAATCATTTATGTTATCTGTCACAATTAAGTAACTTAGGCACTGGTCGTCTGTGCAATTCTTGCTTCCATCCCAGTCTCCACCAAAGACGTCGCACAGAACTTCGATAATGTCTAGACAAGAACCATCATCGAGACAACACTGCCCAACAGTACCGCAGACATTATCGAGGCAATCAAAACCTCCAAAATAGATGCCGCCTACACTATCGCAATCCATCTGTGACTGCATCAGGCACGTGCCATCTTGGAGGCAACAGGCTGCTTCACAATCGTTATCACTACAAGATTGACCAAAGGTGTACGTTCCCCCAAGAACTTCTTCACAAAAATAAACGAAGCCATCAGGGGAAGTGTCTGCGTTTGGAACATCCATAATGTCCACACAAGAACCGCTTGGCATGCAACACGATCCTGTTGGAGTACATGCTGCTGGACCACAACTTGTGCCATACCCGTTCCAATAGCCCGGCGGATTCTCTTCTTCCCAAATACCGTCTTCGTCTGGATCCCACAAACTATTGCATGTATCAATCGATAGCATTTCGCATCCGCCAGCCCACATACAACATGCGCCTAGACATGGGTCGGTATCACACCTAGACCCTAAAAAGTAAGTCCCGAGAACAAAATCGCATCCCTCTTGATTTGTTTCTAGACAAGATCCACTATTAAGGCAACACGAACCTTCGATGCAAGGGTCGCCAATGCAAGATGTTCCTGTACCCATAAAGGCACCGCCCATCTCAACGCAAGATGTTGGAGAGACCTCTTCGCAACCAGCAGGTGATAGACAACATCCTCCACTACAAGGTGCATTTTTGCAAGATGTACCTGCACCCATAAACGTGCCAGCTAGCATATCGCAAGTAGACCGCATAATGACATCAGCACAACTCCCACTCGCTAGACAACAGGAACCTTTACAAGGAACGGATGAACAATTTGCTCCATACCCAAGGAATTGCCCACGGAGCGAATCGCAATCGCTCTCATCTTCAACATCAACGCATGAACCTGACGGCAAACAACATGCTCCAGTACATGGATCTGATGCACAAGACGAATTGTCGCCTTGATATGTTCCAGAAAGAGCACGGCAAGCGTTCTCAGATATGACATCCGCACAATATCCTGTACTCAGGCAACAGGCACCTAGAACTGCATCAATAAGGCAAATAGTTGTTTGGCACGTATCGTCACCTGAAAACGCACCACCAAGGGCATCGCATTGTGATTCAAATATTTCTGTACAAGCATCTCCCGCAATAATACAACATGCACCGGTAGAACCGAACCCACATGGATCATCCGAACATTCCGAGCCGTACCCTTGGAAGATGCCGCCAAGAGTTCTCACACAAGAAACTTCAGATGTAACGTCGCAGGTAAGTGGATTAACGCAACATGCACCCACACATGGATTATCTTCACAGAGCAACCCAGAACGATATGTTCCAAACACACCCGCGCACTCGTCAGAAGTGAGTATGTCTGAACACGATCCTTCTGGCAAACAACAAGTACCAATACAAGGCCGATCAGCACAATCCTCACCAATATAAAATGTTCCGCCCAAATCATCGCACGATTCAAGATCTAAATTCAAACACGATGTGCTTTCCAAACAACAAGCGCCGCCCTCGTCAGTAATACAAGAAATGCTTGCACAATCTGATCCGCCATTGGCAGTGCCACCTAGATCATCACATAAACTTGGAGGGATATCTTCGCAGTATCCTGTACTAAAGCAGCAAGGAGCTACGGATCCCGTTTGATCACATGGGACATCTGCGCAGATGCTTGTTTCGCCCATAAACTTTCCATCGAGAAGCAAACAAGCCACTTCAGAGAGGTCCATACAACCTACTATTTCATCAAGTTCTATGATTGCCTGACCAGCATTCATACTCCCTACAGAATAGGTTAGTGACAGAGCCCATTGGAAATCGGAATAATATGATCCAACCCCAACCAAACCTAACGATGTGTCGACTCCAGTATTGATTATTGAAAACGGAATCGCACTCGAAGTCATTCCAAGAGCTGCACCTTCAACTGCAACAACAATCCCATCGTAACTAATAAATTGGTAAATACTACTCTCTGAAACCACTTCACCATCGCCAAGAACTGCTACCGCAGCTGGCCCATCTTCAAGAAAATCTACCTCCCACTCTACTGAGTAGAAATTCATCCCGCCAAAAGATGATCCAAGAGTCAAATCAGAACTTGATAGTTCAGCGTACACCAAACCATCACTATCGTAGAGCTCAAGACTTACATCAGAAACCCCAACAGTATCGTCTACCACTATTTCTATAAACTCAAAGAATTCGATTGATTGACCTGCATTTTCTGTGCCAGGTGTTCTCTCAAGTGGCTCATCCCACGTGAAGTCGGAATATTCAGCACCTTCTCCTACGAGCCCAATCGATTCTGTTTCACCACCATCTATCTGAGTTTCGTCGATTTCTTCTGAAAGTTCTTCATCAGCAGCACCATCTGATGCAACAAACTGACCCTCGTAACTTATAAATTGTTGCAATACTCCATCAATAGAGATAGCAATACCGTCTACCCCATCCTGCAATGTAGTGAATGTCGAATACAGCCGATGTTGGTCATAGGTTGAACCCTCATCAAACGTGCTAACATTTAGGGTGTCGTACACGGTTCCATCTGCACCGTCGTACAGCAGCACTTCAACAGTAGCAGTGTCTGGGTTTACTCCAATATCAAGAGCAATTTCGACTAATTCATTTTCGACAATTAGCTGGCCTACATTCACATCCGCGTCAGAACGAGTCGAGAAAATAGTCGATGCAAAATGATCATAGTCGGAGCCTGTCCCAATCAATCCAACCGAACTACCCGCTGGTATAGGAACTATTTCTGAAACACCATAATCCTCTGACAAAGTATTGTTTGCAGCTCCTTCAGTTGCCACAAACGTGCCCTCGTAGCTGACGAACTGCTCAAGTACACCATCAATAACAATGGCAATACCATCTGAACCATTCTGTATATCATCAGTTAAAAATATCGGGCTTGCATAAATAATCTTTCCGCCCTGCTCTTCACCTACAACAAAAGTTTCTACTTCAAGAGTATCGTATATCGTGCCGTCAGCACCGTCGTATAACAATACTTGAACATCACTCGGATCAATGTATGTATCGAGCGCTATTTCAACAAACTCGCCAAAGTCATCAATTGTTTGCCCTGGATTAACCACACCAAGCGATCTTGCTAAAGGCACAGCCCATGTAAAGTCGGCATATTGACTTCCCGTTCCTATAAGACCTAACGCATCATCGCTACTACTGCTTGCTTGTGTAAGCACAATATCTTCTGAGAGTATTCCATTAGCTGGACCGTCTGTCGCAAGAAATTGTCCTTCGTAACTAATGAATCGCTTCAATTCAGCATCGACAGTAATTGCAATGCCTGCAATGTCGTTGAGCAAAGTCTGCGTAAGCGAATAGAGCGTTGAGTGTCCGTAGGTCGTGCCAATATCGAATGTGTTCACCTCAAGAGTGGCATATACCGTTCCATCAGACCCATCGTACAAATGCACTTGTGCAGTGTCTGGGTCGGTATCCTTATCAATCGCTATTTCAATAAACTCTCCATACGTCTGAATTGTCTGATTTGCATTTTCTACACCTGGGGTTCTTGGAGCAAAAGGACCTGCCCATGTAAACCCAGCATAGTTACCACTTGTGCCAATCAAGGTAAGCGAATCTGTTTCTGCTCCATCTACTTGTGCAACTAGGATATCTTCAGATATCTCCCCATTCGCAGCACCATTTGTTGCAACAAAGGCTCCTTCGTAACTGATAAAGTTTTTCAAGACTCCATCAACAGTAATCGCAATGCCATCTAAACCATCTTGCAAAGTTGTAAGGGTGGAGTACAACGTATTTTGTCCGTATGTCGTCCCAACCGCAAACGTAGAAACGTCAAGAGTGTCGTAAAACGTTCCATCAGCACCGTTGTATAGCAATACCTCAACAACAACTGCGGCAGGGTCTATCTCTGCATCAAGTGCGATTTCAATAAGTTCATTTTCAGCAATCACCTGACCAACGTTTACGAGTCCCGTTGAATCTACAGCAAAAGCAACAGGGTTAAAATCAGTAACGTCAGATCCATTGCCATCTAAACCAATTGAGCCACCAGCGGCGGCAGCTGGCTCTTCAGAAATACCGTAGTCAACTGAAAGAAGGCCATTTGCTGATCCATCTGTTGCTAAGAACACGCCTTCGTA
>JABHWX010000192.1 GCA_018657585.1 Phycisphaerae bacterium
CACTTCGCCCATCTATAACTTCTTCGTTTGCGAGAACAGTCCCAAGTTTGGGGCACCAATTTACTACCTGTTCTCCAAGATACGCAATTCGTTTGCTATCTATGTATGTTGCTTTTTCTTTTTTATCGAGCTGTTCCCAAGATCCATTTTCCGGAACAACTGTTCCGTTTTCAAGTTCATCCAGAAGATTTTGAATGGGTTTTGCACAATTTGTTTTTGGGTTGAACCAAGCGTTGTATGCTTGAAGCCATATCCATTGAGTCCATTTGTAATACTCTGGATCTATGGTTGCAAACTCTCTTGACCAGTCGTAACTAAACCCGATCCGTTGGAGTTGTCTGCGGAATGTATCGATTGCTTTTTTGGTTGTGACTGCTGGGTGCACACCAGTTTCAATAGCATATTGTTCTGCAGGCAAACCAAAGGCATCCCAACCCATTGGATGAAGAACGTTGTACCCACCCATTCTTTTAAACCGTGAAATAATGTCGCTGCCAATATATCCAACTGGGTGTCCAACGTGTAACCCAGCGCCGCTTGGATAGGGGAACATGTCGAGGCAATAGAATTTTGGTTTAGAAGAGTCAAAACCTTCTTCGCCGGGATTTCCAATTGCATAGACAGCGTCATCTGCCCAACACTTTTGCCAGTGTGTTTCAAGTGAGTTTGCGACCTCTGCACAGTATCTGTGCACTTTTGTTGTATCAGTGTTACTGGTCATAAAAGAGGCAGGATACCGCAGTATTCATTACTTTTTAGAAGCAAGTTGTCTTAGATGGGATTTCGTTTCGCCAACTAGGTGAAAACTACCTGTGACACAGATTAAATCTTCTTGACTAGCTGCACGAGCAGCAATTTCAAGTGCTTCTGGAAGCGTGTCAGCTATTTGCGTCATTTTTCCACTGATTTCAGCAAACCTTTTTTGGAGAATTTTTGGTTCTACGGCACGATGATGACTTTTTGCTTTTGTAAAGATAATTTTGTCAGCACCGAGAGAAATTTTCTGAAGCATTGTGTCTATATCTTTGTCTTTCGCAACTCCGAATACACAAACCATAGAATCGTAAGGGACATGTGCACCAACCGATTTAATGAGTGCTTGAAGTGCTGCTGGGTCATGCGCCACGTCGACAATAATTTTTGGTCGGTTCCAAACCATTTCCATTCTTCCACTAATAGTGGTTGTTGCGAGGCTATCGTACATTGCCAAATCTTCAAACTTGTATCCGAGTTTCTTCAGTTCGTTTATTGCAGAGATTGCAAGTGCGCAGTTTGTTGCTTGGTGTTCACCATCAAGTGGAACAGGGATGTGCATATATTGAGCATCTTCAGTGATGACACAGATGCGTGTGTGTTGTTTACCGTTTGGGCCGCCGCCAAATCGAGCGCTGAACTCAATATCTTGTGCAATCACACGTACTTCGGTGTTTGTTTCTTCGGCGCACTGTTTGAGTACAGTTGTTACTTCTTCGTTTTGGTGTGCGCTGATTGCAGGTATAGAAGATTTAAATATGCCAGCTTTTTCCCGAGCAATGTCTTCAACAGTATTTCCGAGCATATTTGTGTGCTCAAGATCAATTTTTGTAATCAACGTCATGAGTGGCGTGATGACATTAGTCGAGTCAAGGCGACCACCTAGACCAGTTTCAATAACTGCTAAATCAACTGCTTGGTCTGCGAAGAACTTGAATGCTGTTGCAGTGATGAGTTCAAAGTAGGATGGAGAGAAATCAATTTTGTTTGCTGCATCAACAACAACCTTTATAAGTGAAGTGAATTCTTCTTCACTGATCATGTTTCCATCTACAGTGATTCTCTCTCGAATATCAATAAGGTGTGGGGAAGTATACGATCCAACAGTGTAACCATTGCCCTTTAGCATGGAAGCGATCATCGCAATGGTCGATCCTTTGCCGTTGGTTCCTGCAACGTGAATCATTGCTACCTTTTCTTGGGGATTTCCAAGAGCGGTTAGCAGGTCTCGCATACGATCGAGCTTAAAGTTATCCTCGTTGTATTGAACAAACCTTCTGTGTTCGTAATTGGTTTGATTCTGAAGATACTCAACAGTCGCTGAAAACGACTCAAAATTGGGCTTTTGCGCCTTTTTTGCTCTTGGTTTCGACTGTTTTGCTTTTTTCTTTTTTGTGGTTGTCTTTGAAGTTGCCATAGCCGTGCTATTCTATCATCTTTCCTGTATTAAATCAAATCACCAAGCGTAACCCAAGTAATAACAACGACTTACGCCACAAAAGAGAGTTTTTTACATATGCCAAATAATAGCCTTTCACTAGAATCATGGCGCGTTCTTCGGATTCAAGGCGAATTCGTAGAGGCAATTGATGCACTGACTAATTTACCGCCTGCGGTTACTGTTTTTGGTTCGGCTCGTCTACCAGAAGACGATTCCAATTATCAATCTGCTATGAAATGTGGAAAAGCGCTCGTTAACGCGGGTTTTGCGGTTATTACGGGTGGTGGTCCGGGAATCATGGAGGCCGCAAATCGAGGAGCATTTGAGGCTGGCGGAACATCAGTGGGGTTGAATATCAACCTTCCTTCTGAACAGGACGCAAATCCTTACCAAACAATTGAATTGGATTTTCGATATTTCTTTATTCGCAAGGTTATGTTTGTGAAATATGCACGTGGATTCGTGATTTACCCGGGAGGATTTGGAACTCTAGATGAATTTTTTGAATCCCTTACCCTACTTCAAACACTCAAAATTAAACCCTTTCCAGTTGTATTAGTGGGCAAAAAATATTGGTCTAGTTTGATTGACTGGATGCGCACAACACTTACGGAAGAGTTTAAGACGATTGATCCAGAAGACCTTGATTTATTTTCTCTTGTAGACGACCCCGAGGAAGCAGTACAAATCATTCACAATCATTACACAGGAGTGCATGTTGTAGGGGAAAACCTTCCTAGGTTTGAAACTGACGAAGATGATCCTACTGGAGAGGGCACTCGCCTAGGCAAACCTTCAAGAAAGCACCAACTCCCAGATAAGCAGTAACGGACTGGCTCTCATACAATCGCCATCATGGCAGACAAACCTCCAACAGAAGAACCAGCAATAGAAGTTACACAAGAGGTCTCGCCAGAAGATTTACATGTTGCGGATTTAATATCTCACACAATAGACACTTCTGCATTGGCTTCTGCAGTTACAAAGCAAAAAGCCGCGGACGCAGCTGACACACTTGAAGATCTTGATGACGTTGAAGCGGCAGAGGTCATTGAGCTCATGGAAGACCAGGCTGCTGCTGAAGCTCTTTCTGAAATGGAAGTGCCTCTTGCAGTGACCATTATTGAAAATCTTTTTGATGATGGCCGTAAACAGTGCGCAGCAACGTTGCTTACAACAATGGCTCCAGATGATGCTGTTTCAATCATCCGTGGGCTTGACGAGAAATATACAGAGCCAACTTTTGTTTGTATGCCAGTTTCTTCAGCACGCAAACTACGTCAACTTTGTGATTATGAAGAAGAATCTGCAGCAGGCATTATGACAACAGATTTTGTTTCGCTCGATGAGGGGTTATCTATCATGCAGGTGGTCGATGTACTTCGCGAGAGAGAATTACCAGAACACGTTCAAGATTTGCCAGTAACAAATAGAAACGACGAGTTGGTGGGTATAGTTAGCCTTCGAGCGCTCTTGATTGGTTTATCTTCTGCAACAGTGGCAGAAACTATGGAACACAAAGTATCGGTTGTTCATAGCGATACAGATCGTGAACAGGTTGCGAGGGAATTTGAGAGGTACGGGTATGAAATGCTCCCAGTTGTCGATTCATATAATCGTCTTCTTGGAATTATCACCGTAGATGATGTCATTGATATTATTGAAGAAGAACAAACTGAAGACGTACAAAAAACAGTTGGCGCCGGTGCTGGCGAGGCGGTATATTCAGATTTGGCAGAAAAACTAAAAGGACGGATGCCTTGGTTGATTTCTTCAGCGATCATGATGTTGCCAGCGACATACATCGTGTTGCGATTTGATTGGCTGATTAAGGAAGTAGCGCTTTTAGCTGTATTCATGCCCCTTGTTGCAGCGCTTGCGGGGAACGCAGGACACCAAGCACTTGCGGTAACACT
Organism: Phycisphaerae bacterium; assembly: GCA_018657585.1. Taxonomy (GTDB): domain Bacteria; phylum Planctomycetota; class Phycisphaerae; order Phycisphaerales; family SM1A02. The sequence continues at coordinate 4,111 of JABHWX010000192.1, forward strand.
TCGTGGCATAGTTCTTGATGAGGTTCGGAAGGATCGAATTCTACCCCTTATGCGAAGGGAAATACTTGTTGGATTAGTTGCTGGAGTCACAATTGGTGGTGCAGTGGCGTTGCTGTTATGGACTTTTGGCGACCAACAACCAGCAAAACTCGGCGTTATTATTGGCAGTGCAATGGTCGTCTCAATGGGCGTTGGCACATTCACTGGAGCTGCTATTCCACTTATCATGCGAAAACTTGGTGCAGATCCCGCACAGGCCTCTGCAATTTTCCTCATAATGGTGACTGATGCCATTGCATTTTCTACGTTACTTGGTTTTGCGTATTTGGCTTCGACTTGGATCCAAATTAATGGGAGTTAATAGATTTTTATGATTCGTGATATTGAAAAAATAGTAATTACAAGAGGTGCAATTTCAGATAGAGTTCGAGCAATCGGCGAAGCGATAACTTCAAATCTAATTAATGTTGATGATGAACAAGAAATTGTTCTTGTTGCAGTGATGACAGGCTCTCTTATATTTGTTGCAGATCTTATGCGCCACCTTCCAATGAAAATCAGAATCCAATTGATGACTGCTAGCAGCTATATTGGCAAGTCTACTCAAAGTAATAACGACCCAATGATTGGCAAGTTACCCGATGTGAAAGGGAGACACGTTTTACTTGTAGACGACATTCTCGACTCGGGTAAAACACTCACCCGCATACGGCAAGAACTAGAAGAAATGCAACCAAAATCAATTCAATCATGTGTGCTCCTTCGCAAGAAAATTGACTCTGCGATGGATGTTCCTTGTGAATACGTAGGTTTTGAAATAGAAGATGAGTTTGTTGTAGGGTACGGCCTAGACCACGATGGGTATTACCGAAATTTCCCAGATATTGGTGTTATTTGTCCATAAAGTATCTCAAAGAACGCAAAATATCATGACTACCGAATCACAATCACAATCTCCAATCGCAGAAGGGATCCTCAGCGAGATGGCGGTTGCATTGTCGTTGCCCTGTTCTCGATGTGGGTACGATTTGCGCGGCTTGGTGGCTGATGGGGATTGCCCAGAATGTGGGGAACCAATTCGATTAACTATCATTGAAACAATCGATCCTGCATCAAGGCGCTTAACCCCAATGCAAAACCCAAAACGTGTTGGCAATTCTGTAACTGGAGTTGTAGCTAGTTTTTTCGTTTCGTGTCTACTTGCAGCCCTTGCTATTATGGCGAACGCTCCTGATGCATTATCTGTACCTGCGTTTGTAAAAACACTTCCAAAACAGGCAATCGTTTTGGCGTCTGTGGGTTTCGGCTTACTTGCATTGGTCTTGTTGCTGCCAATGTTTGTCATGTGCAAACGAAAGGAACTGGTTGGTTGCCGAGGCGGGCTCTCCCTCACGAGCATGGGTATTCTTTTGTGGTCTATTAGTATGGTGTTGGTGGCGCTTTTCGTACTTGGTCAAAACATTCAGACTCCAGCCATCACCATGTTATTTGATACATGTTTGCCAGTGGTTTCTGCTGGAATTGTGTTTTCTGGTTTTAAGAAATTAGTTCCTCGCCTTGGGTTGCGAAGTAGAGCATTTAGGCAAGCACAGTGGAGTCGCCAACGCATGAATGACTTGTTGAGTGCGCTTGTGTTTGTAGTCATAGGGAGGACCTTTCTTGTGGTTTCTTCAGCCGATTCAAATATGGCTGTATTGGGCCTAATTATTATGGTGATGAGCGTGTCACTTATCATGATTGGGCTTGCATACTTGACTCGGAATACTATCTGGATACGACAAGCTCTCG
>JABHWX010000193.1 GCA_018657585.1 Phycisphaerae bacterium
ACCCCAGAAGGTCCGGGCATTGTTCTTGATGGGAAAATTTTAACGCAACTTGTCCTTGTAGAACTTGAGCACGATAGGCGACGCGTCGCATTCCCTTTAGAAGATTTAAGCGACCCAGAGACTTGCCCGCGCCCTTGGGAAATGAATCAGTTTATCGAAGAGAAAAAACCCAAGAAGAAAAACAGAAGTTCTAGGCAAAACAAGAATAAAATCAACAATAAAGAAAAGGGTGCGCAAGCATCCTCTCAAGACGAGGATAAGCCAAAGAAAAAACGCAGAAAGCGGCGCAGAAGAAAAAGAAAACAAGGGAAGGATTCCGATAAAGGGTGACAATGGGAAGTTCTGAAAATAAGAAAACAAACCTTATCGAAACACTGCAATCCTTGATAGTAGCGTTTGTTTTTGCAATGGTTTTTCGTGGATTTGTCGTAGAAGGGTTTGTGATTCCAACTGGTTCAATGGCTCCGACCCTACTTGGTCAGCACTTGCTCGTGCATAGTGATCAGACCGGACATGATTTTACAATCGGGTACGACCCCCGCATGAATGTTGACCACCGAAAGTTCTCCGACCCGCTTCTTGGCAGAAATGTTCCACTCTCAATGGCAAGCATAAAGCGAGCGTCTTCAAGATTGGGTGATCGAGTGCTTGTGTTAAAGACACTCTATCCATTCTTTGGACCAGACAGGTACGATGTCGTCGTCTTTAAAAATCCCACAGATACGCAAGGTCCATCCGCAAACTACATCAAACGCCTCATTGGGTTACCGGGTGAAACTATTTGGATTGCAGACGGCGATATTTTTGCAAGCAAGAACGGTGATGTTTTTGAAATTCAAAGAAAACCTGAATTTATTCAGCGATCTTTGTGGAGATTACTCTCAGACACAGATGCAATACCTATCGACAAACTTGCACTGTCCAGACCTTGGCAAGGCTCGCCTTGGATTGCAAAGCCAAATAGTGCTTGGACTGTCCAAGATAGAACTTGGTATTGCACTACGACTGAACCTTCTGTGCTTACGTGGGATCAGAACCGAATTTTGATTGATGACTGGCTTCCCTACAACATGCTTATGCCAAACTTCACACGAAGCGAGCCGATTGCAGATATCAGAGTTTCAGCCACAATAACTCCTGAAACAGCCGGTCTCACAGCGAGCTTCACACTTGAGGCATTGCAACACCGATTTGTTTGGAGTGTATCGGGGCAACAAGCAACCTTAGTAATGTTGTCACTAGATGGTAATCCCATTCAAGAGGTACAAGCTGATATCCCCGATTTGTCCGCTGGCGTTCCAGTTCGTCTTGAGTGTTGGCATGCAGATCAAGCGATGTCTCTATATGTTGATGGCGATAGAGTTTCGCAGTTACTTTACGAATTTGATCCCGAAATGCGATTACGATTAGCAACGAACACTGACGCTTCAGTTCCAGTTGAAGATATCGCTGGTTTAGGCGGTCGTGCTGCAAGTTTAGAATGGCATTTTGACGGCTCTCCGTTTGCAGTTACTCGAATCCAAGTAGCTCACGATTTGTATTACAGAAGCAATAAATTACAAAGCACCGCCACAAAAAATCCTACTGCACAAGGAAACGAAGAACTTGTACGTGCTGGGTCACACGCTTTTGGGACACATCCAGACAAACTTGCAATTCTTGGAGAAGACCAGTTCATGATGGCGGGAGATAACAGCGAGTATTCTCTCGATGGTCGCCTTTGGGGCAATCCTGACGAGTATGTGGCTTCGCAAATTGACGATTCACCATTTGTTGTGCATAGAGACCTGCTTATTGGCAAGGCATGGGGCGTGTATTGGCTTCCACCGCCACTCATACCTGAGTTCCACCGATTCCGATTTATTAGGTAGTCGCATTGTGCAGGCGAGTTATCCGCCTGACCCTCATATTCCAACCTTCCTGCTACGCTAGAACTAGAGAACTTCTTTCTTTGAACCGAGTGAATGGTTCATGGGAACATTTCAATGGTTGCATAACTCATTTTCTCCTCCGCCAATTGCTGTGCAATTTGGTGGTGATGTAATCCGGTTGATGCAGATAAAAGGGAATACCGAACCAGAACTTGAAGGCGCTGTAGAAGTTGCTTCAGGAGATTTTGCAGGTATTGGTGAAGCTCTTGCATCTTTTCATGGAAAGCAGTGTGTAGCTTGTCTTCCTCCAACAGATGTGCTTCTTCAACACATCCGTGTCGGTATCGATGCAGATGATGCAGTAATTCAGGCTGAACTTATTAAAAAGGATGCTCGGTGGGAAAATACTGAAATTCGAAAGATATGCGTTAAATCAACGGG
>JABHWX010000194.1 GCA_018657585.1 Phycisphaerae bacterium
AAGCCACTAGAAGAGCCGCCACTACCGGGCGCAATTGGCAACTGGATTCTTGAGCATGTTGATTTTGATTTATGGAATGTATGGATTGGGCAAGGCACAAAAGTAATCAATGAACTCCATCTTGATTTTTCTAGAGAAGAGGATCAGCAATCATACGAGGATTACATGATTGAGTTTCTTGGTGTTCCCAATGAAATTGTTGAACAAGACCGAAAGGCAAAAACGGAATGAATACGAACCAAACAGATACCTTTGAACAGACAGAGGTTCAGCACTACGATAACACCCAACGAAGCAAATTAGCAATTGCATCTCTGATTTGTTCATTGATATTTTGTTGCCCAGTAGTCACAATTTTTGGACCAATTTTGGGAATTGTTGCTCTTTTGAAAATAAAGTCATCACATTTATTAGGTAAAAAGCTCGCTATTGCTGGAATATTTCTTGGTGTTATTACAACTGTGTTAAGTTGCTGGGGTGGATATTATGTGTATTCAAAAGCCAAAGGAATATTAGGTGATGTTACTCAAACAGCATCAGAAGTAATCACGGCAAGTTACTCTCACGATTTTGAAGAAGTTAGAAAGAATTTTTCTTCTCAGAATTCTGCTGTTTCAGATGAAGAAATTGATGAATTTGCAAATCTATTGTTAAGTAGATATGGGTCGTTCGATTCAGTTGTTGTTGATTGGGAAGCTGACGATCAAGATCTTCAACCAAGTGGTCAAATCACACCAATGCCCGTCATTTTGGTTTTTGAAACAGAAAGTGTACATGGAACGCTTATGTTTGAAATCGTTCCGGGTGGTGATTTTGTAGAGGCTAAGTTCTGCTGCATTAAAATTGACGACACTACACACGGTGATATTATCTTTCCAAAAGATTCTCAGTGTGATCAATAACGAAGTATGCAAAAGAAAAGATTGAACGCATGGTCTATGGTCTCTGCACTCTGTGCGATAGGTCTTTGCCCACTGTTTTCAATCGCTGCAATTTTCGCGGGGTTCCGAGCGCTCGTTGAGATTAAAGCACGTGGCGATACTCGAGGTGTACGATTAGCATGGGCATCCATTCTTGTAGGGGCAACAATCACTGGCTTATGGGGTGGTGGAATGCTCTGGTGGAATATAAACGTACGATCAATGATTGAACAGGGTCCAGTACACGCGATTGTTGACGGACAATCAGGAAGCGTGGAGAGTTTTTTGGATATATTTTCTTCATCAAGTACACCCGATGAAGCAACAGCGTTTCTGCATTCGCTCCATACTCAATACGGTACATTGCAAAGCGGGCATTTGGATGAGGATATTGCTGAGTCGCCAGTTGATGGAAGCAATTTGTTTTTGGGTATGGTTCCAATAGAGGCCGAATTGTCCTATGTTCTTCTCTTTGAAAATAAGAAAATGGTAAAAATGACAGCTCAATATGACTTGTTTTTGCCAGTCGAGGGTGGAAATAAATTCACAAATCGCTTCGCTTGGCTTCGTATTCAAACCGAAGAGGATGGAGTTCTGGTGTATCCTGCACAGTTAGTGGAGGATATGGTTCAACATGGCGAATGACCCAGTTATTACGGTACGTGATCTAGTCTGTAGGTTCGGGGATCAGACTGTGCTCGATGGGGTGAACCTCGATGTGCATGAGGGAGAAATTCTTGTCATTATGGGTGGATCTGGATCTGGCAAATCGACCTTGCTTCGGCACATGATTGGTACTTTTATTCCCGATGGGGGAAATGTTGAAGTTTTCGGTAATGATTTAGCTTCACTTGATGAACACGGTATTAACAGAGTGCGTAGGCAATTTGGAATTCTATTTCAATCTGGAGCTCTATTCAATTCGATGAGCGTTGCAGATAATGTTGCACTTTCTCTGAGAGAACATACGGATTTGGACCCTGACATTATTGAATTTATTGTCAAGATCAAACTCGAGCAAGTTGGGTTGCGTGAAGCAGCCGATAAATTCCCAGCAGAAATTTCAGGTGGCATGAAAAAACGTGCAGGGCTTGCGAGAGCGCTCGCACTCGATCCAAAGTTATTATTTTATGATGAACCATCCGCTGGGCTTGACCCAGTAACGAGCGCAAGCATTGATCAATTAATTCTCGACCTCGCCAAAAAAGCAGGAGCAACAAGCGTTGTTGTTACACATGAAATGGACTCTGCTTTTGTTATTGCGGATAGAATGGCAATGCTTGACAAAGGTAAAATGCTTATGGTCGAAAAACGCGAAGTGTTTGAGAAATTGCGTGATTGGCCATTGGGACAAATCGACGAACTTGACGAAAGACAACAGCTAATACGACAATTTTTACGGGGCGATGCGGATGGCCCACTTACAAAGCGTAAAGAAGATTCAAGTTATGCAGAAGACCTGTTAGGAATTGAAACACCGAGATTGTCACGAGGCCCATCAGTGCATTCCTCCAAGGAGTAATACAATATGTCACAAGCAAGAACTAAAAGAAGAAATAATTTACGAGCAGGAATTTTCGTAAGTATCTCAATTGTACTGGGCTTGGGTGTGTTCACTATTTTGACGGATGCATGGTCGAAATTAACAACCTCGGTATCAATGTACAGCGTTACATTTAATGTTTCTGAAGGAATTGGAACTCTGTCTTCTGGTTCTAAAGTTCGGTTAGGCGGAGTATTAGTTGGAGATGTTATTTCGGTAACACCTCGTGCTGAAAGTGATGGACCAACTTCATTCATAGATGTTAGTTTTCAGCTTGACAGCCAATATTCTCTCTACACAAATGCTACTATTTGCTCTCGTGCGGGTTTGCTTGGTTCGACAGGGTGGCTTGCTATTTCAGATGTTGGAAGTGGCAAAATTGCAACCGAACAAGACATTCTAATAGGGTCTACTGAGACTATGGTTGCACAATTGCTCGGCAGAGATGCACAGGTGAATATCTCAAAGTCCCTAGCTGCGTTGAGGAAGATTAGTGAAGTCATTTCTGATGATGGCGGAGCGTTAGAGATGTTACTTGGCGAAGAAGAATCACAAGCGTTACATGCAGCAATCGGTTCTGCAAAATCGGGCTTAGAATCTATAAATACGATAATGCAATCGACAGAGGACGCTTGGCCAGCATGGGAAAGTTCAATATCAAAAATCCTTACTGATAGTGAAAGTATTCCTTCAACAGTAGAAGCAACTTTGCAAAATGTTCAAGAAATGGTCAAGGATGTTCGTGCAAATATTCTTCCAAATGTTGAAAAATCAATGCAATCATTGAAACGTACTATGGCGTCTTTGGAAAATATGAGTGCAACGTATGAACAATCAGCTCCAAAATGGGCTGCAGATGTAACCGACATTTTGCAAAATGTTGAACAGATATCAGTTAGAGCCGAGAAAGCAATCGATGAAATTTCCGCTAGCCCTTGGCGCTTACTCTATAGGCCTACAGACCGAGAAATTGCCTACGAGCAACTAAATGCTGCGTCTTGGCAACTACTTGCTGCACTTACTGATTTGCGAGATTCAGTCAAAATTTTAGAGGAGAGTTCTCTTTCTGAAAATTCACCAAGCAATGCAGCGCAACTGGCGAAATCTCTTCGTGAAAGTGCACAGGAGTTTGAAAACGCAAGAACAGAAATACTAGAACGGATGAAACTAGATTTTCCTAATCGTTGATGGATTCAAAATATGATCACAGTAACATTTCGATTGTTACTTCACTAGAAGATTCTCGTGTAGATTTATATCGCAGTGTGAGAGATGCAGATTTGCGTGGAAGGCGTCACCTATGCATGGTTGAGTCCGAAATGGTCGTGAGACGATTACTTGATTCATCTTGGAAAGTTCATTCGTTGTTCTTGTCTCCTCAGAAGTATGAAAGACTTGCTCCTTACATAAAAAACCCATTATTGGATGTGTATGTTGCAGATGTTTCGCTAATGTCCAGCATTTCAGGTTTTCATATTCATCGAGGAACTTTGGCTCTAGTGCATCGACCGGACGATGCGTCTCTTGGTTTACATAAAATAATGCAATCTTTGGAATCAAAAGATATGTTCTCACTCCTTCTCGCAGAGGGGATTACAAATGTAGATAACATGGGCGCTCTGTTTCGCAATGCAGCAGCTTTCGGCGTAGATGCGATTGTGCTTGACCGAACATGTTGTGACCCTCTTTACAGGAAAGCTATTCGAGTTTCAATGGGGCACGCACTTTCAGTTCCATGGGCGGTTGTGGATGATTGGGCGACGGCGTTAAGCGAATTAAAAGATAACTTTGGAGTGAAGTTAATTGGTTGCGAAACTGGTAATAAAGCTAAGCCGATGTGGGAAGTTGATCCTTCACAGAAGTGGGCACTTATTATGGGTGAAGAAAAATCAGGATTATCTGCTCATACCATATCTCTTTGCGATGAACTCGCAGAGATTCCAATGACACCAAGGGTACCATCTATAAATGTAGCAGTAGCTTCAGCTGTCGGTTTGTACGAGTTTCTTGGCAGGAGGGATTTCGACAACGGGTAATCCATCAACCACTTGCGTATCATCGATTCTTTTGATATCTGCACCTAGCTCTGAGAGAGTTTTTTCCATTTGTTCATAGCCTCGGTCAAGATGGTATACGCGGCTAACAATGGTTTCCCCTTCTGCGGCTAGCCCAGCAATGATAAGACTTGCGGAGGCACGTAAATCGCTTGCCATAACTGGAGCGCCAATAAACCTATCCACACCTTGCACCACAACTGTCGAGCCCTGTTTCACCAATCTTGCACCCATTCTGCTTAACTCTGGAACATGCATAAAGCGTTCTGGATAAATTTTTTCTGTGATGATGCTGTTTCCTTTTGAGAGGCAGAGTAGCGCCATCATCTGTGCCTGAAGGTCAGTCGGGAATCCGGGATATGGCTGTGTTGTAAACATGACGGATTTCAAGTTTCGATCGCTGACAACTTGTACTGTGCATGCCGAGGGATTTTGCGTTGTGTCTGTTTGCTGAACATGCACCCCAACTCTTGAAAGGACATCTGTTACAGCAAGGAGATGGTCAAGTGGAAATCGTTCGATGGTAACACCACCATTTGTCATTGCAGCAGCAATTGCCCATGTACCAGCGACTATCCGATCAGGCATAACAGTATGTGTTGCTCCGCCAAGTTGTTCGACCCCTTCAATTGTAATTCTTGGTGTACCAGCTCCTGTAATTTTTGCTC
>JABHWX010000195.1 GCA_018657585.1 Phycisphaerae bacterium
AGATGCTTGTAATTTGGGAAGCACAGTTCGGAGATTTTGCCAATGGCGCCGAAGTCATCATTGACCAATTTATCGCTTCAGCAGAAGTAAAATGGAAGCGCTCTTCAGGTCTTGTGATGTTGTTGCCTCACGGATATGAGGGGCAAGGACCAGAGCATTCTTCAGCTAGGCTAGAACGTTTTCTAGCGTTATGTGCGAACAACAATATAACTGTAATGAACCCAACGACCCCTGCTCAAATTTTCCATGCTCTTCGTAGACAAATTAAGTGGAACTTTAGAAAGCCACTCGTTGTGATGACTCCAAAGAGTTTATTGCGGCACCCTCTAGCGGTCTCTACGGTTTCGAGCCTTACAAATGGCGGATTTTCAACCATCATCGATGACGATGTTGCAACATCGTCATCCGTTCAACGTGTTATCTTTTGTTCAGGCAAAGTGTTCTACAATTTGTTTGAATATAGAGAAACAATTCCTGAATCTCAACGCCAAGCAATCGCATTGGTTCGAATAGAAGAGCTGTACCCCTTCCCAACTGCGCAAGTCAGAAGAATTCTTGAAAAATACACAAACGCTGAGTACATGTATGTCCAAGAAGAACCAGAAAATATGGGAGCATGGCGGTACATCGATGCGACATTCAGAGACACACTTGACATATCATTAACACGAGTTTGTAGGCGCGCATGTGCGTCCCCCGCTGTTGCATCAAATAAAATGCATAATATTGAACAACATCGAATACTCATTGAAGCCCTAGGTCTTACATCGGAAAATTCATGACCACACCTATCATTATTCCAACGCTTGGCGAATCCATTTCAGAAGTTGTCTTGGGACAATGGCTTATTGAGGATGGGGCATGGGTTGATCGTGACATGCCACTTGTAGAAATTGAATCTGACAAAGTCACCCAAGAATTACCTGCACCTATCGATGGAATTTTATCTATCGCGAATAAAAGCGGAGATGAATGCACGATTGGTGACACGATTGGTTCCATCGACGAGTCTGCTCCAAAACCAGTTGCAAGACAAGAAGAAGCTACACCAAGTACTGCTGACACTATTGATGTTACAACCGAAACAGTTGCATCTGCGACACAAACACGCAAAGCGACTCCACTTGCACACAAGATTGCCGACGACATAGGTGTTTCACTTGAAAACATAGAAGGCTCTGGTCCCTCAGGTAAGATTACAAAGTCCGATGTACTTGGTTCTGAAAACCCAACACAAGTTGCTCCTGTTGAGGAACATCAGGAACAACAATTCCGCGTAACCAGACGAGAAAAGATGTCTCCACTTCGCAAACGAATTGCACAGCGACTCGTTGAAGCACAACACTCCGCTGCAATGCTCACAACATTTAACGAAGCAGACATGAGCAATGTTATCGCATTGCGGAAAGTACACAAGGAAGAATTCAACGATAGGTACGGCATCAACCTTGGCTTTATGTCCTTTTTTACAAAAGCCTGCGTATCTGCCCTTGGAGCTTGGCCAAGTGTTAATGCTTCCCTAGTAGAGGGAGAAGTTGAGTACCATGAATATGTTGACATGTCTGTTGCTGTTGGTACGGATCGGGGGCTTGTAGTTCCAGTTGTACGAAATGCTGAACGTAAATCGTTTGCTGAAATCGAAATGAACATTAAAGACCTTGCACTAAAAGCGAGAGAAGGCAAACTCACTATTGACGATATGACGGGTGGCACCTTCACAATTAGTAATGGCGGTGTCTATGGTTCCATGATGTCTACACCTATATTAAATCCTCCACAAAGTGGCATCCTCGGTTTACATCGGATTCAAAACAGACCTATTGAAGATCCAGACAACCCAGGGCAAATTGTATTGCGACCAATGATGTACCTCGCACTCAGTTACGACCACCGGCTTGTAGATGGAGAAGGTGCTGTGAGTTTTCTCGTCCATGTCAAAAACTGTATAGAAGACCCTCAACGTTTACTTCTTGGTATTTAACAAGTGACAAATTCTGGTCATATTCCCGTTTTGCCTAGTGAAGTAGCTCGGCTCCTTAACCCTTCAGAAGGAGATGTAATTGTCGACCTAACAGCAGGCAGAGGTGGTCACGGAAAACAGCTAGCATCACTCGCACTGGAGAACGTAACAGTTATCCTCTTTGATCTTGACCGAGAAAATCTTGATTATGCCGCAGAACAAGTCAAAATGGTCGGTGCAAAAGTACATGCTTACCACGCAAGTTTTATAACTGCTGCTTGGGTAAGAGAAGGCAGACGGTGATTTAGTAACTATTTAAGCAACGTTAATTAGAATTAAAAAAATTCTAAAAAATTAAATCATTGGGTATGGACGTACAAAAACAATTTTTGAATCGTTAGATAACTTAGGCTTAAATACATAACCGCCGCTATCAAAGGCTTTCAGTCCATCCAGATCGCTTATTTGATTTTGCACCATGTAGCGCGCCATCGCTCCCCGTGCTTTCTTGGCAAAAAAACTTATAATTTTAGGACTACTATCTTTATCCTCCATAAAGACTGGCGTGACCACACTTGGTATCAAAGCCTTTTTGACCACCGCACCAAAATATTCCTGACTTGCACAGTTCACCAAAACATTACTGTTAGTAAATTCGGCTTGGGCGTTTA
>JABHWX010000196.1 GCA_018657585.1 Phycisphaerae bacterium
AATGCGAAAGAGGATTTAGTTATGTCACGTATAGGTAAACAAGCAATTGCAGTTCCATCAGGTGTTGAAGTAAAGATCAACCCTGCGAATCGCTCCATCGATGTTAAAGGTCCTAAGGGCAATTTGACATTTGACTGGCGAGAAGAAGTGGACGTGAAACTTGACGATGAAGCAAAGAACATTAATTGTACAGTTGTTGCTGGTGACGATGCAACGCGACAAGCGCGTGCGTTGTGGGGCACTACTCGTAGCCGAATCAACAATATGGTTGAAGGTGTAACAAAAGGTTTTACCAAGAAACTGAAGATTGTTGGTGTTGGTTGGAACGCAAAAGCACAGGGAACAACATGTGTTTTAAGCATCGGATACTGCCACACAGTTGATCTTCTAGCACCAGATGGTGTGAGTTTTGAAATTGAAAAAGGCACGCAAATTACAATTACAGGTGCAGATAAGCAGGCGGTTGGGCAGTTCGCTGCAAATATCCGTTCTAAGCGTGAACCAGAACCATATAACGGAAAGGGCATCATGTACCACGACGAGGTCATTATCCGTAAAGCAGGCAAGGCCTTTGGCGTTTAATCGTCCGAACAAGGAATAATACGATGAATCGAATTACAGCAAGAATGAAAAGATACACACGTCGCAAACGCGGTGTGCGACAGAACATCTTCGGAAGTCCTTCGCGCCCACGATTGTCTGTTACACGTTCTGGAAAGAATATGTACGCACAACTTATTGACGACACATCGGGCCGCACAATTTGTTCCGCTTCAACCATTGAAAAAGATGGAAAAGTAGAATCAGGCAGTAACTGTGTGGCAGCAAAAGAAATTGGAACTCGAATCGCAACGAAAGCAAAAACGGTTGGTGTTGAAAAAATAGTCTTTGACAGGAATGGATATAAATTTCATGGTCGCGTGAAGGCTCTCGCAGAAGGCGCCCGTGAATGTGGGCTTAAGTTCTGAGGAACGGATAATACTTATGACAAAACAATACGATGATGATAGAGGTGGCGTCGACTCAAACACAGTTGGCGTTTACAGAACAGCAGCTACAGTAAAAGGTGGTCGCAGGTTTAGCTTTTCAGCAATGGTTGTCTGTGGTGATCGCCAAGGACAAGTTGGCTTGGGATATGGCAAAGCAAACCAAGTTCCAAATGCGATTGAAAAAGCGACGAAGAAAGCGAAGCGCGAAATGCGTGAGTTTCCATTGACAGGGACGACTATTCCGCACGAAGTTACTGGTAAGTTCGGTGCATGTAGTGTTCGTCTAGTTCCTGCTTCGCCAGGCACAGGTGTTATTGCAGGTGCTGCGGTTCGCGCAGTCCTTGACCTTCTTGGAGTTCAAGATTGTCTTTCAAAGGCTTATGGATCAACGAACAATAAAAACCTCACGAAAGCTGTTATTGACGGCCTTCGACAATTGCGTAGCCGTGAAACTGTTCAGATGCTTCGTAAAGTTGAACTTGAAAAAACACATACAGAGCAATCACATGAAGCAGTGCCGAGTGTTGTTGCAGAAAAAGTTACAAGCGAGGAAGCAACTGTATAACAGTTGCCCTTGATGGAGATTTACTATCATGATGATTCATGAAATAACTGAAAAGGTCGGCAAGTACAAAGCTCGTAAGAGAATTGGACGTGGGCACGGCAGTGGTTCAGGTAAAACAAGTGGACGTGGGCACAAAGGTGCGAAGTCACGATCCGGTTTTTCAAGACGTCCTGCCTTTGAGGGTGGGCAGATGCAGTACTTTAGACGCATCCCTAAGCGAGGCTTCTCGAATTCTGATTTTAAGACCGTCTATCACATCGTAAACCTTGCGTCACTTGCGGCACGTTTTGAAGCGGGCGCAACAGTTGACGCAAGCGCGCTAGTTGAAGTAGGTTTGATTCGCAATTTTAAGAATCCTGTAAAAATTCTTGGTCAAGGTGACCTTGCGATTAAGCTAGAAATTACCGCTGATAAGTTCTCTGCTTCTGCAGTAAAGAAAATTGAAGCAGCTGGCGGAAGTGCTACTGTAATCGAGAAGAAAAAATGGAAGCGTGACTGGTCAGCTAAGGCTAAAAGCAAAGTGCAAAAAGAAGAAGCTCCAGCAGTTGATTCAACAGAGACAACAAACGATTGAGTAGGATTACTCCCGAATGATTCAAGCCATCATTAACATCTTTAGAATTGCTGAATTGCGAAATCGTGTCTTTTTTACAATGACTATGATTGCAATTTATCGCATTGGTTTTTGGATTCCGCTTGCAGGCGTGAACCAACAGCAGATGGTAGATGCAGCGCAGAAGGCAACAGAAGACGCAAGTGGTTGGGGCAAATTTCTTGACTACGCGTCGATCTTTTCTGGTGGTTCATTCTCGCAATCCACGATTTTTGGCCTAGGCATTATGCCGTATATCACGGCTTCAATTATCTTCCAGCTTTTGCAATCGGTTATGCCGAAAATGCAAGAGTTAAAAAAGGAAGGCGCTTCTGGGCAAGCAAAAATTACTGAATGGACTAGGTACGCAACAGTAGGCATGTGTTTTATTCAGGCCCTGATGTGGTTGAAATTTATTGCAGCTCAAGGTCTTATACGCCCCGAATTCTTAAACCCAGGCGGGCTTATTGTTTTCTACCTTGCAGGCGTAACGGCTCTAACTGCAGGAAGTGTATTTTTGATGTGGCTTGGCGAACAAATCGACAAGTATGGCATCGGAAATGGCGTCTCCCTTATTCTTACTGCAGGAATTATTGCTCGAATGCCTCAAGCATTAACATGGGTTTGGGATAACTTTAGTACATCACAACAAGCGGGTAGCAACATCGGTATTCTTGGTGTGCTCTTCCTTGTTGGAGCCTTTGTATTTGTGGTTGCTGGTGCAATACTCATTACAGTGGCGCAGAGGCGAATCCCGATTCAGCAGGCAAAGCATACTCGTGGACGCAAGACCTACGGTGGAGCTCGTCACTACTTACCACTTCGCGTAAATCATGCAGGCGTTATGCCAATTATCTTTGGTAGTTCACTTTTGATTTTCCCATCTGCGTTCTTTGGTTATCTGCAGTCGTCAGCAACTGCGACGCCAGATTCGGCAAGTTGGTGGGTTGCTACAACATCGTTCTTGAACGCGAATTTCCAAATGGGAGAATACCCATATATCGTGTTCTACATTATTCTGATTTACTTCTTCAGTTACTTTTGGACAACAATTGTGTTTAGCCCTGAAGACATGTCACGGCAACTTCGCGATAATGGAAGTTTTATCCCCGGTTTACGTCCTGGTCCACGGACTGCAGAATATTTAGAAACGGTAGTAGAAAGAATTACGTATGTCGGAGCTGGATTCCTTGCAATCATTGCAGTTATTCCATCGATTGTATCAAAAGAAATGCAAATCCCATTTTTCGTTTCAAGTTTCTTGGGCGGAACGGGTTTATTAATTGTTGTAAGTGTTGGGCTTGATTTAATTCAACGAATTGAAGCAAACTTACTCATGCGAAACTACAAAGGTTTCCATGATTCAGCACCAAAGACTAGAAACAGCGGATTATCAAGGAGGCCCAGCGGAGCGTAAGCGGTACACGAATGGCTAAAGAAGAAAAAATATCTCTTGAAGCGGAAGTAGTAGAGGCCTTGCCAGATGCAAGGTTTAAAGTCAAGCTTGAAAATGGACACGAAATTCTCGCGTACATCAGTGGAAAAATGCGACGGTATTACATTCGCATCCTTCCAGGAGACAAGGTGACTGTTGAGATAAGCCAGTACGACATGACAAAGGGTCGAATTACATATAGGCATTAACCAAGGACCTCAGGACAAAAGAGGAATAAAGCAATGAAAGTAAAAAGTAGTATTAAACGAAGAACGAAAGATTGCCAAATCGTCATACGAAAAGGCAA
>JABHWX010000197.1 GCA_018657585.1 Phycisphaerae bacterium
CAACCAATGCAAACGATGTCTACCAATACCATTTGCTTGACCTGTTGGAATTTGTAAACCGATACCACCGCCGCCGATATTGACAACGGTTGCACTAAAAGATGGACCAACATCCGGCATGCAATCTTCTTCTTGCATTGCATCTGGAGTCGAGTCACCACTTATATATTTTTCCATTCGTGATTGGCACATACGTTCAGGAAGTACAACAGATCGAGGGTCGAGCAAAGGCCATGCCGAGATAGCGGGCAGCGCGAGCGTATCAGTACTGATTCGATAATCTCGTCTTCGTTGGCAACGCTCAACTGTACTGGGCATTTGTAATTTCAAACCCACCCCATCTTTACCGTATGCACGGTAAGAAGCACTGCCAAGGCAGTTTGTCCGGAACATCCAGCGGTTTTGACCAATTGCAATGATGCCGAGCAGTTGTACGCCCTCTTCAAGAGGCAGCGGTTCACCAGCAGCTGTGGGCATTTCGACAAATATATCGTTGTCGCTTGTTGAGATAAGTTTGGCGCGCCAAACAAAATCATGCCCCGTAGGTCCATTTGGTGCGAGTGCTATCTGAAGCGATCCTTTGTGATCTACAAGTTGTTGAAGGCATCTGCGCCATCCTGATGTCCGTGAGCGTTGAGCGGGCATATAACGAATCTCCGTTGTAAGTAAGGGGATAGAAGGAACTTACATATCGCCCACTAGCACCTCAAAATAGACTGACTCATAAGTAATCCCCCTTCTTTGGGGTCAGAGTGCCCGCATGACCAGAACTGCCCCTTCAACCTGCACAGTTGGTGCCGATAAGTCGGACAACTTTGCTGCCAGAGCGAGCGCACCTCTTGTCCAAAGCCGTACCTTATGGTCACTTTCTTTCAATGTCCAACACTCTTCGTCTACTTGATCACCCTCCCGAATTGCAAACACCGCGTCGTCTTTCGCCCACACAAATTGCAAAGTACCCTCTTCGTTCACGCCATTCGCCCACCGACCCAGAGCTACTTCTGGCCAAAGATCTCCTGGAATGTCGTCAAGGATGACCATCCCACCTTTTCGTAATGATGTATGAAAGAGGTTCAACGCTTTCACGGCTTCATCAACATCTGCCAATAGCATAAATGTTTGTCCACAACACACGATTGCATCGACAGACCCTGAAAATGGAAGAAGATCAAATAGGTTACCGTCCATAAGGCTTGCATCAATATCTAAGTCGGCACAACGATTCGAACATGCGTTAATCGCATTCACATCAACATCTATTCCAGTTACACGATGTCCAGCAACAGCTAGTGGAATAAGAATTCTTCCGTCTCCACAACCTACATCTATAATGTCAAGTGGGCTCTCGCCAAGTAATTGCAGGATACTTTCGATTTGAACCCGTGATTGTGTCTCATCCATTGGAAGCCAATCATTCATTGGCTCAATCATACACCTAGGTTTATTCGGCTGCTTGGTCTACCGCTTCTTCAGCGGAGTCATCAGCTATTTCAGCCGTTTCAGCAGGTTCTTCTTCAGATGGTTCTGGTTTAGAAGGCTTCCAAGACGCCTCGCGAATAAGTCCTTGCACTTCGGGCAAATCGTTCAAATGAGCTAAACCAAAAATAGTTAAAAACTCTTTTGTTGTGCCGTACAGCATTGGTCTGCCAAGTTCTTCTGCCCTACCTACTATTTTTACAAGTCTTCGATCCATCAAACCTCGCAACACATCGCCACATGCCACGCCGCGAATCACTTCAATCTCCGCGCGCATCACTGGTTGGCGATACGCAATAATCGAAAGAGTTTCTAATGCTGCTTGCGAGAGTTTTTGTTGTTGCCGTTCTGCATGTAAACGAGAAACCAACGGAGCCAGTTCTTCGCATGTCATGACACGGTAACCTCCAGCAATTCGTTCGATTCGAAAAGCACGGTTATCACTATCGTACGATTTATTTAACGATTCAATTGCAGTTATGATTTGCTTAGTTGCATCTTCATCTTCAATACCAAGAACGGTTTTCATTTTTGTTTCTGAAAGCGACCTCTCGCTCGCAAAGAGGAGCGCTTCCACACGCTGTTCAAGTGGAAGCGTTGCACATGGTGTTTGCTGTAAATCTAAACTGCTTTGAGATTCAGACATTACTTGCTTGCAAGAGCCACTTTAGCAGTTGCGATTTTTTGCGCGCGTTCCACAGCAAGTCGATCTTTTTCATCGCTCGTTACGCGAGCGTTTGCTTCAGCAAGCTCGGCTATTGCTTCTTCAATATTAAGATCACTCGCTGGAACTGCGCCTTCGGTGACGAGTGAAAGTCCTTCGCCATCGACGTGTGCAAATCCGCCTTCGATGAGATAGCTTTTGGAGCCACCGTCCGTATCGATTCGGAGAGTTCCAGGAGCAAGCGTGGAGAGAAGCGGCGCGAGCCCCTTCATCATGCCGTATTGCCCATCCCATGAAGGAAACGAAACGTAGGTTGCTTGACCATCGAAGCATTCTTCGGTGGGCGTTACGATTTTGCAAGGGAATGTGTCAGCCACTGTTTTATCCTGTAAATAAGAGGTCGGTTTGAAGCGGGATATGATACCGAGAATTGCGGGAATACGCTTTCTAAACACGCCACCGCAGTGTACAATCACCTTTTATCCGACAATCCGGATATATGGATGAACGAAACGCCAAATATGGAGATGGTACAGTGACCACGCAAGCACCAACGATGACAACATTCTTAAACACCAACCTCGACCTCTTTGCACCTTGCGATTTTAAGGTGGCAGATTTATCTCCTGAAACCGTGGCGTACGGACGGAAGGAAATCGAGATTGCAGAATACGAAATGCCTGGTTTAATGGCACTTCGCAAGCAATACGGCGATGCAAAGCCTCTTACAGGAGCTCGAATTACGGGCTCGCTCCACATGACAATTCAAACAGCCGTGCTGATTGAAACACTAGTTGCCCTTGGCGCAGAGGTTCGCTGGGCAAGTTGTAACATCTTCTCCACGCAAAACCACGCGGCTGCTGCAGTCGCTGTTGGTCCAAACGGAACTCCTGACAACCCACAAGGTATTCCTGTATTCGCTTGGAAAGGTGAAACACTTGAAGAATACTGGTGGTGTACATTCCAAGCATTGCATTGGGGTGATGGCAATACTCCAAACTTAATCCTTGATGATGGTGGCGATGCTACGCTTGTTGTACACAAAGGTGTTGAATACAACAAATCAGGTTCGGTTCCATGTAGCGACACTGCAGGAAGCGAAGACGAGCGAATTATCTTGGACATGCTCTCCGACGTGCAAGCATGGAACAATAAGTTTTGGGAACAATATGCAGTTGAAGTCAACGGCGTAAGCGAGGAAACAACGACCGGTATTCACCGCATGTACCAAATGGCGAACAACAATACGCTTCTTTTCCCTGTCATCAACGTAAATGACTCTGTTACGAAAAGTAAATTTGACAACCTCTATGGATGTCGCCACTCATGTGTTGACGGCATCATGCGAGCAACAGATGTCATGCTCGCTGGTAAAGTTGCACTCGTGGCTGGATACGGCGATGTTGGCAAAGGTTGTTGCCAAGCGCTTAAGGGGCAAGGTTGTCGTGTTATGGTCAGCGAAATTGATCCAATCTGTGCGTTGCAGGCAGCGATGGAAGGGTACGAAGTTGTCCGCATGGATGAAGTTGTGAGTGACATCGATGTCTTTGTCACAACAACTGGTAACTTCAACGTGATTACTGCAACCCACATGTCCAAGATGAAGCACAACGCCATCGTTGGCAACATTGGACACTTCGATAACGAAATTGATATGGCTGGGCTTGAGAAACTCGATGGTATTGAAAAAATAACGATTAAGCCACAGGTTGACGAGTGGAAATTCGCCGATGGTCACTCCATCATCGTCCTCGCAGAAGGTCGCCTATTAAATCTTGGTTGCGCAACTGGTCATCCAAGCTTTGTGATGAGCAACTCGTTCACAAACCAAGTGCTCGCACAAATGGAATTGCATGCAAATCATGGCAATTACGAGCACAAGGTTTACACGCTCTCCAAGAAACTCGACGAGATGGTGGCACGTTTGCACCTCGACCAACTTGGTATTAAGTTGACTGAGCTTACTCCAGAGCAGGCCGCCTACATCGACGTTCCTGTTGAAGGTCCATACAAAGCAGACCACTATCGATATTAATGTGCGCTAAACTGCGGACAGCCACTGACGACCGTTAGCGAGTATCATTCCAACTTCCAATGAGCGACCGACTCACCCACGAATGCGGCCTTGCCTTTGTACGGCTAAGAAAGCCCCTGCACTACTACCAAGAGCAGTACGGTGATGCTGCGTGGGGTCTTCGAAAAACGTATTTGCTCATGCAAAAACAGTACAATCGAGGGCAAGACGGTGCAGGACTTGGTGTTGTTAAATTTGATATGCCAGCAGGCGACCAATTCCTGCTCCGCATCCGCTCGGACAAGCATAACGCTATCGAACGAATCTTCGACGCGATAACCGAAGATACCGAAGAACTCAGCGAAGCAATCACCCAAGGAAGCGAGATGGATGCAAAGCGAAGTTGCAGATTTCTTGGCGAAGCGTATCTTGGACACCTTCGCTACGGAACGCATTCGAGCAATTCTATGGCAAACTGCCATCCTTTCATTCGAAAGAGTAACGTCGCAAGCCGTAATATCGCCCTTGCAGGCAACTTCAATATGACAAACTCTAGCGAGTTGTTTCAGCGACTCGTTGGGTATGGGCTTGACCCAGTTGGCGACAACGATACGCAAGTTATTCTTGAAAAAATAAGCCACTTCCTCAATGATGAACACGAACGCCTTATAAAGAAACATAAAAATCTAGAAGGTCGCGAACTTGCAGAAACAATTTCCAGAGAATTAAACGTAGGCATGTTTCTTAAAAAAGCAGCGCAATATTGGGATGGGGGTTACGTTTTTGCTTCGCTTATTGGAAACGGAGACGCATTTATTTGTCGAGACCCCGCTGGAATTCGTCCTGCCTTTATCTATATCAATGACGATGTCGTTGCTTGCGCTTCTGAACGAGGCGCTCTTGCAAATGTGTTCAACGTTGAACCAGATGAAATTCAACAAGTTCAGCCTGGCCACGTCGTCGTTATAAAACGAGATGGCACCATTGAAGAAGTTGAATTTACGACACCTCTTGAAACAAGGCAATGCTCCTTTGAACGCATTTATTTCAGCAGAGGCAATGACCCACTCATTTACACGCAACGTAAACGTCTTGGCGCCAACCTCGCTCCGAGAATCTTGAAAGTACTCGGCAATGACATCGACCGTTCGTTCTTTAGTTACATTCCAAACACTGCGGAAACTTGTTTCCTAGGTTTGCTTGAAGCTGTTGGAGGCGCACTTCGTTCATTAGAAGCTGACATTATCTGGGATAAAATTCAAGATGGTTCTGTAACGCGTGCTGACCTAACGAAACTCAACCACACACGAGTACAAGCTGAGCTCATTGCACACAAAGACCAAAGATTAAGAACCTTTATTACACACGATGCTGCAAGGCGTGATTTAGTTACGCACATCTACGACATCACTCGCGGACTTATTGAAAAAGATGATACGCTAATTGTCGTCGATGATTCGATTGTTCGTGGCACTACATTGCGCGAATCTATCATCACAAGTTTGTCGCAACTTTATCCAAAACGGATTGTGATTGTGAGTAGCGCTCCACCAATCATGTATCCTGATTGCTACGGCATCGACATGAGCCAAATCGGCAAGTTTATTGCCTTTGAAGCAGCTGTTGCACTAACAAAAGAACGTGGCGACGAGGCAATATTTGATGAGATTGCGGCAAATTGTAAAGAACAAGAGAAGCTTGATGTAGAAAAAATGCAAAACCAAGTCAAAGCGCTGTACGAACAGTTCTCTCTTAAAGAAATTTCTTGCAAAATTGCTGAACTTGTTCGCCCTACTGACCTCAACTGGAACGGACAACTCGATGTGGTCTACCAAGATGTTGAAGGGCTCAACGCTGCGATGCCCGACTACACTGGCGACTGGTACTTCACAGGAAATTACCCAACTCCCGGCGGAAACGCCGTTGTCAACCGCGCGTTTATGAATTGGCACGCTGGCGATGACGCAAAACGCGCCTATTAATTATCCCAAGGTTCTTGCGCATCTGAGCAATTCTCATCGCACGACCTTTGCATACTTTTCATAAGAGCATCAACGTACAGTGGAGATGGCACAAGCATGCGATCGCCGTAATGAAGAGCGCCTTTGCCATTAGGTTCTATTATTTTTTCTATTATTTTGGGCAAGTCTTTTGAATCATGCAGTTTCTCTTGCCATGTTTCTTCCGTGCAATAGCACGAGGATACCAAAATTAACTGGCTTTTGAAAAGGAATCTAAATCAGACCGGAAGATTGTAGTTGCCGTGTCTGATAACTCATTCGATGCCTCAACCGCCAACTTCTTCAATTTATATTCCTTCAAGGCAGTAACCAGTTCTTCCGGCTTGTTGCTAATCCTTGAAGCTGTCTCAGCAATTCGATCTGCTGTGGACCAAAGGTCGTTCCTCATAGTTTGTTCGAGAGCTTGAGCTAATTCGATGCATGTCCAATAATCTACTGTTGTTTCTAACATGTATAAGTACCTCTATTCAGTGTGCCGCCAAGAACTATCGGCAGGTGCTTGTTAAACGCTTGAGTACTATGTTTTGTTCGCTAATAACTCGACTCGGACGTTCATTTTGTAACAAACTCTGTTTTAAACCATTTAATGAACCACTCAATTACAAAAATTCTCACAAAGACCGGATTTACTTGGTGTTCGATTTTCATCAATGCATCCAGTACCATTTTGTAACGTCTCAATTATTTCACCAAGTGACAAGTAATAACCTTGCGACCATACTGAATCACTGCTGTACCCAAACTGTGGGTATTTACAAACGTAGCCGACTGGTTGCCAATCCAAATCTGCACATTCGTTTCGTTACAAACATATCCAAGTGACATACTGCATTAATCTGGCGGAGGTGTTTCGCTCGTGATTGTGCGCGGGGAGCCGGAGTGGGTTTTTCATCGATAAAAGGGCTTATTCATTTAGGATACAGAAATTACATATAAATGAGAGTAAAGAATTTAAAGCCGCAGAATTAAATAGATGCGTGGCAATTAAGCGGGTACGAGGAATCATTAGAGAGCCATTATCGGACGTTGTAGAGAATTGAGCATGATAGAAGCTTGGCGGGTTGCAAAATCACTGTTTTTCTGGTCTAATTCGCCGTTCCCCACCTACTTATGCGGGTTTGTACTTGATGGTCAAGCGCTCCCAACAGGTGTTGTTTTTAAGAACTGGTGATTATTGTATGGCTCGTTA
>JABHWX010000198.1 GCA_018657585.1 Phycisphaerae bacterium
CCTTTCAAGAGATATTTCAGAATTTTCAAGCAGATCCATTGGCGAGTTGTCGCGAACGAGCAAGCAAGGCGATTTTGCCTTGTCGGCATTGTTGCGAAAAGCGTCATACGATTCCAAGGTCCAGCCAGAAAGGTGCTCTGCATCAATCATGACACCACGCAAATCAAGTTTCTCTGTAGCGAGGGTGGGCACGTCTAGAATATTTTGCTTGCCCTCTTCAAGGAGTGGGTTTAACGATTGAATTGCAAGGGTAAGTAATACGGTCATAAAAAGTTCGCTTCAAATTGCCTTTCAGGGATTTGCAACGTTGCAGGAAGCGGTACTATACCACCCCATATCAACCCTTAAGGAGTCACTCGCATGTCAACCCCCTCTGATTACTGTTTTTCTGAATCTCATGAATGGTTTAATATCGAAGGAGATATCATCACCATCGGAATCACACAGTTTGCTGCCAATGAACTTACAGATATTACCTATGTTGAGATGCAATCAGCCGGAACTACCCTTGGGGAACATGAGTCGGTAGGAGAGGTAGAATCTGTAAAGACTACAAGTGACGTTGTAACTCCTTTTGCTGGCGAAATTATCGAAATTAACGATGCTGTTTCAGATGACCCAGCAATTTTGAATAGTGACCCCTTTGGCGCTGGGTGGCTTGCAAAAATCAAAATTTCTGAAGGCGCTAATTGCGAGAGTCTCATGGACCAAGAAACCTACGATAGTAAGTACCCCGTTTAAAACCCTATCCATGTTCCAACTCGACAGTGAATTCGATCCCAAGGGCGACCAGCCTCAAGCAATCGAGCAGCTTGTCAGTTGGGTAGATGAGGGCAAAAAATACCGGACACTGCTCGGAGCAACTGGAACTGGCAAGACGTTCACAATGGCAAATGTTATTGCCAAAACAAAAAAACCTACTCTCATTCTAAGCCACAACAAAACACTCGCTGCACAACTCTTTGAAGAAATGCAATCACTTTTTCCAAACAATGCAGTTTCATATTTTGTAAGTTATTACGATTATTACCAACCTGAAGCGTACATCCCTCAACGGGATATTTACATAGAAAAAGATGCTGCCCGTAATGATGATCTTGACCGGCTTCGTTTAAAAGCAACAAGTAGCTTAATGTCAAGAGATGATGTCATCATTGTTTCATCTGTAAGTTGTATTTATGGTCTAGGGTCTCCTGATTCATACCAAAACAGAATTATTCCACTATCTCTTGGACAATGTATTAACAGGAGAGAACTGTTACTAGAACTTACTGAGATGCAATACAAACGAAACGATCTAGAGTTTGCTCGTGGATCATTTCGTGTTCGTGGCGATGTAATGGAACTCTTTCCAGCATATGAACAGTTTGGCGTCCGAGTGGAATTTTTTGGTGACACCATTGAGCAAATAGAACTCATCCATCCTATCTCAGGCGAAACCTTAGCAAATGAAACAGCTGTTTTTATTTTTCCTGCAGTGCACTACGTAATGCCACAAGAAGGCTTGAAACGTGCAACAAAAGCCATCAGAGAAGAATTAAAGATGCACGTTATTCGGCTAAAGAACGAAGGAAAACTTCTTGAAGCACAACGAATTACAGCACGAACTCAGTACGATTTGGAAATGATTGAAGAAATTGGATATTGCAGTGGCATCGAAAATTACGCAAGGCATTTAGAGAATCGGCCAGAGGGAAGCAGGCCTTCTTGTTTACTTGATTACTTTACGCATATTCCTGGACGAAACCAAAACGATTGGTTGCTTTTCATTGATGAGTCGCATGTAACAATTCCACAAGTAAGGGCAATGTACAACGGTGATCAAGCAAGGAAACGTACTCTTGTAGAACATGGGTTCCGCCTACCAAGCACGCTTGATAACAGACCGTTGACTTTCGACGAATTTGAAGAACTTGTACCACAAACTATCTATGTATCCGCAACACCAAGTGCGTATGAGTTAGAAAAATCCGATGGTATTATTGCAGAGCAAATTATTCGTCCTACCGGTTTACTGGATCCTGTTATTGAAGTACGCCCAGCTTCCAATCAGGTGCCAGATTTAATTGAAGAAGCAACAATTAGAGTAAAAAACGGCGAACGCGTTCTTGTCACAGTACTCACAAAGCGGATGGCTGAGGATTTATCTGAGTATATTTCAAAAACCAAATTGCGATGCAAATATTTACACAGCGATATTGAAACACTTGAACGACTCGAAATATTGCGAGAACTACGCGAAGGAAACTTTGACATTCTTATAGGTGTTAATCTATTACGAGAAGGTCTAGATTTGCCTGAGGTTTCTCTCGTTTGTATTCTTGATGCTGATAAAACTGGTTTCCTTAGAAG
>JABHWX010000199.1 GCA_018657585.1 Phycisphaerae bacterium
AATAACAACATTCCCTTCAAGGTAGACACCGTGGATTTCAGAAATGTCTACTTTTCCAGAAGCGATATCACGGACACTTCCAGGATTAAGAAAAATGACGCCTCGAGTTGCTGTCATTTCCATGTCATCAATGCCAGCGGTTGAACGAACGTCAAGATGGATGTTGCCAGTTAGTGCGATGGCGTTTTCTAATTCATCTGGAAGAAGTTCAACTAGGTCAGCGGACAATGAGACGAATCCGCTTTGAGGGCGAAGCCAAGAACGTGGCGAGTCTTCTATAAGTGTTGCTTTCGCTAATTCGCTTTGGATTTGTTCTTCAGGAGTAGTAATGACTTGAGGTTGTTCTGCAAGGCGTGGTGGAATTGATTCAATCTCAAAGAGATAATTTGCGAGTCTTGTTTCAGCAGTGTGCAAGAGAGCTGATTGGTTTGCTGGTTTTTGAGGAGTAAGAAGGGCAACGTCGAGTGTTACTTTTCCCAGCGTACTACCGACGACAAGTAAGTTTTCTCCTTCGGCACCAATTGACGCATGTTTTGAAGATTTTGCAAATGATGGAAGGTAGACAGCAATTTGCGAAACAACGCCTGCATCAGTTGGAAATCGATTCAACCAGATGACAGCGTCTTTTGCCTCAAAAGTATAAGCGCCGATGGTGATGACAATATCTTGCTCTAGGAGCAGTCGTTTTGTGTCATCTAAAGTCCATGCATTCGCACGAAGTGCTACGATTGAAATATCGGATGCTCGTGGGAGAACTGGGAGAACTACGCCCGAGAGACGATCACCTCGTAATGCAATTTCAGCGAATTCTTGATTGTCTTGCCCAAAAGAAGGCACAGCAGTTAGAGCGAGGATAAGAATAGTACGAAGGATGCTCACGAAGGTGGGATGATACCCCGCGATGAGGATATTCGGGGTGGTTCTACTCTTTATTGGGCAACTTCTATGAGGGCATCAACGAAGGTTTCTGGGTCAAATGGCTGGACATCCTCGGGTCTTTCACCAATACCAATGAGTTTCACTGGAATGCCAGTTTCATCCTCGATTGCAAAGACTATCCCGCCACGAGCGGTGCCGTCAAGTTTCGAGAGAAAAATTCCAGTAACTTGTATCGAGTCGGAAAACTTTTTAGCTTGGGAGAGCATGTTTTGCCCTTGCGTACCATCAAGGACAAGAAGCACTTCGTGTGGCGCTCCATCAATCTTTTTCGCTGTGACTCCTCGGATTTTTTCAAGTTGCCGCATAAGCGGATCTTGCGTGTGCAGTCTGCCAGCAGTATCTATAAGCAGAACATCAACGTTGCGTGCAATAGCAGCACTCGCTGCATCGAACGTGACTGCGGCAGGGTCAGATCCCTGTTCACCTTTAACAATATCTATATCAAGTCTTTCAGCCCATGTAGAAAGTTGGGAAACAGCACCAGCCCGAAACGTATCCGCTGCAGCAAGAAGAACACTGCGATTGTCATCACGCAACGCTTTGCCAATTTTGGCAACACTTGTTGTTTTGCCTACTCCATTTACTCCAGCAACCAACATTACAGTTGGGGAAGTTTCTGCAGTAACAAGGGAACGATTTTTACCTTGCAACCTTTTGATAAGGCCTACACGAAGTACATCAATAATATCCTTGTCTTTTAGTGCGCCCTCGGAGACCGCAGTGCGAATGTCTTGAATGATTGCTTCGGTAGTTGTTACACCAACATCAGATGTTAAGAGCAGGTGTTCAAGTTCATTTATGGTCTCTGCGTCAATTCGACGCCCTCGCAGTGTGGCAAGTGGAGATGCAAGTGCAGACCTTGTTTTTGAAAGCCCCTTACGCAGTGCATTCAATGTTGCTTTGAAGATTCCCACTTACAATCCCTCGCTTGATTGGTGAAGCAAGTTATCAAGAACTCCGTTTACAAAAGCCGACGATTTTTCAGTTGAAAATATACGTGCAAGTTCAATAGCTTCATCGATTGCTACAACTGGCGGAGTAATTCCTGTAATAATTTCATGTCTTGCTAGCCGTAGAATATTTCGATCAAGTAACGGTTGTCTGTGAATAGGCCACTCTGGCGTGAGCGATTCAATGTGGGCGTCGGCTGCAATATGATCATCCCAAATCTCTTTTGCTAACTTCTTTGCGTTTTGGCAAGGTTCTTTTGTTGTTGATGATTCTTCGTCAAAGGGCGTTTCCGTTATCAGAGCAACATCTTTGTTTCCAGCGTCGAATTGACAAAGAAGTTGGATGGTTTGCTCTCGGAGTTCTCTACTGTTTGTGTTCTTGCTTGTCATCATTGACGGAATTCTTTCAGAGTAACGGCGGTGTTAATTGCTGCGCGCATTGCTTCTCTTCCTTTGTTACTACTCGTGGAAGAAGATCTAGCTTCCGCCTGTTCGATTGTTTGGCATGTAAGGACGCCCATCGAGACAGGATTCGCCCAATCAAGCGAAACATTCATGAGACCTTGTGCAATTGCGTTGCCAATCACTTGGTCGTGTGTAGTTTCGCCAGTGATAATGCAACCGAGCGCTACAATTGCATCAACTTGATTTAATTGTGATAACTGTTTTGCGAGGACAGGTAGTTCCCATGCGCCTGCAGCCTGAACGTGGATGCAATGTTCAGGTAATCCACCAGCTTCTAGAAATGCCGTTTCAGCTCCTCTGGACAACTCGCCTGTGATATTGTCATGATAAGAACTCGTAATGATTGCGACTTTTAGCTCGCTTGCTGAACTGGTAGTAGATGAACCTGATTGCATAGGGTTGTATATGGTACGTCAGTGAAGGCATCGATGCCATCTCCATGTACGATGTACGTATGTCACTGCCTGCACGAAAGATGATAGCCGCTCTCAAACTGACAAGGTTCAGTATTGCAATTGGCGCAATAGCTAATATTTGGCTAGTTTTACTTATCACGAAAAATGATTCAGCGTATGTGGGCACGAATATTTATGGAATTCCTTGGTGGTCAGCCTTGCTGGGGACAGCAGTAGTTGCACTTGGTATGTGTGGCTACGCAGCTTCACTTAATGACACGGTTGATGCTCGTCATGATGTAACGTTCCATCCCACTCGACCGATTCCAAGTGGATGGATTCCAATGGCACAAGCAGTAGTTCTTATGGTTTGCTCTTTGTTGATAGCGCTACTTGCTGCGTCTTTTTTGGGAGCATGGCCGGTTCGAATGGGATTGTTGACTGCAGCTGCCGTTTTGTTCTACAACATTGTGGGGAAGCACGTCCCTGCAGTAGGGCTAGTAAGTGTTGGGCTGATTTATGCATCACACATGTTGATTGCAAATATTGAGTTGACGTTTACACTCCCTGTTTGGTTAGTAATGACACATGCTATGGTTTGCGCAATTGCAATTTATACACTCGAAGATAAACGACCGAAAATTTCGTTCCGTGGTTGGATGGGCATTATTCTTGGCTGGATTTTTTGGTCCGTTGTACTCTTTAGCGGCCCCCTAGCACGTCAAGGAACACTTCTTCCCAAAGGAATGCAAATAACAGAACTTCTTTGGCCTTTGTTAGCAGTCGCGTTGTTTGTTGCAACGATTCGCTGGAAAATGACGCATGCACGTACTCCACTTCTTGCAGCAGAAAAGGTAAGAAGGTACGGATCACTTTGGGAATGTTTGTACGCAACTGCGTGGTTGATGGCATTGCAAATGTACGGTCCGGCGCTCTTTATGCTTGGATTTGCAGTTTGCAGTGCAGCTGTTGTCATGATTGTAAAAGAGTCAACAGGTGCTACAGGTCAGCCTATTTCATGGCGATCTTGAATTCGGATTGTGATGCGGTTATTCACTTGCATCAGTAAAGTACTCTGGTGTTGGTGAAACCCCAAGGTACTGCAATGATTCTTCAAGGACATCTCTTACGACAGGACCAGCAACAACTCCACCATAATGGTCAATAGAACGGTCTGGATCATCAATGACACAAAGAACAATGAGTTTCGGAGCATCTAGTGGAGCACCTGCGATGAAACTTGAAATATATCGATCTTCAAAATACCCTTTTCCATCTTCTCGAGGTAACTGGGCAGTTCCTGATTTGCCAAATAAATCGTACAAATCACTTTTCGCTCTACGACCAGTTCCCTCAGTCATAACCCGCCCTAATATTTCCCGAGTGATTTCAGCGGTGTTTGAAGAGATTGCTCTACCTACAACGATGACATCGTTCTTTTTTGCTGGAGTGAGTAAAAGTCTTGGGATCGTTCCGTCTCTAGCAAAAGCGCAAAATCCCTGTACCATCTGAAGTGGGGTGACGGCAATCTCATGTCCCATTGAAACAGAGGTTTGTGTGTAATCGTTCCAGTTGTTTGGCTTTGTTACGATGCCTTCAGTTTCTCCGCCTAGACCTATTCGCGTTGGTTCACCAAAACCAAAACGTTGTACTGCGTCTTGCAATTCTTCATGAGAGAGACGGAGTGAGACAATCGCCATTCCGCTGTTCATTGATTTGACTAGTACTTTTTCCCAAGAAGAAGGTCCGTAATAATGTGCATCACGAATGACTCTGCCGAATGGAGTGCGATAGGGTTGGCTTGATGGTGTTGGAAGTATTTCTTCAACGTTTGCATAGCCAAGCTCAGTCGCAGCAGACCATACAAATGGCTTAAATGTAGAGCCGGGTTCATAAGGGTCGGTAACGCATCTATTTCTTCCAAGCCTAGGGTTGATTTCTCTATTTGGATCGTTTGGTTGTTGCGACCATCCTTCTCTTTGATTGAGGAGATCTGCCATGCCAAGTATTTCACCTGTGGTTGGATCTGCAACAACAATTCTTCCTCCACCAGCATTGCAACGGAGTATTTCCTCTTGGAGCCTTTGCGTTGCAATTTTTTGAATAACAATATCTATAGAAAGTTGTACATCTTTTCCGTCGCTTCTCGGCGTGTATTGATCTGGCGAAACCCAGAGTGTTCTTCGTTTGGAATCTCTTTGCCTTGAGAACAAGCCAGATTCTCCAGTAAGCGCCTTGTCAAATTGATCTTCAAAACCAGCAAGCCCACTGTGCTCCGTACCAACAAAACCAATTAACGTTGCACCAATTTCTCCATGTGGATATTCTCGAACGAGATGCTCTGTCAGCCCGATGCCTCGGTAGCTTAGCTCTCGAGCTATTTCAAGTTGTGTTTCTGTTAGCAGTGGTACAAGGACAACGTATCGACTGTTAGGTCTTGAGCGAATTGCTTCTTCAATAGTTGCTGGAGAAATGCTGAGTTTTTCTCCAAGATCAAGCGAAAGTTCTGACGGGTTTTTCACTTCTTTTGGGTCAACAAAAAGGGAGTATCCAAGACGGCTTGCAGCAAGAATTCTGTTCTTTCGGTCAAGTAGCTTGCCGCGTCTAGCAAGCTCTTTTGAGGAGCTGTTCACAGAAACGGCGACATCAGTAAGTTCTGTTGGTGGAGAGACTTTTAACACAACAACTTTGTATAGCCCTCCACCCATTAAAGTAGCAACAACAATAGCAATTAGAATGGAAATACTTGTTATTCGAGGAAGGGGAGTATTAGTTAGTTGCATGAACAATCTCTTTGTATCCAACTGGTTCTTGAATGTGACTAGGTGAGCAAATAAATTCTATTTCTATAGACAACGTGGCAATTTGCTCATTGCCTTTATCGATTAAATCGTGCAGTTTGTACATTTCATGCACGGTATTGAGTTGTTCTTGCCTTACTGCGAGTAGTTCAAGAAAAGCAAAACTTAAAATGAGAATGGAAGCAATTAATTTACGAGACATGGGAGTTTTTCACAGAGGGTATTTGAGAATCATGCCGGGACGAATATTATTTGGGTTTGGCATGACGTCTTTGTTTAAGTCGATTAGGAGTTGCGTTTTTCTTGTTGTCCCCATGATTTTTTGCGCAATTTCAGAGAGGGTGTCGCCCTTTTTCACTTTGTACGTACCCATCTTGCTTTGGGTAATTGCAACGGTCGTTTGTTGTTGAGTTTGAACCATGCTGTTTGCAATAAGAGAGTATCGAGAGGGGAGAGCAATTTGAGTTCCCCGCTCTATTTCATTTGGATTATTAATGTTGTTCCAGAGTGCAACGCTTCTAGCAAGCCCAGAGTCACCATAGTGTTCTTTGCAGATTACATTGAGCGTTTCACCAATTCTCACCGTATGCATAAGATCACCAATGTGATCTGTTGTACTATCGCGAGGAGTTGGTGGACCGGGAATAACGTCTATACCGCCTCCTACTAGCGGCGGTGGTGGGGAGTCTTTAAACCTAAGCTCAGCGACTTCACGTTGCGATGCAATCGAAAAGTGATCAGCAACGAGCATCCCAACAAAAATGAGGAGTCCAAAGGCTATTACGATTGAGAGTTTATTTTCGCTAGTCATATTTGCGAGCGGTCCTTCTATCGCTAATCTTCTAGCAATAGGTGGAGTGCTCGAAGCTTCGCTGGTCGAGATCGCGGGTTCATTGCAATCTCATCATTTGATGCACAGATTGGTTTGCGAGTGAGTCGCTTCGCCAATCCTTGCTTTTCTATGCCAACAAAGGAGTGTTTGACTCGGCGATCTTCAAGGCTGTGAAAACTAATCACTGCTACTCGAGCACCATCATTGAGCCAGCCACCTTCGTTGACTGTACGGCAACCAGTTTCGACATCAAGTAGCAGTTGGTCGAGTGCTTCAAGCTCATTATTGACGGCAATTCGCAATGCCATGAACGTTCTTGTTGCTGGATGCATTCTAGAAGTTCGAGCTCGAGCACCGTATGCACTGCGGATAATCTGTGCGAGACGGGCTGTATCCAAAATCGGCTCTTTTTGCCTCTCAAGTACAATTTTTCGAGCAATTCGTCTCGAATACGGTTCTTCGCCAAGTTGGTATATGAGATTTGCAAGGTCCTCTTCGGCGTACGTCTCGATAATATCTTTTGCAGTTCTTCCAGAATGCGTATTTAACCGCATATCCAATGGACCACCACCTTTGAAACTGAGCCCGCGACCAAGGTCATCCATTTGGT
>JABHWX010000200.1 GCA_018657585.1 Phycisphaerae bacterium
AGACAAAGCACGATTCCAAGCAGAAGCGGAAAAACGAAGGGCAATGGCTGTTGCACAAGAAGCAGAATACCGGGCAGAGGAGCAAAAGAACCAAGCTCTTGTTGTTCTTGCTGAAGCAGATGTTCCAAAAGCAATGGCTGAGGCGTTCCGCAAAGGAAACTTTGGTGTTATGGACTACTACAATATGAAAAATGTCATATCCGACACAGACATGCGGTCATCTATTGCTGGTGAAACCCCTGAAAACCCCGGAAGTTAACTTAGGTACTATTAATGACGACTGCTACGCAACTTCCTGCAATTTTAGGTGGAAAGAAAGCCATAACCGCCGATCAAACTGATGCGGTAGCGTGGCCTATCATTGATGATCAAGATGAACAGGCTGTACTTAATGTGCTCCGAAGCGGAAAATTGTCTTTACACCCTGTAGTTGACGAACTTGAAACCGAATATAAAAAGCGAACTGCTCGGAAGTTTGCCCTCACACACAACAACGGGACTTCAGCGATTCTTGCAGGCTTGCATGCCATAGGAGTACAGCCTTATGATGAAGTAATCGTTCCTTCAGCAACTTGGTGGTCGAGTGTTATGCCTGTTTTGCACTGCGGTGGCGTGCCTATTTTTGCTGAACTTGAACCAGAGTGCCTTGGGCTTGATCCAGAAGATGTTGAACGAAAAATCACAGACAAAACTAAAGCTATTGTTGTAGTGCATTTATTTGGGATGCCCTCAAAAATGGATGAACTTATAGCTATCGCTAAAAAACACAACCTAAAAATTCTTGAGGATGCCTCGCATGCACACGGTGCAACTTACAAAGGAAAACCAATAGGGTCTTTTGGTGATGTAAGTATTTTCAGCATGCAAGGCAACAAACTGTGCCCATCTGGCGAAGGTGGAATATTGTTGTGCGATGACCAAGAAACATGGGAATCTGCTGTCAGATTAGGTCATTACGAAAGGTTGCTGGGATTAGAATCTAAAAATAAATACTTTGCTGCAACTGGTTTTGGTTTTAAATTTCGAATAGCGCCCATGTCTGCCGCACTTGCACTTTCACAACTTTCTCGTATGGATGATCGCAACGCTAAACGTAATGAAAGTTGTTTGTATCTGTCACATAAACTTGAAGCACTGGGCATTGAAGCCTTTATTCCATCCAATGATGTTGCGCGAGTTTATTTTGAGTTTCTTGTTCGGTATGACGAATCAAAAACGGGCCTTCCAATCAGCGATCTCGCGAAAGCGTTACAAGCTGAGGGTGCTCTTGTAGAAGCACCTCGCTATCCCTTGCTACACCAACAGCCAGTCTTTACACACCACGTTTGGTCAAAGATTGCTCGCCTTCCTGCTACACCAGAAAATCCAATTCATCTTTACGACCCTGCAGACCTCCCACTTACCACACTTGGCAATGGATCACTTCTTAAATTGCCAGCGTTCCCATCTGCGGACAAGGACTTGCTTGACCAATACGCTCTTGCATTTAACAAGGTCATTTCACACGCTCATGAAATCCCAAGAACAACCCAAGCAGAAGGCTCCTCCTAACGCCGAAGAAATTCTGAAACAATTTTCGAGCCCCATGCTTATCGCATGCCGGGCGATGTTGCTTATCGGATTGCGAATCGTAAAATGGATTCGCAGAGTGAAGTGGGAATCTCAAGGAACTTCTAATCTCGAAGATATCCAGGCTCCGATTATTTTTGCTTCTAACCACCAGAGTCACGTTGACACACATGTCATCCTTGATTCGTTACCAAAGAACATCCGTAAACAAACGGCAGTTGCAGCAGCTTTTGATCATTTCGCTGATTCCGATGGAACGTCAAGGAAAAAACGATGCATTCAGTTCCTTGTCGCAGCCGTTTGGCATGCATTTGGCATCGAGCGTGTGCGGTCTCCGCTTACCTCCATCAGAACAATGCAAAACCTTCTCAAACTTGGGTGGTCAATTGTAATTTATCCCGAAGGGACAAGAAGTCGCAGTGGTGAAATCAATGAGTTCAAAGCGGGTCTTGCACTAGTTGCAAAAAAAAGCGGATGCGGGGTTATCCCCGTCTACGTGAATGGTGGCATGAAAGTCCTTCCAGAAGCTACGTACGTACCCTTCACAGGAAAGATTACCATTTCATTCGGTAAACAGTTACACTTCAAGGAAGGTGAAAACAATTCAGACTTCATGGCTCGTGTTGAGGCAGAAGTACGATCTTTAGCTTCAAAGCAATGACTCAATCAATCGCAACAATTTCATGGACAAGTTTTGACGTAATTCTCCTTGTTAGTCTCGTGCCGCTTCTCATTCTAAGTGCTTTTTTTAGTTGTAGCGAAACGACCTTCTTTCGGCTTGGGCAAGCACAACTCCTAGAATTAAAGCACAGAAAAACTCCACCTGCAAACGCCGCACTTTATCTCGCAAAAAATCGCAGGTGTATTCTGATCACTATTCTTATTGGAAATATGACTGCAAATGTGTTGTACTTTATTGTTGGCTCAGTACTCATATTGCACGTACAAAGTAACTTTGCAGAAATTGGAATTGCAGCAGGGACTCTCTTTTCTATTATTATTTTTGGTGAAGTTCTTCCTAAAATGGCAGCAACCGCTAGACCAATTGGATTAGCGACATTACTTGCACCCCCGTTATTGCTCTTACATAAAGGCATTGCTCCAATCCGACGTGGCGTTGACCTTTTTGTCATCAAGCCACTTGCAAGGCTAGCTTCAACTGCTTCCCCTGAACCTCTCAACGCAGAAGAACTTGCAACACTTGTTGAACTTTCGACCTCTGAGGGAATAATTGATCAAAACGAGCAGCGAGCTTTATTCGAGGTCGTTGAACTAAGTAGAATTCGTGTAAGAGAAGTAATGACTCCACGAGTACAAATGGTTGCTGCAAGCAGTGGTTCTAGTGACGATGAAATTCGTGACATTATTTCAAAAAGCAAATTAACACAACTGCCTATTTATCGTGATGACCTTGATGACATAACAGGCATGCTACACACTAAGAAGTTTTTGCAACGTCAACACGATAACACGTCACTCATTCAAGCAAACATGACGCGCCCACAATTTGTTCCACAAGTTGCAACGCTTGATCAACTATTATCTCGGTTCCGAGAAACAAAAACAAGACTCGCAATTGTCGTGGATGAATTCGGTGGCACAGCCGGCCTTGTTACACTCGAAGATATTCTCGAAGAACTTATTGGTGAAATTGGTGAAAATCCATTACAGGATGTGCAAGAGCCAACACTTATCGCAAAAGGATCGTGGCTTCTTGATGGGAATACCGGTGTGCGTGAATGGATTGCTGCCACGGGAATGTTAGTGGAGCGATGCCCCGCAGCAACAATGGGCGGTCTCATCGCTGCCACTCTTGGCAGAATTCCAACGGTTGATGAAGAAATTGAATTCGGCAACCTCACTCTACGGGTGCATGAAATGGACGAATACCGAGTTTCAAAAGTTATTGTTTCTCTTCGTAACGATGGAGAAAGCGGATGACTGAATTATATATAGCTGCTGCTATTACACTCCTAGGTTTATTCTTAAGCGCCTTATACTCTGGTCTCGAAACTGGACTTTATTCCATAAACCAAGTCCGCCTAGATGTTCGTGCAACTTCAAAAAGCAAATCAGCACTCCGCTTGCTCTCGCTAATTGATAAACCGACACGTATGCTTGCCGTATTACTTGTTTGTAATAACATTGCAAACTATCTGGCAAGTTATGGCGCTGCGAGAATGTTAGAAGAAACGACTTTAAGTCCTTGGGCGTCCATCGCTGTCAATGCAGTGGTAATGATTCCGCTTCTCTTTATTTTTGGAGAGGTACTTCCAAAAGATTTATTTCGTGCTCACACAGATGTCTGGACGTATCGATGCAGTAGCGCACTCAGTATCACTGATAAACTTTTGTGGTGGACAGGAATTGTTCCTATTGTTGCAAGCGTTGGACACATAGCAAGAAAAGTACTTGGAACAGAGTCATCCATTGAACCTTCTCCGCGAATAAAATTCGGCCTTCTATTTAAAGAAGGTCTTGGTGGTGGGATTCTTAGCGACGAGCAAATAACACTTGCGGACAGGGTACTTGCAATGCAATCACTAACAGTGCAGCACGAGATGGTGCCTTGGTCGGATGTTTCGTGCATAAATGAATCTGCATCACTTCGCCGGCGTGCTTCCGCAATTAGCGAAACAAGGCACACGCGTATTCCAGTTATTGATTCCCGAGGATTTGTTCGTGGTGTGCTTCCAGTGTTAAATGCTTTACTTGATCCTGAAGCGCCTACTGCAGATCTTGTAATTGAGCCCCTTTACTTAAAACCTGACACAAAAGCGCAAGATGCATTACATCAGCTTCGGAAAAGCGGGCGTGCAATGGCGATCGTATCAAACGATGAAGAAACGCCTCAGGGGATTGTTACGCTAAAAGATTTAGTAGAGCCGATTGTTGGTGAACTAGCTGCTTGGTAGAGCGATATCAAGAATATCAATTTCTGCACTTGAGTGACCGCGAAATTCGTTCATCTTAATTTTCCCAACGAAATCAATTCTTGAACCATTCGCAATTCGTGAGACTAGATCACCTTGTCCCCACCAAATGCAGCGAATTCTCTTATTACCTGCACGAAATGAAAGATGAGTTCCTTCCTTGCCCATCGCACGCACTTCGGAAATTTTTGCACTCATGATTTGAACGATTGGATTTGGATTACCAATCCCAAAGGGACCTATTTTCTCTATCTCGACTGCGAGCGTGTGCGTAATTTCATGCAAGTCTGCCATTACATCTGGCTTCACTGTTGCCACAAATAATTCTGGGTCGATGTTGTCACCGGCGTAGGTGGTCATAGCAGAAACAAATGCGTCAAACTTTTCTTTTTGTAATGATAAACCAGCTGCCATATCATGACCGCCAAACGTTACAAGAAAATTTTGGCAAGCGCAAAGGGCATTAAAAATAGAAAAACCAGAAATGCTACGTGCAGAGCCAACTAACTCATCTCCATCTTCCGTAAGAAGAATCGTAGGTTTGTAATTTGTTTCAATACATTTGCCAGCAGCAACTCCAGCCACTCCCCTTTCCCACTCTTTGTTCTTCAAGATAACGATAGGCGAATCATGAAGTTGCTCTTCTTCAAATTGAGCAAGAGCTTCAGAAATGATTCTTCGCTGAATACCTTGCCGTTTTCTATTGAGATTTGCAAGATTTTTTGCGGCACCCGTTGCTAATTCGCCTTCCAGATGTGTAAGCAAATCAACAGCCTGCGCTGCTTGTGACAACCGACCAACGGCATTTATAAGAGGGGCTATCCCAAAACTAATATGAGCAGAGTTTAATTTTTTTGAAGGTGTTTCAAGTTCTTTCATTATTGCTCGAAGGCCGGGATTCGTTGTGCTTGGCAAAAGTTGTAATCCCCATCGAGCGAATATTCTATTACCGTTAATAAGTGGAACCATGTCTGCAATGGTTCCAATAGCGACAATAGGAATCATGTCAAGCAATGTTTGTTTTAAACGCGTGTTCACTGTTTGGCTTTCAGACCACTGACGAGCAAATGACCATGCCACTTGGTACGCCACGCCTACACCTGCAAATGGGGTTTGCGGATGGTCTTCCAATCCTGGATGCACAATTGCTGCACACTCCGGCAACTCTCCATCTTCCCTAGGCTTATGATGGTCTGTGATAATAAGAGTTACACCTAATTCTTCCGCACGCCTTGCAGCATCTACGGCGGTTATCCCACAATCAACTGTAATAACCAAATCCACTCCCTGCTTCGCAAATTTTTCAATAGCGGCTACACGAATTCCATACCCCTCATCAATCCTATCTGGAATATATATAGTGGGACCCTCCCTACCTATTGCCGCCGAAATGATGTGGTACAGGACTGCAGAAGCAGTAATGCCATCAGCATCGTAGTCTCCAAAAATAAGTATTTTTTTATTGGCTCGTAATGCTTCTGCTAGAAGTTCCCCTGCTCTAATCGCGCCGGGTAAAGTATCGGGGTCATCTAGTTGCAACAACGTTGGGTTTAAAAATGCCTCTGCGTCTCC
The DNA here is from genome assembly GCA_018657585.1 of Phycisphaerae bacterium. GTDB lineage: Bacteria > Planctomycetota > Phycisphaerae > Phycisphaerales > SM1A02. Next base: position 6,075 of record JABHWX010000200.1, read on the forward strand.
AGTAGTAGCTATTCCACGAGCTTCTAGTATTCGGTCTTGGAGCGAACTAGTTGGATTCGTCGGTGGCGGGGGTTTCCATTTCCTTGTAAGGCCCTTCATCTCCACATCCTACCCAATTTTGGCTATCATTCGCAAGTTCCTGGTTTCACAAAGTCATGCCTACTAAGTACCAATCCATTCTTCTCATTGGCCCACCCGGTGTTGGGAAAGGTACGCAAGGGAAGATTTTAGGCTCGATTCCTGGTTTTTTCCACCTTGCAACGGGTGATATGTTCCGTGGGCTTGATAAAGAATCCGAAATTGGTCTGGAGTTCACAAGATACTCTTCGCAAGGACTTCTTGTCCCAGACTTTTTAACTGTGCGTCTTTGGCAACAACATCTGGAGCAATTGATTGCGAAGGATATGTACTCCCCCGAACGAGACGTTTTACTTCTTGACGGTATTCCTCGAAGTGAACCGCAAGCAGAGATGATGGATGACCTAATAAACCCATTCATGATTATCCATCTCGTCTGTGAAGATATTGACGAAATGGTTCGTCGAATGCAAAGACGAGCGACAGAACAAGGCCGACCCGATGACGCAGATGAATCCGTCATCAGAAAACGTTTTGATGTCTATAGGGAGCAAACAGCCCCCGTTCTTGCATGCTATAACGATGAAATCATCGCCAATATTGATGCGCTTGGAACACAAGCAGAGGTGCTTCTACGTATTCTTTCTAAAATAGTGCCAGCATTGAGTAAGTAGAAAGATAAATTTTCTGTTTACTTTTGTTATTTCAAAGATATACTGTGTTGTGCTCTTTGAAATCTTAGGGGCCGACCTGGTTTCGACCGGACAGGGAAGGCAATACATTGCGTAACGTGGAGCATCCTTGCCACGTAAAAAGGATGCACAATTTTTAGTTGGCAACGCTAACTACGCACTCGCAGCATAACCTGCGACACATCGTTCTCGACGCCTGATACAGCGCGGTGTGCAAAACTCGGGCTGGTTCCAAAGTGCTAGCAAGCCGCGGAGGAATGAGAAACTTAGTTTGCAGTGGAACGCGTCAGTTTGTTAGGTGTAGTGACGTAGTTCCGAAATTGAACACCTGACTACTTGCGTAGACGTGTATTGTTGACTGTTCCGGCACGGGAGTTCGATTCTCCCCGGCTCCATTCCATTTTTTCCCGCAAATTCTGCACCTTCGAGGTGCAATTTGCTTTAAAGAACCTTGCATCAGGGACATACGTTCGCATTGTGTGCATTTAGGCATGGGAGTCGAAGAACATTATCAAGATACCACCGTTTTAAAACCTAAAAGAATTTGGATTTTTCCAGTTTTTTGTGCTATAATTCGGAATGGAGTAATTGATACCGATTCTCATGAGCGAACGAAAAAACAACCTTCTTGACACTAAAAACGACGTAGCAGACTCACTGCCAAGCGGTGGAGCGCTTCTTAGCAGTTCAAATCCTGTCGAGGAAGATACTGCCCTATTAAAGAAAACGTTCAGAGAAAAATACAAATGGGGTTTCGTCACCGATATCGAAGCAGATTCCGCACCTCCAGGATTAGATGAGTCCACCATTGCATTTATCTCCGCGAAAAAGAGCGAACCAGAGTGGCTCCTAGAATGGCGCCTCAAAGCATACCGTCACTGGCTCACTATGGAAGAACCAGAATGGGCACACCTCACGTACGAAAAACCAAATTACGACGAAATTATTTTCTACTCTGCACCCAAATCCTTAGCAGATGCACCAAAGTCTCTTGATGAAGTAGATCCTGCACTTCTTGAAACATACGAAAAATTAGGTATTCCACTTCACGAACGCGCAGCGCTCGCCGGTGTTGCTGTGGATGCCGTTTTTGACTCCGTTAGCGTTGGCACAACCTATAAAGAAAAACTTGAAGAAGTTGGCATTATTTTCTGCCCAATTTCAGAAGCCGTGCATGAACATCCCGAACTTGTCAAAAAATATCTTGGAACAATTGTTCCATACTCTGACAATTACTACGCAACCCTTAACAGCGCTGTCTTTACTGATGGTTCATTTGTATATATTCCAAAAGGCGTAAAGTGCCCGATGGATTTATCGACATATTTTCGCATCAACGCAAAATCAACTGGACAATTTGAACGCACACTTATTATTGCCGAAGAAGGCGCAAGCGTGAGTTATCTCGAAGGTTGCACCGCACCAATGCGAGACGAAAACCAATTACACGCAGCAGTTGTCGAACTCATTGCATTAGACGATGCAGATATTAAATACTCCACCGTGCAGAACTGGTACCCTGGAGATGAGAATGGTGTTGGTGGCATTTATAACTTCGTTACCAAACGCGGCAAGTGCAAAGGAAATCGCAGTCGAATCACATGGACCCAGGTTGAAACTGGTTCCGCAGTCACTTGGAAATATCCAAGTTGCATTTTGCTAGGCGATGATAGTGTTGGCGAATTCTATTCTGTTGCACTAACAAACAATTATCAACAAGCCGACACTGGCACAAAAATGATTCATATTGGCAAGAACACAAGAAGCACTATCATTTCTAAAGGAATCAGTGCGGGTCACGGGCAAAACATTTACCGTGGCCTTGTGCGAATTCAAAAAGGTGCTGAAAATGCCCGAAATTACACGCAATGCGACTCCATGTTAATGGGCGATCGTTGCGGTGCGCATACTTTCCCGTACATTGAAATTAAAAACAAAACTGCAAAAGCAGAACATGAGGCGTCGACCTCAAAAATTGGCGAGGACCAGTTGTTCTACTGCAACTCGCGTGGCATCTCTACTGAAGATGCAATCAATATGATTGTGAATGGCTTTTGCAAAGAAGTGTTCCGAGAATTACCCATGGAGTTTGCCGTCGAAGCAAGGCGGCTCCTTGAAGTCAGTTTAGAATCGAGCGTTGGATAAATTGTTAAGAGAATACACATGACTACACCACTACTAGAAATTACAAATTTACATGCAAGCGTTGAGGGAACAGAAATCCTTAAAGGGGTCAACCTAACCGTACTTCCGGGGGAAGTGCATTCCATCATGGGACCAAATGGTTCTGGGAAAAGTACGCTTTCATCTGTAATCGCTGGCCACGAAGCGTATGAAGTCACAGAAGGTTCCATTATGTTCAACGGCGTTGATCTGTTAGAACTCGAAGCTGATCAACGCGCCTGCGCAGGTGTCTTTCTTGCATTCCAATACCCAATCGAGATACCAGGTGTTTCAACCAAATTCTTCTTGAAGGCAGCAGTGAATGCAATTCGCAAATATCGAGGACAGGACGAACTTGACGCTATGGATTTTCTTGACCTTGTTGAAGAAAAAGCAAAGTCTGTAAACTTGAATATCGATTTGCTTGACCGAAATGTTAACCAAGGTTTTTCCGGTGGAGAAAAGAAGCGTGCAGAAGTTTTCCAAATGGCATTGCTCGACCCCCTACTTGGCGTACTTGATGAAACTGATTCGGGACTTGACATTGATGCACTTAAAATTGTTGCAGAAGGCGTGAACAAACTCCGCTCCGCTGAAAGAGGTTTTGTTGTCATTACTCACTACCAACGCCTCCTTGATTACATTATCCCTGACTATGTGCATGTCCTTATGGACGGCAAAATCGTAAAGAGCAGCGATAAATCACTTGCACTTATACTTGAAGAACAGGGCTACAAAGCATTTGAACCATGTGGCTGTAGTTGCAATTGCGAATGACAACAACCATTAACAACTCTGTTTTTAAAAATCTTCACAAACAAGAAGATTGGTTGTACACCAACGTCTCAGAACTTTCAAAAATATCCTTTGATACACACAACGAAATTGATGAGTCGTGCATATCAAATTACGACATTGCAACCGACAATCCACTTGTGGTTTTTGTCAATGGTGTCTTTCAAAAAAGCCGCTCGAGACTCGTCGATGGGATGTCTATCAATGCAGCTAAACCTGGTGATATCTATAGCCGCGGCGATTCTCAAATACCCCGAGGAGATTCTGACCGACTAACCGTTACGTCAAACCAAAACAAAACCATACACATTCTTCAAGTTATTACGGGCGACAAACCAGTTGCAGTATTTGGGAATGTACTTGTTCATGCTTGCTTAGGTGAAACTATTTCGATTGCTGAAACTCACGTAGCAGTTACCAACCAAGACCATTTGTTCATGCCATACACAGAGATAATGGCTGAAAAGGATAGTTGTGTCACACTTGTTCGTTCAATCCGCGGCAGCAAATCAGCGTATCACTTAGGTGGGCTTCATGTGTCACAACATGAATCAAGTAAAGTCCAAACGCATACGATTACGCTTGGAGGAAAACGTGTCAGGAATGAAATATATGCCTACCTTGACGGTGAGCACTGTGAGTCAAACTTTGATGGAATGTACATGCTTGGCAAAGACCAACTTGTTGACAATCATTTACGCGTCGAACACAACGAGTCAAATTGCGATAGTCGAGAATTTTACAAGGGTGTTCTTGATGAAAACGCAAAATCAGTTTTCACAGGACGCATCTACGTAAAAGAAGATGCACAACAAACAGATGCGAAACAAACTAATCAAAACATCTTACTGAGTGATGACGCCCAAGCCACATCAAGACCTCAACTTGAAATATATGCTGACGATGTCGCATGTACACACGGTGCTACAACTGGTGAAATCGACGACGAAGCGATGTTGTATTTACAAACAAGGGGCATACCAGCAGATGCGGCACGTACACTTTTGATTTACGCGTTTCTCAATGAGTCTCTTGATGAACTAGCTGATGACGCCTTCCGAACTGTACTTGTGGAGGAACTTCTTGCTAACCTTCCCGGAGGCGAATTCATTCGCTCACTTTACTTATGATTTCCGACACAGCCATTTCAGATATTTTTCCTGCTTTGCACCAAGAAGTTGCTGGCAAGCGTTTGGTGTATCTTGACAGTGCAGCAACAACACAAAAACCACAATGCGTAATAGATGCTGTTACACATTACTACGAGCATGATAATGCCAACATACATCGCGGAGTACACACGCTCAGCCAACGTGCAACAAAATCTTACGAAAACGCGAGAGCGCAAATTGCCAATCTTCTTTGCGCATCAAGATCCGAAGAGGTTATCTTTTTACGCGGAGCAACTGAAGCGATCAACATGGTTGCTCAAGCATGGGCACGCCCGAGACTTTGCGAAGGGGATGAAATACTTATCACCGAAATGGAACACCACTCCAATATCGTTCCGTGGCAAATTGTGTGTGAACAAACTGGTGCTTGTCTGAAAGTTGCAAAAGTTCTTGACGACGGTTCTCTTGACATGGAATCTTTCAAATCGCTTCTGTCTGAAGATACTGTTCTAGTTTCTATGGCACACGTTTCAAACGCAATAGGAACCATAAACCCTGTTAAGGAAATGTGTTCTCTTGCGAAAAAGGTGGGCGCAACCACAGTCATTGACGGTGCTCAAGCAACAGGACACATGAAAGTAGATTTTTCGGATATCGATTGTGATTTCTATGCAATTTCTGGTCATAAGATGTTCGGCCCAACCGGCATCGGTTGCCTCATTGGCAAGTACGACATACTTCAAGAAATGGAGCCGTGGCAAGGTGGGGGCGATATGATTTTAACTGTTTCATTTGAAGAGACGACATGGAACGAAGTCCCATTTAAGTTTGAAGCAGGAACACCCAACATAGCGGGAGCCGTCGGGCTTGGTGCTGCTGCAGAGTTTATTCACGAAGTCGGCTACGCTGAAATGACAGTGAGAGAACAAGAGTTGCTTTTGTACGGTCGAAATGTTTTATCCTCAATTGAGGGTGTAACGCTCATTGGAGCATCTAAAAACAATGCTGGCGTAGTTGCCTTTACTGTGAAAAACGTTCACCCACATGACGTTGGAACTATTCTTGATAGTTATGGGGTAG
>JABHWX010000201.1 GCA_018657585.1 Phycisphaerae bacterium
AGGATAAGCGATGCCACCAAACCAGCTGCACCCGGTGATGGAATTCCGTGGAAAGCAACGTCTTCATCTAGTAGATGATCGGGCGAGGTCTCAGCAGTGAATCTCGCAAGACGGAGAGCGGTGCAACATACGTAGACTGCTGCAATGCCCCAAACAACTTTACCCCAAGGCAAATCGGCATCTGGCCCAAGCAAAATTAGTTTGCCATCTTCTCCAAGATACGTTGAGACAAGGGCAAGAACCATGACTGCAGGAGCAACGCCGCACGTAACTAAATCTGCGAGGGAATCGAGCGCAGCCCCAAGTTCGGTAACACTATCAGTAAGTCTTGCCACTGAACCATCAAGAGTGTCGAGGAACATCCCAAGAAATACAAGCGCACCCGCCATTGTGAGTCCTGTCCAACCCCATGGACCTTGCCATTCATCACCCTTATATGCGTAGTGAATCGCCGCAAAGCCTGCAACTAAATTCCCAAGGGTGAACAGCAATGGCCAAATCGTCTGAGGAGGAAGAACACGTCTTCTCCTTCGAGAATTGGCTTTTGTTTTTACTTGTTTCTCAACGTGCTCCATGAAGGTGCATATTCTACCGTTTACATTCGAGGCATGATGTTAGCCTCAATAATGAGGAGTTCAACCACGTCATTGTCAACTGGTCCGCCTAGTAGTGCCTCGCCTAAGCGCACTGGGGGGGGGCCATCATCTTGAGGACCAGAAATCTCTTTAGGCGCACGTAAATCAACAGCTAGAAGAATTGCTTCATCATCCTTCAGAAGGGTTTCAAACTGAAGATTCATAAATACTTTGCTCTCAATTGGCTCAGCCGATCGTGACAATATGGATGTGTCTTTTCTTGGGACATGCCACGTAGGCATTGCCTGAAGATACATATATAGACCACCTTCTTGAGGCATCAACCAAGATCTGCACAGAAGAGACAACTTCCCCCTCTGTATAAAATATGGAATCCCTTCGGCAGAAATCAACATCCCTTTTTTGTCAACCGCTCTTTGATGCAAATCTCGCCACTTCATAATTTGCCCATGCCAAACGTACGTTTCGTTTTCCAATTCGCCAATGGAAGCGACAATTGCAGGAACGTCTACAACTGCTATCTTCAGAAGTTGCACACCTTCTCGCTTCAGATTTTCTTGGAGTTGTTGATCCCCTACTGCTTCACCGAATTGAAAAAGCTTGTTAAACACTTCAGAACTGTTGGGCTGAATAGAAATATGAACGACAGATATTCCATCTGCAGTTGCATCAATAGTTTCAGAGCTTAAAGAGACTTGTACGACCTGTTTTGAGGCTGTTGAGCAACCCACCAGAAAAAGTTGCGATAAAAAAACAACTGTTATACAGTGTCGCATGTGTTTACCATATCAATAAGTTGACGCAATCTTCCATAACTCCGCTTCGTATGAGGAACAATAATCCGAGGAAGGTGCAGATGATCTTTTTCATTTTTCAAGGCGTCAGATTGTGTGATTTTTCCTTCACGAATAATATCGCCAAAGGAATCATTTAAGCGATCTATCGAGGCGTCTGTCAATTTATTGTTAACTCGAATAATATAATCAGAACGTACATACCGACTGGAATGATACACCTTATAGAATTGCAAAATGTGGTCCACTGCGTCTTGCGGCGATTCTGCAACGTGGAATAGCGATTCATCTTCTTCGCTTATCATCTCATTCCCAAGAAGATCTGCATGAACATGTTTCGCCCAATTCGCCCAATAGTCATTGCCTTCTCCAGCAATCATAACGATAGGAATAATGTTTGATTTTCCTGTTTGAACAAGTGTCAACGCTTCAAACAATTCATCCTGTGTGCCAAACCCACCCGGACATCCTACAACCGCATCTGAGTGTGTCATAAACATAAGTTTACGAGTAAAGAAATACCTGAAATTAATAAGTTTTGGATCACCTTCAATAATGGCATTTGCAGTTGTTTCAAATGGAAGTCGGATAGCAAGCCCAAAACTCGCATCCCGTTGGGGGCCTTCATGCCCTGCCTTCATAATCCCATCGCCGGCACCAGTGATTGCCATCCAATCTACTTCAGCCATCAACCTACCAAACTCTGCCGCTGCGATATAGTCAGGATGTTCCTCTGGGGTTCTTGCAGAACCATAGATAGAAACTTTTCGGATACCTATGTAGCGATTGAACACTTGGTATGCGTACCGAATTTCCTTGAGCGTGTATGTAGCTAATTTAATTTGCCCAGTGTCATGCCCTTCCTTTATCATTTTCAAGCAAGTGTCGACCATCTGGGAAACCATATCTATTCTTGCATCACCTGACGAATACTCACAACTCGCTTGATCACAAGAATAGGCAACAAGTTCATGAATTAATTCTTGAGTAGATTTTTTTGACATCGGACTATTGTATCTTCTTTGTGAATTTCTTACTTATCGTGGGGAGATAAGAAAGGCAAAGGTACAACAGAGATTTCTGGATTGAGTAACGTACCTGTCACATCTATCGAGTAAAACTGGTCGTTAAGTGCGCCTGCAATATCCCGCAGGATGGGAAGGCCTGCCCGAGGGTGCAGCCTTGCGTGAATTTCTGTTGTATCAAAATCAATAGTACCATCACCTGAAACAACTAGATCCGAAATATCTGAATCACCACTACGAAGAATAATATCATCAAGAATTATTTTTTCGCCTTCAATATACAATTCAATCTCTGCGCCTTCGATAGTTGCTGCAGATGGAAGTGCGAGGTGCAGGATCCTCATAGTTGCCAAGGAGAGCGGATTAATTTCCAGATGCCCTTCTTTAACAGCAACTTTTCCCATCCCTCTTCTAGACATGGCATCTCCTCGAACTCCAGCAATTGAAATCCATCCCGTCAGAGCGCCTTCTAGGCTTGCTACATTTTCATCATCTTCATTTGTAGCTAAATGTACGCCAGCAACTAGAATCTCTAACTCATACTTCTTTTGATCATCTAAACTCAACCAACCATCAACTGTAACACCACCGGTTTCTGATTCGCCTCTTACTTCTTCGAACACAAAACGATCCAATACGGGATCGAATTTCAAACTACCAACAACATTAGTGACCTTCCTTCCAAGTGTTGTCAGTTCTTCGAACAGCAAAGATAATTTAAAAGAGGATAACTTCTCCTCACTATACTGCCCCTCAATATGTGTCACTCCATGGATTTGCTCAAGTTTCACTCCTAGGTCAAGAGAAACGTTTTCCTGAAGAATATCTCCATTAAAATGAACGGAAAGATTACTCCAATCTTCTCCATTAAATGACACCTCGCCATTTTGCATCGAGCTATCCCCGTCTCCCATTTCGATTTCTGCAAGAACATCTCCCACTACACTTGGCAAAATTGCAAAAAGACTTTCATCTCCAACAGGACCGTTCCATGTCATGTCAAACTTGCCCTCGACATAATCCCCCGATTCAATTTTGCCATTAACAGAGATGTTGCCATCGCCTAACCTGCCCAAAAGATGGTCGAAGTGTATTCCCTCATTATAAAAATGGATTACATTCGCATCAGGTTTTTGAACATCTTCAAAAACTGCACTCGCACGCCTTTTATGAAATGTAGCTGTAAGCGATTCAGGAATAACTTCAATATTATAAGTCAACTCTTCAGCTCCACCAGTTGCGTGCAACGATGCTTTTGCGAATCCCTCAGGTGAAATTGAATCGTAATATTCAACAGCCTTTGCCCCACCAACAATTTCAGTAATGGCTCTAGCAAATGGCGAGCCGATTACCGCTTCATCCCACAAAGCATCAACTACATAATTATGGTGTTCCCCAGAGCTAACTATTTCACCACTGATATCGATTTCGCCTTGATATGAATCTTTTTCTTGTAATTTAAACTGCAAATCATTTAAGAATACATTTGTTCCTTCGACTTGGACAGTTCCTGAAGTCAAGTTCATCTCGGTCGATCGATTATCCGTTGTTACAAATAATTGCTTAGGCTCAATCGTCATGTTAAGTGTAGGCTCACCCTCAATATGTTGTATTCTAATAATTGCGTCCATTGAACCGGATGGTTCAAGCGTTCGCCAAGCACGTGACAACTTCTTTGAAGCAGATTCAGGAAGAACGTCTACAAATTGAGGGCTAAAAGGCAAGCGTTCACCAGTCAGATGTAAGTCAAATTCACCCTTGTCAATTGTCATATCTGCTTGCACAGAACCATTATCACAATCACAAGTAGCCCCCTTCATCTCCACTCTGCCATTCACAATGTCCAATTCAGCTTTGATTCCGGTCAATTCAAAATCGTCTGGCCAGAAAGGTCCAGAAGCGTGTATCGCCTCTGCTAATTTTTTATTAGGAAGCGAACTGCCTTCTAAAATTTTTACATTAAAAGATGTATCGATGGAACCATCATCTTTGCCACTAACTGAACCAGTCATCTCAATTTTTGTGGATAAACCCAATCCTTCTAAAATGTCTGAAGCAAGTTTATTGTCTTCACCTGCAGCTTCAACCACTGCTGCAATGAGTGCAGAGTTTATCTCTTCCCCATTCAAACCCATCGCAATTGCAGGCGCAGCTGTTCCATTCTCTAAAAACATTATTGATCCAACAACATAACCACGTCCACCACCATACCCCTCGAATTTTATGGATGTATCCTCTGGAACATGAAGCCCGTCCTTTTCAAGAAGCAAATAGCCAGAACGTAAAATTATCGGATACGGAAAATCTTCATGCACGATACCGATATCTTTGAACGCAATCCCGCCTGTAATTTCTACATCTGATTTGAGTTCGCTGTCATGTTCTATTAAAAGTTTAAGCCCAATCTTGCCACCGAGGACAAACGACGATTCCTCTCTTTCTTCTATGGAAGACAGTACTTGCTTGGCTACCTCTTTATCGAGAACTTTGTCAACAACCGAGGCAAGACCCTCTGGCAATGCGCTGCGAAGCGCAGAATCAATAGGAGCATTTTTTGCAATCAAATCAAGATTAACCTTTAAGTCATCTGAGGATGCATGCACTGTGCCTTTGATTTCAACACTCGAACCACCACTTCCATCTGCGTAAAGATTCTCAATAGTTATATCATTTTGATGAAAAACTATTTTGGTGCTTAAATTTTTTAATGGATAAGGAAATTCTGCATATTCACCTTCTGCAGCGTTAATGAAACAACTTCCGTCAACTGTTACTTCGCCTTTGTATTCGTCACGAGCAATAGAAACTTTTGCATTCATACTCCATTGCTTCAATTGGAAAATCTTGAGCATTTGAGCAGTCGCCAATGGCACCCGTACTTCTCCTAGATTTGCTTCTTCTGGGCTAAAGTCATGAATTGTAAAAACTGCTCTGAATGGAGCGTTCGACAACATGCCACCCATCCACTCATCTCCTTCTTTTTTGCCAACATTACCGAAATCTTTGATTGAAAGTCCCCCAGAAAACATAAGAGGTTCGCCAATCAGAGAGGATGGGGGAACGAGAGATCCTTTTATATGGTTCAAATCAACTTCGTTGCCGTTGTATGAAATTGATCCAGCATTCACATTTAGTTTTGATTTGCCATGAATCCGCTTAACTACACCATCTCTAAATCCCGCCCAACGAACTCCATGTTCTTCTGGCAATTCAAATTGAAGGGAGCTAATTTCGGCTTCAATTGAGAAACCTATTCTTTCTTCCCATGAAATATCAATAGTAGAAAATGCACCATATAACCCGACTTCCTTACACCATGTTTTTGCCGTGCGAGGGAGTAAACCAAACACGTCATCATTTAGTTGTACATCTGTAATAGATGCCCGAACAAAAAATGGATCGGAACTCATTGTTAATGCAATTGATATTTCCTTATCTGAATCGGTCAACTGCATCTCCGTGCCTGTTTCTTCTTGAACTATGTCAGTAATTGCTAAGACTACAGTTGAGTCTTCATTCCAAGTACCACCTTCCATGTAGCCTGTTTCAACAATCAATTCATCTACTACGACTGGAGGAAACGTAACTGTGCCGGTCATATCACCTTCAACGGTCGATGCTCCCTCACCGCCCGAAGATGTCGCAAACAAACTGCTAAAATTAAACTCGCCTGCGGTAGTGGAAGACTCGGCTAGCCGAAGCGTAATTGAATCAACCTCTATTCCTTCTATCGAAGAATCCAAAAACATAAATGATGAGCTGCATTCGATTTTCGCATTGTGCATGGTGACAATATTTGATGCTGGACCTTGAACATCTTCTGCAACAAGAACCAATTCATCTATTGCAAGAACTCCATCCCAGTCCAAACTAGCACCATGTACAGTAACTTTCGTGCCTAATTCACCGTACAAAATACTTTCTAGGATTGGAGCCAAAACAAACGAGCGAGTTACAACAAACAGAAGCACAAATGGCAAAAGCACAATTGCAATGAAGATCTGATTTCGTCTTCGTTGCCAAAACGGCTTATTGTTCATTTCCATAGAGCTTATAGTACCAAAGGGGAACTTTTAGGCGCTTAGAAAAGCCGATTGCGCCAATTCAATTGCTCTTCCGAGTGCCGCCGCCTTATTAATAGTCTCTTTCCACTCCAACTCAGCTTGTGAATCCATCACAACACCCGCGCCGGCTTGGATGTCAATTCTCCATCCAACATTATCTTGCTTTGACGTTGGTATTACCATCGTTCGCAGAGCAATCGCAACATCCATATCGCCCCCAAAACCAACCATGCCAATTCCCCCTGCATAAGGGCCTCGTTTTGTTGGCTCAAGCTCATCGATGATTTGCATCGCACGAATTTTCGGAGCCCCGCTCACAGTTCCAACAGGCAAAGTTGCGTGGAGAGCATCCCAACAATCTTTGCCATTTGCCAGCTTACCCTTCAAGGTTGAACTGAGATGCATGACATGGCTGTACCGTTCAATGTCCATCACACTTTCTATCGAAACGGAACCCAATTCGCAAACTGTTCCAAGATCGTTACGACCTAAATCAACGAGCATGACATGTTCAGACTTTTCTTTTTCATCATGAAGAAGGTCCACTTCCATTTCTGCGTCTTCTATTTCCGTGTTCCCCCGTCTTCTCGTTCCCGCAAGTGGACGATTAATAACCTCTGTTCCACGCGTTCTGCATAATATCTCTGGGCTAGACGCTGCAAGAATACAACCTTCAGCCTGTAAGTAAATCATGTAGGGGCTTGGATTCACAACGCGTAACGCACGATAGACTTCAAAAGGATCGACGACACAGCGATGTTCAAAACGTTGCGATAGAACGATTTGAAAAGCATCACCTGCTGCAATATACTTTTTGCAAGCATCTACTGCTTCTATGAATTCATCCTTTGTCATATTCGATTGATGTGGAATTGGAGGTGGCGAGGATAAATCTAATGTAATCGTGCCAACAGGAATGTTCTGCGCATCATCTTGTAGTTTCGCAACCACTGCATCAAGATGGGAGTTTGCCTTGATCCATGCTTCATCTAGAGAATCCGATTCGTCAAGTATAGAGTTATGAATGACGTGAGCGATTTTTGCAACGTGGTCAAAAACGACGACTGTTTTGTAAAGGGCGAAATGCAAATCAGGAAGCTCTCTATCATCTTCAGCAGCGCTTGCAAAAGGAAGCTTATCTATTTCTGCATATCGAGAGGTGTCATACCCCGCAAATCCAACCCAGCCACCGATAAAACTTGGAAGTGGCAAGTTCCCAATCGTGACAGGTTCAGATACCTCCCAATGAGAGGATATTTCTCGAGCAAGTTCAAGGGGGTTTTCGCATTGGCGTTTATCTTCCGTACATTCTGCAACATCACGAAGCGTAACATCGTTCTCGTACGCGATGATTTCCAAAACTGGGTCTGCTCCAAGGAACGAAAAGCGCCCAATCTCATCCCCATTTTCAACGGATTCAAAAAGGAAACTTGGCGCAGTTCTATCATCTGTGGCGACTAACCTTCGATACGCGAGAACTGGGGTTAGGTGATCAGCCATAATCTGGCGAACAACGGGGATAACGTTCGATCTCTTTGCAAAGGTTCTAAAAGATTGGGCAGACATCCCCGAAGTGTAAAGCAGAGCGTACGATGTAGCCATGCCAGAACAAGAATCAGTTGTAAAACTTCGAGAAATCAAGAGAATCTACTTCAAGCCAGATGGGTCGGTTCTTGTAGAAGCTCTCAGGGGCATTGATTTGGATATTCCTAAGGGGCAGTCAGTGGCGATTATGGGTGCTTCTGGCTCGGGTAAAAGCACGCTCATGAATATTCTTGGTTGCCTAGACCAGCCTACTTCAGGATCATACTTTCTAGACGGAAGCGATGTCGCCCTTCTCGATGACAAAGAACTTTCCACGATTCGAGGAAGAGAAATCGGTTTTGTTTTTCAATCGTTTAATCTCATCCCCCAACTTTCACTCGTAGAAAATGTTGAAGTCCCTCTCTACTACCAAAGGGTTGAAGTGAATTCACGGAAGGCGAAAGCAGAGAATATACTTGAGAGAGTAGGACTCTCTGACCGTATGAGCCATAGGCCAAGTGAACTCTCGGGTGGACAACAGCAGCGTGCTGCTGTTGCTCGAGCGCTAGTAACAAACCCATCCATTCTTCTCGCGGATGAACCTACTGGAAATTTAGATTCCGAAACTGGAGAAGAAGTCTTACGTCTATTTGATGAACTCCATAAGGAAGGTCTGACGACCATCGTCGTTACGCACGATCAAAACGTTGGGAATCGTTGCCAAAGGGTTATCAGGTTACTCGATGGTCGCATTGATTCAGACGAGTTAAACGGATGAGAGTTCTCGGCATAGATCCAGGCTTACGAGTTGCTGGCTACGGCTGTGTCGAGTTCACTTCAGGAAAAGCGATTCCTACTTTGGTAGAAGGCGGAGCAATTAAGCTCAATACGAAAGAATCGGTTTCTTTCCGGCTTGCGCAGTTGTATCAAGACGTGACGGAGATTATTGAAGAATTACAACCCGAGTTGCTCGCAGTCGAAACTATCTTTACGCATGAGCGACAAGTTGCAACTGCAACAATTTTGGGCTACGCACGGGGTGTCATTTTGCTAGCGGGTGAGCAGGCATCCCTGCCCCTCGCCGAACTCGCTCCAGCAGAAATAAAGAAAGCAATTACGGGAAATGGGAGAGCTACAAAAGAGCAAATTCAGCATGCCATAGCGAGCACTTTAAAGCTCTCAGAGCCGCCACACCCACCAGACGTTGCTGACGCACTTGCCATAGCTATTACTGCGGGTGTAAGAGCATAAAATTAGTATTTTGTTACCATAAACACCCTAGTCAAATTTACTTGCTATAATTTGCGTAATCAATTTACCCCCGAAAGGGCTCGGTACGGCGCTTGCGTCTACCGGGCCTTTATTAATTGGAGAGGGTCATGTCGATGGGCTGACCCTTTACTGCTGTGGCGAGGAGAACGAAGCAGAAGACCCTGTGTGGTCGTCGATACAGTTCGACAAAGCTACAAGGCAGTGCAGCAAGCACAAATTGCAATTATCCTATTGAAATTGAGCAAAAAAAAGGCCCGGCGGAATCAAAGATCCACACCGAGCCCTTCCGGGGGCAAATTCGGGATCGCAAGCGCGATTCATTAATAATACTTAAAAATGTACAAAAGTCAACCAATTTCTCAAATTATTTCATTTTTTAGCGAGAACTTATTTACCTCTCTTTTTCGATGGTATTCTGTGCAAATCTAACATTTGATTTAGGAAAAATATATGCTTTTGTATACTTTAAAATCGTTACTCATTGTCGTCACTTCTCTTGCTGCTTCCCCAGAAGGTGATTCATTATTGGAAAAATTCAAAGTTGTTTGTACATCAATAGAAAATCAGCGAGGGTTTGTTGATGGCGACAAGGCGACTGTCAGAAATCTACTTGCTGAAATTGATGAATGGAATGCTACCAACGAAGACTTTAAGCTAATCGTAGCCGCACTTCAAATGAACTTGTGGCTACAAAATAACGAACGATGTGATGTCCTTTTTGGAAGAATTGCAGAACTCCGCCCTGACGATTCTGGAATAGCAATTGCTTGGGCACAGTTTTTACTTGCTCAAGATGGTGCAGATGAAGCCAGCGTGTACGCAGAAATCATTACAAAATTTCCCGATTCACCAGAAGTAGTCAACATCTGGGCTAACTCACTTGATGCAAAGAACCAATTTACGAAAGCCATCGAAGCACTAGAAACTCTCAACGATGAAGCTTTTTTAACACCTGAAATTGCTGAAATGTATGCAAGAGTTCTCTATGCAGACAATCGCTTTGAAGACTCCATCGCAGCACTCGATGCAGTTGACCCTTCGCTTCTTGTTTCTAATACCACACTCTCCGCTAGGATAAGTAGACAAAAATCCGAATCGCAATCTGCTCTAACAAAATGGAATGAAGAGTTAGCCATTCAAAAAGTTGAACAAATTGCTAACGACTTACCCCTTGTTGTTATGCAAACTTCAAAGGGTATTATTAAACTTGAACTGTATGAAGATCAAGCTCCAAATACTGTAGCTAACTTTATCTCACTCGCTGATTCCGGTTATTACGACGGGATTCGTTTCCACCGTGTTCTTCCAAAGTTCATGGCACAGGGTGGAGATCCGAACAGCAGAGACGGCGCAGAAGGAAACCCAGGCGAAGGCGGTCCCGGATACACCATCGAAGATGAACACAATACTCCTGATAAGAGAAATCACTTCGCAGGCACTCTTTCAATGGCAAAGACACCTGCGCCAAATACT
>JABHWX010000202.1 GCA_018657585.1 Phycisphaerae bacterium
ATTGACACTATTAAGTCAGAATATCCAGAGATGGTTCGCGGCGAGGACTATGTGAAGTTCGATTACAAAACGGGCGGCGAAGCGGTCATCCGAATGATTACGCAAGACCTTCGCGGCATGTTTGAACTCGATTCACGCGGTATTTCACTTGATGACATTCCAATGACAAAGAATGTGAAGAACATTCAAGACATGGATTTGATTATTAACGTGAGTGCTGGTGATCCGGGCACAAAACAATGGGTGCAGTTTGCTGCAACGCCTTTTGGTATTACAACCGTTTCGGGCTGTACAGGCGTGCAAGCACCGCAGATGTATCCATATATTCCAGAACAACTTGCTGGTGTGCTTGGTGCGATTAAAGCAGCAGCGGAATACGAAGCAGCAATCGACGAAGCGTATCCTTCTATTGCAGATAATCCCAAGGCACAAGAAGCAAAGCGAAGGATGGGGCCACAGTTGGTGGCACACAGTCTGATGATTGGATTGATTCTCGTTGGTAACTGGATTTTCTTTATGAGCCGAAAGCGAGGTCAGGCATGAGTACTGATACACCTAAAAAATCAAACTCGTTGATTTGGGGCATCATTTTTATAATTGGCGCAATCATGCTTGTTTGGAGTATGACCACCTCGCGTACTGGTCAGGTCTGGGTCACACCAGAACAACACGCTTTTACAGCAGACGCTGATGGTAAATACAGCGAAACCGATTCACCAACTACAGGCGACATTGAATGGACAACGTACAACGTTGTTCCAGATAGTGAACTTACACAAGAAGCAATTGATAGCGGCGAAGCGAGTTTAAGTTGGTCACGTACGATTGGCTTGTGGCTAGCAGCATTATTTACGCTGTTTATTTTGTCATTCCTTGTTGGTGATAACCCTGCGTACAAGTTTGCTGAAGCGATGGTCGTTGGAACATCTGCTGGGTATGTGATGGTTATTGGTTTGTGGGATGTTTTTGTCCCGAACTTACTTGCAAAGTTATTCCCTGCACTTGTGCAAAGTTGGACGCATCCTGGTATGGATGCAAGCGGTGGCTTCCAGTGGCTCTATATCATTCCAGCAATTCTAATTATTATGCTTTTGTTCCAATTGATGCCCTCAGGCGGTTGGATTAGCCGATGGCCAATTGCGTTCTTTATTGGAATTACTGCTGGCTACCGAATGATTGGGTATGTCGAAGCGGATCTTGTTGCCCAAATCAAGGCCGGCATTGTTCCTCTATGGATTACGGAAGGGGGATCGTTTGCCTTCTGGCCTACTTTTAACGCCTTCCTTCTAACTATTGCGACTCTGTCTGCGATGGTCTACTTCTTCTTCTCGATAGAGCACAAGGGCTTAGTCGGAAAAACAGCACGAGTGGGCATTTGGTTCCTTATGATTACCTTCGGCGCTTCCTTTGGATATACCGTGATGGGACGAATTGCTCTGCTTGCAGCGCGTTTGGAATTCCTCTTCGGCGAGTGGTTGCACTTTATACCTTCGAGTTAACATGTCTAACGCATGCTAAGGGGTGTCCCCAATGCAAGGACGTATTAAGCGAAATTATGCAAAAAATAGGGTTCTTTGCTCTGAGGTGGCATCGATTTATCATTTTTGCTACAATTCCGCGTTCAACCTAATGGTTTGATAAAGGCTCAATAGAGCCATTTTTGAAGAAGGTACAGAACAATGCTCCCAAAACTACGAACATCCCCAGCACGAAAGCGAAAGCGTCGCTCACACCACGCACTCAACAGCACGAACTTGGCGCTCTGTCCAAATTGTGGCAGCAACCGATTGCCACATCGTTCATGTCCAAGTTGCGGTTTTGTACGGCCCGGTCTTCAAGTAAAAGCTACTAAGGCGTAACCATTCATGCGAATTGGCATTGATGTGATGGGGGGCGATCTCGCGCCCGGTCCTATTCTTGAGGGTGCCCTTGCCGCAACCGCACAACTAGAAGCCGATGATGTTGTTGTTTTATACGGGGACGAACAAATTATTCGCAGGGGTATTGAAAACACAACCCTTGGTCCAGCCAAAGTTGAAGTCGTCGGAACAACCGAAACAATTTCAATGGATGAAAGTCCAGTCGATGCCGTTCGCGGCAAACAAAATAGCTCGCTTGTTGTAATGTGCAAAGACGGTTCGCAAAAAGCAGAAAACCCACTCGACGCAGTCATTTCAGCAGGCAACACCGGCGCATTTGTCGCTGGAAGTCAAATGTACTTGCGAAGACTTTCGGGTGTGCACCGACCCGGCATTGCAGCGGCAGTTCCAACATTTGCAGGAACCGTTGCATTCATTGACGTCGGCGCAAACATCGAACCAAAACCAATTCACCTTGCGCAGTATGGCGTAATGGGAAAAATCTACGCAAAACAAATTCTCGGTATCGATAATCCGCGAGTCGCACTTATGAACGTTGGCGGCGAAGAACAAAAGGGCACAAGCAACCTTAAACTCGTTCGAGACATGCTTCGCGCTGCTCCAGATATCAACTTTGTTGGCTATATCGAGGGGCGAACGCTCTTTGACGGCGGCGCAGATGTTGTCATCACCGATGGCATTGTCGGAAACGTCAGCATCAAACTTGCCGAAGGTCTTGCAACTGGCTTGCTAACAAAAATTGCTCGCGATGTCGCAGCAGCAGATCCAAAACTTGCCGAAGCATTCAAGCCAATTATGAAAAAGTTTTACGCTGATTATGACTACCACGAATATGGTGGCGCACCACTTCTTGGCGTGAACGGCATCAGCATGATTTGTCACGGTAGTTCGGAAGCACGAACAATTGCAAACGCGATTACTCGCGCAAAACAATTCTCGACTGCCGGGGTAAACAAACATATTATTGAACAACTCGCAACCATCGAAGAAGAAGCGAGTGTTGCATGACAACGTTCAAACCGTGTGGTGTTCGTGTTGTTGGTACGGGCTCTGCTGTCCCAGATAATATTCTTGGTAATGAAGAATTGGCAAAACGCTTCGACGTCGACGTCAATTGGATTGAACAGCGCACTGGTATTATTGAACGACATTACTGCAGCGAGGATGAGGGTACGTTCGAGTTACAAACCCGCGCACTGAAAAAAGCACTGGATAATGCAGGCATGAAGGGCTCCGACCTTTCGCTCATTATTTGTGCATCGGTGACGTCTGAAATGACGTGTCCATCGAATGCTTGTCGTGTTGCAAATGAAGTGAACGCGGCGCCCGCTGGTGCATTTGACATTGTTGCAGCTTGTTCTGGTTTCGTATATGCGATGAACCTTGCAGATAGTTTGATTCGAAGCGGCAGGCAACATACGATCGCCGTTATTGGTTGTGATGCAATGAGCAAATTGACCGATCCACTTGATCGCGGCACTTCCATTTTGTTTGGTGACGCCGCAGGCGCAGTCATTTTGCAAACATGCGACGACCCAGAAATTGGTTGTTTCTTTCAGACCATGAACGCAGATGGCGAGCCGTGGCCAGCTTTGTACATCCCCTCGTGTGAAGAAGAAGTTGTTGAAGGAGACACTGCTACAACAACATACGGGAACTTGCGTATGCGTGGCAAGGAAGTTTATAAGTTTGCGGTTACAAAGTTCCAAGAAATTGCAGAAACACTGCTTGAAGAAACGGGTTTAACCCCCGACGACGTGAGCCAGTTTATATGCCATCAATCAAACATGCGCATTATTGAGTCCGCACAGAAAAAACTTGGTCTTGCGGATGACAAGGTGTATAAAAACATTAGTCACTTCGGGAACAGCTCGTCAGGTGCAGCTGCACTTTGTTTCGATCAGCTTTGGCAGGACGGGAAAATTAATCGCGGCGATGTTATCGTGCTCCTCGCTTTCGGCGGTGGGCTTACGTGGGCAAGTAGCGCTTGGAGAATTTAACAATGTCTAAACTCGTTGTACTGTGTCCTGGACAGGGCGCACAAAAAGCAGGAATGGGCAAAGCATGGTTTGATGCTTCGCCTGCGGCAAAAGCAATTTTTGAAGAAGCCGATGCGGTTTTAGGTGACTCACTTGGCTTGCCACTCTCAGAAATATGTTTTAACGATCCAAACGATGAAATTAACAAAACTAATATAAGCCAACCTGCAATATATACATGCTCGGTTGCGTCGTGGCACGGTATTCGTGAACAAGGTCTTGAAGGAGAGATGGTTGCAACGGCTGGTTTGTCGCTTGGTGAATACACCGCGCTCCATCTTGCTGGCGTTTTTTCATTCGCAGATGGCTTGAGACTCGTTGCTAAACGCGGGCAACTTATGCAAACGGCTGCAGAAGAACAGGAATCCACAATGGTTGCTGTCATCGGAGACGATGAAGTTGCATTATCGTTTTGCGATGACGCGACAGTGGGCGATGAAATTCTAGTTGCTGCTAACTTTAACGCTCCTGGACAAACGGTCTTGAGCGGGTCGGTTGCGGCGTGTGACCGTGTTGCGAGTATGGCAGAGGAAAAAGGTGTACGTGCGACTGTGCTTTCGGTTGCGGGAGCATTTCACTCTCCATTTATGGCTCCGGCAGCTTATGGAATGCAGGAAGCACTTGAAGAAGCAACGTTTTGCGACCCAAAAATGGATGTTTGGTCAAATGTAACAGCAGAATTACACGAGCCTACATCGATGAAAAATCGTCTTGTTGAACAAATAACAGGGGCAGTAAAATGGGCGCAATCATGCAGTGCAATGGCTACGAGGTATGATGGGTGCAGTTGGCATGAACTTGCCCCAAGCGGAGTGCTGAGGGGACTCATGCGACGTGTTAATCGAGATGTGAAGGTACAGCCCCATGATGAACCAAAGTAAAACGTTATTGTCAATCTTACTCGTAAGTTTTTCGATGCTTGCCGTTGGATGCGGTGGTGACCCAGAAGAAGCAGAAGCTCCTGTGGTAAAGAGGCGTCCAGTAGCCCCGCCAAAACCAGTTGAAAAAACTATTGAACAACTGACAGAGATGTTAAACGTAGACGACAGGATTGTTCTAGACGAAAGCGAATCACCTACTTCCGAAAATCAACGTACCGCGATGTTGAAATTTTTCAACGCGATGATTCATGCCGATGAACAAACCTTACGGAACATGCTCTCTTTTAGTGATCAACTTGAATTGAAAGCGATGATGGATTCGGGTTTTGCCGATCAAATGGATGAAGTTTCGCTACTTATGTTGAAGACAGGTACTGACCCAGATGGCGCTGCATGCGTTATGGCAATCTATGAAATTGGTATTGACTATCAAGTGCAAATGTGGTTCATTGAAGCAACGGACAACAGTATTGCATTCTCAGCGGCTGAAACACCACCTAATTTAGTGGATCAGCTGAGTGGAAACTGGGTTGATAATTATTTTGTTCTTCAGACAAAGCAAGCACAAGTTGGTCAGCAACCAGATGAGGAAACTTCGTATACGCTCGCCGGCGAGCTGACAAGTACAGATGGTAGCCTTGGTGGAGATGGAGGAGATTCTCCAGGAAAACCAGGCGGACCAGGTGGACCTCCAGGACGTCCTGGTGGACCTCCAGGACGCTAAACAGAAACGGAGCACTCCTATTTCACAAGAACCGAATAAATGTGTTGCAAGGGTGGCGATTGTCACAGGCGCAAATCGTGGGATTGGCAAAGCAATTGCATTCCGCCTTGCAAACGATGGATTCGTTGTCGCAATGGTTGCAAGGAACGGTGATGCACTCGCAGAAGTGCAAAATGAAATAACTTCCTCAGGTGGACAAACAAGTGTACACATTTGCGAACTTTCAGACAGTGAAGCGTACGCTGCAACAATTGAAGATATTTTTGAACAATATGGTCGTCTTGATGTCCTTGTGAACAACGCAGGTATGACAAAAGATGGTCTTATGTTGCGCATGTCACTCGATGATTTTGACACAGTAATGAATGTGAACCTTCGTTCTGTCTTCGCAGGTTGTAAGGCTGCCGCAAGACCTATGATGAGGGGGCGGTGGGGAAGGATTATTAATATCACTTCTATAAGTGGTTTGAGCGGGAATGCAGGGCAGGCAAATTATGCATCTTCTAAAGCGGGTGTTGTTGGGTTGACTAAAACAATTGCAAAAGAGTTCGGGTCCAAAGGGATTACTGCAAACGCGATTGCTCCCGGCTACATCGAGACCGATATGACCGACTCACTCGGTGAAGAAATACGAAATGGCGTCGAGAAAATGGTGCCCCTTCGTCGGTACGGTCAATCAGAGGATGTTGCAGCAGCTGTTTCATACCTTGCCTCTGAGGGTGCGGGATACGTGACTGGTCAAGTACTTGTAGTAGATGGTGGCTTGACCTGCTAATCACCCACATCCTCAATACCACCACCTCTTGATACTCGATATAATGCGCAAACCCACGATAACCGTGGAACTCAAGGAGACTTTAACGATGAACCGTGCCGAAATAGAAACCAAAGTAATTGACGTTGTTTCAAAGCAACTTGGTGTAGATAAGAGTGAAATCAAGCTTGAATCTAGCTTTGCGAATGACCTTAACGCCGATAGTTTAGATACTGTTGAGCTGGTTATGAATCTTGAAGATGACTTCTCAGTTACTATCCCTGAAGAAGAAGCGGAAGCGATTCAAACGGTTGGTAAAGCAGTGGACTTCATTGTTGCTGCTAAAGAAGCAGAATAAAAGAGGCTCCCTTTGTCAGCTCAATACCAACGGAGAGTAGTAATCACTGGTCTAGGTGCGATTTCAAACCTAGGGCACGATGTAGCATCTACTTGGAACGGTTTAATTGAAGGTCGTTCTGGTATTGCAACAATTACAGCTTTTGAACAAGATGACCTCTGGAATACAACTATCGCTGGGGAAGTGAAAGATTGGGATCCTACCGAGAAACTCGATCGTGGCGAGATGAAAAAGACTGATCGTTTTGCCCAACTTGGAATATGGGCTGCTGTCGAAGCAATGGAAAGTAGCGGTTTAGATCTGAATCAAGGCGATCCGTACCGACGTGGAGTTGTGATTGGCTCTGGTGTTGGCGGAATCCAAACGATTGAAATCAATTCCAACATTCTTACTGAAAAAGGGCCGCGCCGTTTAAGCCCCTTCACAGTTCCTAAATTAATGGTAAATGCCGTCTCTGGAAACGTTTCGATTCGTTTTAACCTACGAGGGGTAAACTCAGCGCCTGCAACGGCATGCGCTACAGGTGGACACGCGCTTGCAGAAGCGTACATGTTCATCGCAATGAATCAGGCAGATTTCATTCTTGCTGGGGGATCTGAAGGAGCAGTTTCACCTGTTTGCGTAAGTTCGTTCTCAGCAATGAAAGCACTCTCGACCCGTAATGATGCGCCAACACGGGCATCTCGTCCATTTGATCGTGGGAGAGATGGATTTGTGCTTTCAGAGGGCGCTGCTGTTCTAGCAGTTGAAGAACTTGAACATGCTAAAGCCCGAGGCGCAAATATTCTTGCTGAAATCATTGGGTTTGGAATCACCGGAGACGCAGGGCATATTGCTGCTCCTGATGCCGTTGGAACGGGCGCACAAGCAGCAATGTCAGCGGCTCTTCGACACGCTGGAATATCAACAGAAAGTGTGGATTACATCAATGCTCATGGCACATCAACTCCGCTTGGTGATTTGGCTGAAGTAGCTGCTGTGAAGAACCTCTTCGGTGACCATGCATACAAACTCGCAATGAGTTCAACGAAATCATGTACAGGCCATACCCTCGGTGCTGCAGGTGGCATAGAGTCCATTGCAGTTGTCAAAGCAATTTGCGAAGGTGCTATGCCTCCCACAATTAATCTTGAAAATCCAGACGATGGATTTGATCTGAATTTTGTTGCAAATACCGCTCAAGAACGCAATATTAAAGTCGCTCTGAATAACTCGTTTGGGTTCGGCGGACATAATGTTTCACTAGCAATTGCTTCTTTTGAGTGAATACTTTTTATGATTGTTCGGTGTAGCCCGTTTACGAGTGACCCACGCTAACTCTTAAAATGGAAAAGAAATTCCACCCCATACCATGATGCTGTCGCGACCAGGGTTGGTATCGTATGTATTCGCATTTGAAATGTGATGCCACTTTACGCCTGCAAGCAATCGGTTGTTATTACCAATATCAAACGTGAACCCTAATCCGGCTTGCGGAGTAAAGTTAAATTTTGATCCTCCTGCTGGGACGTTTTCACTCGTGCGTAACAAGCCTGCGCCGCCTTCAAGAAACATAGACCATCTGTCTTTACTGATGAAGTGCCAACGAAGTTGAAGAGTGAAGTTGAAGCCGTTTGCATTTGGCCCCTGTTGATCGACATCCATTCCGAGAAATCCAAGGTCAAGGCTCAGGTTATCTTCGAGGAAGTAATCAAACTCAACGCCATACGTGACAAGCGTATTGTCAGAGCGTTTCACATCCTTTGCCCAAGCGCCTTGAATGTTCCACCGCCATGTGTTTTTTGTGCCCCAAGTCATTGGGGAGGCTTCGATAATGACTGCTTCTGTTTCCTCTGGTTGCTCTTCTTGGGCTTGCGCAGGCTGCTCTAGGGTGAAGGAGGTCGCCGCGTGATAATCGAGCGATCCGGTAGAAGCTGCAGTACTAGCAAGAAGAAAAGGTAAAATATGAATCATAGTAGCCTCCCTGTAATGATCCCAAGGGGATTCGAACCCCTGTTCCCAGGATGAAAACCTGGTGTCCTGACCTGACTAGACGATGGGACCTTTAGGCGAGGGATGATACTCTACTCACGACTTCGCTGCTACGTGTATCCTGTAAAAATGCTACGAGGAACTGCTATTCTGCTTTTTTACATCATTAC
This sequence comes from Phycisphaerae bacterium, assembly GCA_018657585.1. Lineage (GTDB taxonomy): Bacteria > Planctomycetota > Phycisphaerae > Phycisphaerales > SM1A02. The sequence continues at coordinate 8,778 of JABHWX010000202.1, forward strand.
TGGAAGTGGTATCACTCCGATTACAGAAAATATTGAGATTCGTCTTCAAGGGACTGCTGACGGTCCAGATTCGAGGGGTGAAGGATTTGCTGCTCTTACTGAGCATGTGCAACATTGGATTGGTGAAGATGAATCATTCCCCTCGCCCAATCTTGGCGAAATTATTGAAACACCTGCGGATTTTCGGGGAGATATTTTTGGTGTTTCTGGGACCATAGAAGTCGCCGCGGATCTTAGATCGCCATGGGAGGATGTTACAGAACTGTTCGTAAGGGACGATGCGGGAATGCTCTTTGGCTTATATGTAGTGGGTGAGCCATTGCCTTCCCTTGGAAGCACTTTACGTACACCAGCGATCTTTTACAAAACCATGGCAATCGAGGGTGGCGACCATCAAATACGAAGGTACCCTACGTTTGTGACATCAAGCGCAGTACTCCTACCTTCTACAATACACCAATCAGTACCGACCGCTGTTTTGGTTATACCCGCACTTGTTTTTGCATTTGGAATACTCTTTGTATTTACAAAATCCAAAAACAAAAAACCAAGTCGTACTCGAGAACGGATTCAATCATCAGATGTTATTGATGCTGCAAACGAAACTGCAACAGAATTGCCTTCCAACTCGTCTGACGCGCTCGCTGTTATGTATGAAGGTTCAGAGGACAAAGAATGAACACAGTAAATGTAAATCTCGGTGAACGCTCGTACGCAATTTGCATTGGAAGTGGACTGTTGTCGCGGATTGGTTCCATGCTTGATGAAATAGTGAACGCAACCTCATACTTTTTCGTATTGGATGAGAATATTGAATTGACATACGGGAAAAAAGCGATGGATTCCTGCTCCGTTGAAACGTTCGCATGCGTGCTTCAAGCAATCGAGAAAAATAAAACAGCACAATCATTAGGCGATATTTGGTCTGCGATGCTCACAGACGAATGCGACAGAGGTGTACCCGTTGTAACGGTTGGTGGGGGGATAGTAGGGGATGTTGGCGGTTTTGCTGCTGCTACCTTTATGCGTGGCGTTCCTTATGTCCAAGTTCCAACAACGTTACTTGCGATGGTTGATGCGTCGATTGGTGGAAAAACTGGGATTAATCTTCCTGTTCAACGTCGAGACGACGAAGATATCCTTGGGAAGAATTTGGCTGGTGCGTTCTGGCAACCAAAATTAGTTGTTGTTGATGTAGATGTCTTGCAAACCCTCGATGATAGGCAACTTGTGTGCGGACTAGCTGAGTGCATAAAGCATGCGATGCTTGGAAATAAAGAATTGCTTTCGTGGATAGAAAAGAATGTCGAACTTATTCTTGCTCGTGATAATGAAACATTGATTGAACTCGTAACAAGGTGTGTAAAAATTAAAGTTGAAGTTGTGGAAAAAGATGAACGGGAGGCTGGATGCAGAGCGCTGTTGAATTTGGGGCACACGTTCGCTCATACAATTGAACCATTGCCCGAACAGGGGTTGTATCACGGCGAAGCAGTTTCGATTGGTATTTGTGCTGCGATGTCTTACGCTGAGGCAATTGGCACTTTTGATGCAGATCGTGCAGACCAAATCCGAAATCTTTTTGGAACGGTTGGTCTACCGACTCGCTTGCCACTTCCAATAGCAATCGAAGAATTGGTTTCGAGTATGAAGACAGATAAAAAAACGGTGGATTCCACACTACGGCTTGTACTTCCAACAGCAGATGGAGCAGAAATTGTGTCTGAAGTGGACTCAAGCATGCTAAGTCTTGCGTGGGCTTCGGTGGGCGCAACCATCTAAAACACCTTCGTTAAGTGGACTTGCTCAAGGAAAACAGCTTGCACTTCCGATAAGGAAATGTCGGTTCTTTTTTGGAGCCAAGAGAGGATGCCCTTGCGTACATTTGCAATTGTCAATCAAAAAGGTGGCTGCGGTAAGACGACGACGTCGATTAACCTCGCAGCTCTTTATGCTCGTCGTGGATTTCGAACACTTCTCATCGATATGGACCCTCAGGCACACTGTGCCGCTGGTCTTGGTGTTCCTGAGGAGCAAATAGAAAAAAATATTGGTGACGCGATGGTTGCGAAACACGACGAGACACTCGATAAGGAGGAATACCTTTGGGAAATATCTCGGAACTTTCAACTTGCACCTAGCACCATGATGTTAACTGCGCTTGAGGCGCCCGGTGGAGCACTGCAGAGCATGCCAGACCGAGACCGTCGACTTGAAAGTTTGTTGGCTCTATGGGACAAAGATTTCGACAGGTGCGTGATTGACTGCCCCCCAAATATAGGCTTGCTTACGTTCAACGCGTTGCGGGCTGCTACCGAAACACTCATACCAGTTGAAACGGGGTTCTTTTCTCTGAGAGGTGCTCGAAAGCAACGAAAGACCGTGGATGCGCTTGTTGCACAAATCGGTAAACCCATACCATGCCGAATTATTCCGTCCATTCATAGACCATCACCCCTTGCTAGAACGCTCTTGATGCGGCTGCAAGAGTCTTTTGCACCCGAAGTTGCTCCAACAGTTATTCGAGAACACGAGACCCTTCGAGAAGCTGCGAGTTTTGGACAACCAGTTTGCGAATTTGCTCCGGGTAGCGAAGCGGAAAGTGATTTTACAGCGCTTGTGCAATGGCTTGAAGAAATATATTTACCACCCTCTCCGATTGTTGAGGTCGCAGCAGGTACAGGAAGTCGCGCTGCAGAATTAGCACTTCGCGTGGGCTCCCTTTCAAAACTTAGCCAACCCGACATTATTGGCCGTATTCATCCAGAGGAAACAAACGATGGCACCAAGTTCTGAGCAATACGCCCAACTTGCTGCATTGTTTACGACGAGTTCAGAAACCTCGCAACAAAGTACAATTGAATTACTATTGCCTGCGCATTTACCCGTGCAGGGGGGTTTGTGGCTC
>JABHWX010000203.1 GCA_018657585.1 Phycisphaerae bacterium
CGCAGATATTAGTTGCCCCAACCTTGAGTTTGGCGAATGCTGTTATTGGGAGATAGACACCGGCCAAATGTGTGAATACACTGACGACTTTACTTGCACGAATACATACAACGGTACTTGGTACCAAGGTTTCCCTTGCGGGTGTCACGATTGCGATCCAATCGAAACTGGCGCATGCTGTTATCCAGAAGTTTGTGACTGGGTTTGTGTAATAAATACTCCTCAAGAGTGCAGCGCACTATTGGGCATGTATTATCCTAATCTAAGCTGCGCAGATATTAATTGCCCCAACCCTGAGTTTGGTGAATGCTGTTACTGGGACGCAGACCTCGGTCAAATGTGTGAATACACTGATGACTTTACTTGCACCAATACATACAACGGCACCTGGTACCAAGGTTTCCCTTGCGGGTGTCACGATTGCGAACCAACTGGTGCGTGTTGTTACATGAACGAAGCGGGCGAGATGCATTGTGCCATTATGGAATATAAACCATGTATCGCCCTTCCACAAGGCACGTTCTATGGCGTTGGCTCAACATGTGACCAAGTTGTTTGTTGCCCTCCCGTGGGCGCTTGCTGCATCAAGGGTAATTGTTTACTCACAAGCTCGCAACAATGCGGCGCAGTTGGCGGTACGTTTGGCGGAAACGGCGTGATCTGTGCAAATGTTACTTGCTACTTCTGTGCACCTGACTTTAACAATACAGGGGCTGTTGATATCAACGACCTCTTACAGTTGCTTGCAGCGATGGGAGTTTGCCCATGATACGTTTAATAGACAACAAACTCGATCCAATTATTAACGGAATGACAACTATGAAACAACTACTAACAATAACTTTTCTGTTATTCACTGCAACGCTGTGTACGAATGCGAATGCTAATAATAACACTGGAGCGTGCTGCTACACGCAAGATTGCAATACTTTTGATTGTATTGAAACAACCGAAGCGAATTGCTACAGCATGTTGGGTTCATTTAGACCTAGTGAGTCATGCGCAAACATCGATTGTTCTGATCCTGCAAATCAAGATTACGGCGCTTGCTGTTACCAAGATGCTACTGGTGGATCGTGTATATACACCGATGAGCTAGAATGCTTAAACAACTTTATGGGCGTTTGGCATCAAGGCATACTCTGTGGTTGTATTTCTTGTGACACTAACGACCCATGGGGCGCCTGCTGCTACTTAAAAAACTGCGAATACTGGGTGTGCGAAGAGATGTATCAAAGTGATTGTTACAACATGTTCGATGGAACGCACTGGGCCAACAAAATGTGCAATGAAATCCAATGTCCAAGTTCTGATTTAGGTGCTTGTTGTGTGGAAGATATCGATGGCGGAATGATTTGCTACTACATTAAAGAAAATGATTGTGCTACATACGGCGGCATATGGTATGAGGGTCTTCCATGTAAATGCGAACCATGCATGCCTACAACTGGTGTATGCTGCTATATCGATAACTGTGAATCACACTGTGGTGAAATGACTGAACAACAGTGCAATACATTCTTTGGCAGTACATATTTCCCGAACGATACGTGTGCTACTGTCGCATGTCCTCCACAAGATGAAACGTTTGGTGCGTGTTGTTACAACGATCCTGACCTTGGGATGATCTGTATCGAAACAGATATGTATAATTGCGACGCTCTCCTTGGTAATTTCTACGGCGGCATTCCTTGTGAATGCGCTCCAAAGTGTGTAAATTCAGAATCATGTGATGTAATACCAAGCCCGAACTGTGTTGGTCCTCCACAATATCCATACCCTGACTACACAATATTCGGTAATGGAACAATGGGAGCGCAAACTGCTTCGCCATCGATAGATGGCGGAAGCGTACTGATGCTCTTCGATCTTAACGGCCCACCGCTTCCGTTACCAGTTGGTGTTAACCTTGACCCTTACATTTATAACCATCCATCTTGGGCTGGAACTGGAAATGATTTAGGAAGCATTTTCGGACTTGCAATAGACGAAGATGGCAACATCTATGTCAGCACAACCAAAACATGGAACGGTGGCGATCCTGTGGGAATTGGAGGATGGGGTGCAATTTATAAAATTGACACGAACGATGCTTCAATTTCAATTTTGGCAACACTTCCAATGCCAAACAACGAAAGTGGTCTTGGTTCACTTACATACGACTGCGAACATTCGCAATTCTTTGCAACAAGTTTTGAAGATGGACTCATCTATCGACTTGATATGAATGGCACTATTCTTGATTCGTTTGACCACGGACCAGCGTACGACTCATCAATCGGCGGTCCGGTTGCATTTGGCGATCGCCCTTGGGCAGTCGAAGTACATGGAAATCGGCTCTATTACAGTTTATGGAACGGGAATAAGAATGGTGCTGGTTCAACGCCCAATGAAATTTGGTCTATTGGACTTGACGCAACTGGAACACCAATCGCAGGAACCGAACACATTGAAATCACTATGCCACTCTATGGAAACTATAATTGGTCCTCTCCTGTTGCAGACATTGATTTTAGTCCTACTGGAACCATGGTCTTAGGCGAACGAATGCAAACAAGCATTACCGCACTTGCTGCACACGAAGCGCGTGTGTTTGAATACGAATGCACAGAAGGTGGCTGGGTACAATCAATAAATCAATTCGATGTTGGCGTCAACGGAACCGATGCTGCTGGCGGTGTCGATGCGACGGATGAATATGTTTGGGGCTCGGGCGATTCGCTTGAATTTGGCCCTGACTACATTTATGGTTTCCAAGGCATGCCAATAACAGGTGGCACCATTTTAAATAGTGTCCTTGTCGATTACCAAGGTAATGTATCTTCTTGGACGGAAGATAAGAAAATGCTCGGCGACCTTGTCATCACAACTAGCATCGGAAATGAAACTGGTGCGTGTTGCTACGTGATCGGATGTGACTGGGCTTGTGTGACAAATACTTCGCAAGAGTGCAGCGCACTATTGGGCACGTATTATCCTAATCTGGGCTGCGCAGATATTAATTGTCCCAACCTTGAGTTTGGCGAATGCTGTTACTGGGAGGCAGACCTCGGTCAAATGTGTGAATACACAGACTACTTAACTTGTACCAATACATACAGCGGTACTTGGTACCAAGGTTTCCCTTGCTGGTGTCACGATTGCGAACCTCCACCTGTTACTGGAGCATGTTGTTATATGGCTGATGACGGAACAATGGATTGCACAATCGTCACATACACTCAATGTACACAATTATCAAATTGGGACTATCTTGGTAACGGATCCACCTGTGCTAATGCAATATGTTGTGCTCCGGTGGGCGCCTGCTGTATTCTTGGAGATTGCTTGCTTGCAAGTAGTGAACAGTGTGCACTTGCTCAAGGCACTTTTGCTGGCAATGGAGTTTTGTGCAACGAAATTTTATGTGAATTTTGTACTGGAGATTTAAATAATGATGGGGTGGTTAATGTAGCTGACCTACTCTTGTTCCTAGCCGCATGGGGAACATGCCCATGACACATGTAACAGACAAAAAACTCGCTCCAATTATTAACGGAATGACAACTATGAAACAACTACTCACAATAACTTTTCTGTTATTCACTGCAACGATTTGCACAAATGCAAATGGGTATTTGAATTTGGGAGCGTGCTGCTATCAAGATAACTGTGAATCACACTGTGCTGAAATGTCTGAACAACAGTGCAACACATTCTTTGGCAGTACATATTTCCCGAACGTTACGTGTGCTACTGTCGCATGTCCTCCACAAGATGAAACGTTTGGTGCGTGTTGTTACAACGAGGCTGACCTTGGAATGACGTGTATCGAAACAGATATGTATACTTGCGACGATGTCCTTGGTAATTTTTATGGCGGCATGCCCTGTGAATGTGCTCCAGAGTGTGTCGATCCAGAACTATGCGAAGTGCTACCAAGCCCGAACTGCGTTGGTCCTCCACAATACACTGATCCAGACTATTTAGCATTTGGTGGCGGTGATATCGCAGTGCAAACTGCATCGCCCGTTATACGAGCTGGCAGTAACCAACCAAACGGAACTGTGCTTATGATCTTTGACCTCACAGGACCATTCACTGAGGATGTGCCTGCGTCGCTACTCCGTTACAGCCATCCCACATGGACCGGTGATCAAGGCAATGATCTTGGAAGTATTCTTGGACTTGCCTTAGATAACGATGGCAATATCTACGTTACAACAACCAAGACGTGGGATGGAACTGACCCCGTTGGTTTCGGTGGATGGGGCGCGGTCTACAAGATAGATACGAACACTGCTCTAGCATCTGTGTTTGCAACAATTCCAATGATAAATAATGAGAGTGGCCTTGGCTCAATTACGTATGACTGTGATCATCAACAATTCTTCGTTTCAAGTTTCGAAGATGGACTCATCTATCGACTCAATATGTCTGGCACTATCCTAGATACCTTCGACCACATTGGCACCCATGGGCAACAATCGGGTTACGCCGGTCCCGCCGTTTTTGGAGACCGCCCTTGGGCCGTTGAAGTCCACGGAAACCGTCTCTACTACAGTTTGTGGAATGAAAACAAGAGTGATACAAATACAATGTCCAATGAAATCTGGTCGGTACCACTTAATGCTGCATACGCCCCAGTTGCAAACGCAGAGGTATTAGAAATCACAATTCAATCACCTCTTGGAAATGACTGGACTTCACCTGTATCGGATATTGACTTCAGCGATCAGGGAACGATGTTTACTTCGGAACGAACTCAAACTTCGTTTACTGAAATATTTGCTCATGGCGCATTCCTCAAAGAATACGAATGCACAACATCCGGCTGGACGCTCACAAGCAATAATTTCCACGTAGGCACTGCAAATGTTGGCAATGGCGGCAACTCTGCTGGTGGTGTTGATGCAACATCTTCAAGAATTTGGGTTAGTGCCGACAATATGCATGAACATATTTCTGGTGACATGATTTATGGCATTCAAGGTTTACATCCAACAGGAGGAGACCCAACTACAAGTGTCCTTATTGACTACCAAGCTTATTACGGCGTCAATGATAAGGGTATGCTTGGCGATTTGGTGGTATCAGATGGCGGCAGCAATGGCGATCAAACGGGCGCGTGTTGTTATTTAGATACTTGCGATTGGATTTGCCAAACCACAACATGGACCGATTGCAACACTGTGTACGGAGGCACCTTCTACTTAAACACACCGTGCGAAGAAATCGACTGCCCAGATCTAGATTTTGGATCGTGTTGTTTTTACGAGGGAGGAACCATGTACTGCGCGGAAATTCCATTATTAAATTGCAATGAACTTAACGGCATTTGGCACCAAGGTGTTCCTTGCAATTGCGACCCTTGCCAAATCAGTGACCCAACAGGTGCTTGTTGCTTCCTTAATGTTGATTCTGGTTACATGATTTGTGTAGAAATGACGCAAGTCGAATGTGAAAACAAACCAGAGAATTCTTACGCTGGAGATTACACCATCTGTGATGACGAGTATTGCTGCAAACCAATAGGCGCTTGCTGCGTAAATGGGCAATGCCTACTAGTTTCGGTTGAGCAATGCGAGACTGCTAGCGGTTTGTACTACGGAGATGGAGCTGTTTGTGACACTATTGAGTGCGAGTACTGCCCAGGGGATCTTGATAATGATGGTGACATCGATGTGGCAGACCTGTTAATCCTGATTGCGGCCTGGGGTATTTGTCCCTAGTATTTGATTATTATTTCACGCTCAAGCAGTCTCAATCCTTTGATTGGGGCTGCTTTTTTCTGCTCAGTTTCTTATGCCTGCAATTTCTCTGCTACAACTGCTTCAGCGCCGCCGGCAACAATGACTTCCTGTGGCACTGGTCCAAGAGGCGCAAACGCAAACTCGCTGTCTCCACTCTTGATGGTTGCCGTTGTGAAATCAATTGTAATTTCGCCACCAACTACAGTTAACTCATTGGCACCAAGATTTTCTCGCAAGTGTTTTACAAACGATGGACAATCAATCACAAGAAAACCGTTGTTGATTGCATTTCGTTTATACGTTTCACTAAAACTTGCAGCAATAACGCAAGGAATACCACGAACTTTCAAACAAGTTGCCGCTTGTTCTCTTGATGAACCTGTGCCAAAATTTAAGCCCGAAACAACTATGTCACCTTCCTTGGAAATGTCCTTGAATTCAGGGTCGTAGTTGCACATCGCCGCATCGCCCATTTCTTGCTCGGTGACATCATCCTTGTACGTCATTTCTCCGCTGTAAATACCATCTGTATTCATGTTGTCCATTGGAAGCCAGAGAACTCGGCCAGTAACTTGTTGTGGGAAGCCATCGATAATCTCTGTAGACCCTGCCGAAGTCTTTGGCTCCGCCTTTGAAATCACTTTTCCACTTGGTTCAACATCGTCGTACTTTGTTGGCGAAGAAATATAACCATTCACTGCAGATGCCGCAACAACCGCAGGGCTTGCTAAATATGCTTTTGCATCTCGGCTTCCCATTCGTCCCTTAAAGTTTCGGTTTGTTGCGCTGATACCAATTTCTCCATCTTCGAGGGTCCCTGCCCCCAACCCGATACATGTCCCACAACCGGGGGGTAAAAATGTTGCTCCCGCTGCCTCCAATTTTTGCCAAGCACCAAGTTGTTCTGCCTGCTCTTGAATCGTTTCAGATGCAGCTGCAACGTAAAAATCAACGCCATCAGCAATCTGCTTCCCATCTACAACTTCACTCGCTGCAACAAGATCTTCGATGCGAGCGTTCGTGCATGACAGCAAATACGCTTTGTTGATTTTCATTTGCTCTTGCTCAATTTCAGGAAGTGCTCGCATCACCTTGACATGGTCTGGGCCTGCAACATGAGGAATCACAGTTGCAAGATCAAGTTCAAGTTCAATGTTGAATACTGCATCATCGTCCGTTACGTATTTGTTTTCCCACCACTCTTGAACATCTTCTGGTGTATAGCGGGGCGTTCTTCTCACTTGCAACCACTCTGCTCGGTCTGTTAACCATCCCCTAAGAGTTTCATCAAAAGGAAAGACCCCAGCAAGACCGCCCCACTCTGTTGTCATGTTTGAAATAGTCATGCGGTCTTCCATCGATAGATACGCAACCCCGTCACCTGCAAATTCAATAGCGTGATTTAAAACTTCATCATTATTAAACAAGCCACAAAGCGCAATGATGACATCCTTCCCAACAACTCCTGCCTGTGGTTTACCTCTCAGCCAAACCCGTGCTTGCTTTGGTACTTGCCACCATGTTTCTCCAATTGCCCAAATCGATGCAGCGTCGGTTCGTACAACAGGTGTTCCAAGCGCGCCAAGTGCGCCATAAATATTGGAGTGGCTGTCACTGCCCACAACTATTCTTCCGGGCGTGACGTACCCCCGCTCAATCATGACCTGATGGCTAATTCCAGTTCCAGCCGGATAAAAATCTACGCCCTGCTCTGCTGCAAACTTTTCAATCTTCGCGTACTTGCCAAGATTCGATTCGCTCTTGTTTTGAATGTCATGGTCAATGGCAAAGACCGGCTGTTTTGGATTATGGATTTTTGCAGCGCCAATGGCATTAAACTTTCCCATCACTGCAGAGGTGTTGTCGTGGGTCATGATGTGCTTCGGACTGATGCGAATGAACTCACCAGCCGAACCACCTGCTATTTTTTCAATCATTGTTGACATGTGATAATCTTAACTTAATTCTGAATCAATAAACTCAAGTCGAACTTCATCGACATTCCAAAAACTAAAAAGAAGTTGAAAGTCCTCATCGCCAATGCCACTGAATGTCAATCGACTTCGGCGCTTGGGACCTGCAAGCATACAATCAATCTCCGATGATGCAGGGCGAAAACCCGCCCTTCGGATTAATAACATATCGCGATTTGCATGCCAAACATTTTTACCTCGCTTCACCCAACCAGGACCAACGACAATAGGGATACTCAACAATCTTCTTCTTCCGATTACTCTAAGAAAAAAAGGTAGTTTACGACTGCGATGTATA
>JABHWX010000204.1 GCA_018657585.1 Phycisphaerae bacterium
AGGTTCCCCTTCAGGTGCACCACCAGTTTCCATCTGCGCGGCAACGAGTTGTGCGATTTGCACGAATCTACTTTGAAGTTCAGCAGTAAGTTGCTTAATTTCTGCAGATTCTTCCTCTGATAAGTTGCCTTTTGTTTTATCCTCGAGCATTTCTAGCAAAGAGATTGCAAACTTTGAACCTTCTAAATCAACCATCACTCCCTTGCCAGACGGGTCTTGGTGCATCCCAAGCCCCATGAGCGCTTGAGAAGCAAGAATTCCAAGAAGACCTCTGAAGTTTGGTTCTGGCATCTTCCTTTGCTCTGCATTGTCCTCAACTTTTTGCTCTGCTTCAGATAGGCGTTCTTTTTCAGCCTGCGCTTCAGCCTTCCAATCACTATCGACTTGGATATTAGGTGTTTTTTCAGTATTTGATTCTTCAGTCATAATAGGTGCTCCAAAAAATGTGAAAGAGAAATTTCGTAATCGAGCAGTATACGTGACTTTCTGCCGTACAATGTCATTTACCTATGCGATGGATTGCATGTATTTCACTTTTTTGTGTTGCCGGATGTTCCAGTAAGCTCACAGTACTTACTGAACATCTGAATTACATCAATACACCAGATTTTTCTGTAGAAATCGAACCGGTGATTAACGATAAAGTTGATGTTCCGGAAGACGCTATTGCAGAGGTTGAGGATGAATTTGACGCAGAAGCGGTAGCAGTTGAGGATATTCTTGCCCGCGAAGAAGAATTTGACGATTTGATGATGCCGAATCTTGTTGGCATTCCATTGCGCGTGGAAGCTCTAGTAGGTCAAGTGAACGGTCGCCCAGTATATGCGAATACTGTTCTTGCCCCGCTAGCAGATCAAATTGCGGCTCAGGCAGATAAAATTACTCGAGCAGAATTGGAAAGTGCAATCAGATCATCGTTGTACTTCGAACAAGAAACAATGGGAACGATTATTCGTGGCGGGCAAATGTACGAGTTAGTGATTACAGACCTTCTGCTTTCTGAAGCAGTAGGCGGATTGTCAAAGGAACAATCTGTAGGATTGATTTCTATAGTTGAACAAATGCGTGGTGATTACACCGCAACCCAAGGCGGTTCTCAATCACGTGCTCGTGAATCGCTTGCTCGAGAAACAGGAAGCTCTTTCGACGAGTTTTTGCAATTACAGCGAGATCAAATATTGATTGACGCTCTGTACAGGCAGAAAATTTGGCCGAAGGTAAATGTCACTTGGCGTGATGTGCAACGAGAATTTGAACAAGTGACTCTGGAGAATTCCTTAGATGCCGAAATGAGCCCAGAACGAGTTCAAGCTATTCTTGCGGGTTTGCAGGAAGGTCTTTCTCTAGGAAGTATTAATGCTGCCAAGGGTTCCGTTTCGATTGGTTTGATTCGTGTCAAAAAAGACGATGTGCTTGTCGAAGAAATCAAATTAGCATTCGATGGCGGAGCAACATTTGCTGAAGTTGCTGAATTAACAGGTGTCCAAAACGGTGGTGCATGGGAGACATTCGAACTTGGCGATGAAGGCATTGAAGGGATTGAAGTAGGTCCCAAAATAAAAAGCCAACTTGTCGGGTTGTCGGAAGGCGAAGTTCAGGAGCCATTTGAATTAGGTTCTTCTATAACTTGGATTTCTATCCTCGAAATTCAAGAACCCGTTTCACTCTACAACCGTGAAATACAAATTGCAATGAACAATGCGTTGCGTTGGGTTCAGTTCAATCGAGAAAAAGATAGTTACATACAATCTTTATGGGGCGACGGAAGTCTTGAAGAACTTAAAAAAATGGCTGATAGTGTTACAGCAATTGCTGTGCAGCGGTACCAACGCTAGAAGACAAACTTGTAAATCTATAGGGAATCGAGGCGAACGTTTGGCTGTTGCATTTCTGAAGCAAAATGGATTTAGAATTGTCGCAAGAAATAAATATTTTGGCAAAGATGAATTGGATATTCTTGCGTTTGAGAAAAAGCAAAATACACTTGTGGTTGTGGAAGTTCGTACTACGGCACGTAGAGCTGGAGCACCTGAGCGGACAATAACACATAAAAAACGACGTGCAATGGGGAGAATTTCACGTAGGTTGCTCACAGAAGCAAAACGAAACAATTGTGCCCTTCGTACGGATCTCATTACAGTTAGGATTTACGGAAAAGACCCTGATATTCGTCACTACAGGGGGATTTTACCCAGATAAGCAAAATAATAAAAACTTGCCTAATTTTAGTAATTAGTGCAAAAAAAAGGCTTTAATATCGTTAATCTATTTGAAATAACTACATTAAAGGAGTTTAATCATGTTTCGCCCCACATTTAAAACGTTGCAAATCGTTGCAGTAACAGCAATTACATCATTAGCCACACACGCTTTGGCTCAGCAAGGCAGCGGTAGACGTGGTGGATTTTCATCCATGATGTCAGCTGGTGGAATGGATCCGGACTATTTACTTCGTGACCTTCAACGTTTCCAAATTGCTCTTGACCTTACGGATGAGCAAGTGATGCTTGTTGAGCAGTTTCTTCGCGACTACGACGAATCGTTTCGAGAAGCTTCTGATGCGAGTCAAGAAAGCGTCGGCAATTCCTTCTCCTCAATGCGGGGGAATCAAGATAGCCCAGAGCAACAAAGAAGGAATGAACTTCGTGAACGTTCGCGTGAAATTCGAGACAAGCTTGATTCGGCAAAAAAACTTGGCGATGAAGATGGCATGAAAGACCTTCAAGAACGGCTACAGACCGAACTCGAGAATATTCGAGAAGAAATGAATACGGCACGCACCGAACAATGGCAGTCTCCAGAGCGACAAGCAGCGTTTGAAGAAGTCGCATTATTAATGCAAGATCAACTTCGGTTGAAAAGAAAAATGCGACTAGAATTTGAAAGTGATCTTGTCATTGTTCTTACAGAAGATCAGCAACTCCTTTGGCCGCCTTTACAACGGCAACTCATTCGCGATCGTCTTTTGCCGCGAGGAAGACTTAGTGGAGAAACTACCGACCTGATGAGTTTCGTAGACCAGCAAGATTACAGTGACGAAACACTAACAACTATTTTGCCTGTGCTAAGTGAATGGGACCTATCAGTTACACCTGCCCTCACTGCCCGTGACGAACACATGATTGAAAATCAGGGTGCACTTATGTCCTCGATGAGCTCACTTGATTCAGCGTCTAGTTTAGATATTATGAAAGCGCAGGGAAAACTTGCAGAAAATGTTCGCGATATAAACAGTAGCGCTATTGAAAACATTGTGATTCTTTTGCCTCAAGAAGAGGGTGTAGCATTCGATTCTTTTGCTAAGGAACGTGCATATCCTAGAATTTATAGGCCAACAAGAACAGATCGGGCTTATCAAGCAGCAATGGAATTAGAAGGCCTTGAAGCAGATATTTTGCAAGCGATCAATGAGTTGTACGTAGGGCTTCAAAGTGAAATGGTTTACGCAAATGAACAACTTCTAGAAGCGACGCACAGATGGGAGTCCCAAGAACGACTCGATCGTATGAATCGCTTTGCGGAACGTATGTCTGGTGGGTCGAGCGAACGTGCTGAAAGTCCCATTCAAAAAGCAGAAGAAGCTAAGCGAGTTATCGAAGAAAATTATCTTGAACAACTACGTATGCTGTTGACCGAAGAACAAATCGAAGCATTAGGTGGTTTGAAGAAACGCGAAGAACGTTCTAGTGGTGATTGGAGAGACCGTGGCGGTGAAGGCAG
>JABHWX010000205.1 GCA_018657585.1 Phycisphaerae bacterium
ATTCGGCACTTGCAATGGAAGAAATTTTTGGACCTGTGCTTTCGATTCTTAGAGTCGAAACACTCGATGATGCAATTGCAGTAACGCACCGTTCACCGTATGGAAACATGGCAGTCATGTTTACCGATAGCGGTTACGCAGCAAATAAATTTAAAGATACAGCGGGCGCTGGCATGATTGGTATTAATGTTGGTGTTCCAGCTCCGATGGCGGTTTTCCCGTTCTGTGGTTGGAAGGATTCATTCTTTGGAACGTTGCATTCCAATGGTGAGGATTCCGTGCGTTTTTACACTGAAGGAAGAATACTAGTCAGCCGTTGGTTCTAACCACCGGAACGTAAAGGAATATATATGGCACGAATAACAAGAGCAGCCCTCATCCAAGCATCAAACGACTCTTCGCCTGAAGCGTCCATTGCTGAAACGAAGAAGATGATGATTGATAAACACATCAAACTCATCAAACAAGCGGCAGATCAAGGTGCGCAAGTTACATGTTTGCAGGAAATTTTCTATGGTCCCTATTTTTGCGCGGAACAAGATACTCGATGGTATGAAATAGCCGAACAAATTCCAAATGGCCCAACTATCAAGTTAATGCAAGAACTTGCAAAAGAACACAAGATGATTCTTGTCGTTCCAATTTACGAAGTCGACATGACGGGTGTGTACTACAACACTGCAGCAGTCATTGACGAAAATGGTGAATACCTTGGCAAATATCGTAAACATCACATTCCGCATTGCAACCCTGGTTTCTGGGAAAAGTTTTACTTCAAGCCCGGTAATCTTGGTTTTCCTGTCTTTGAAACAAGTGCTGGAAAAATTGGAGTCTATATTTGTTACGACCGCCACTTCCCAGAAGGCGCACGCGAACTTGGCTTAAACGGAGCAGAAATTGTATTTAATCCTTCAGCAACAGTCGCTGGATTAAGCGAGTATCTTTGGAAACTTGAGCAGCCAGCCCACGCAGTAGCAAATCAATTTTACGTTGGTGCAATCAATCGCGTTGGCACTGAAGCGCCTTGGGATATCGGTGAATTTTACGGACAAAGTTATTTTTGTAACCCCCGTGGACAAATTATGGTTGAGGGCTCGCGTGATCAAGATGAAGTGGTCATCGCAGACCTTGACCTTGATATGATTGAAGAAGTGAGAAACACGTGGCAGTTCTTTAGAGACCGCCGCCCAGAAAGTTACACACAAATCACGAAACATTAATGCCCCCCGGAAATAAGCAATTGACTAACCACTTAATCAATCCAGACATTGCCCCTGTTCCACAAGAGCAAAGAACTTGGAACAAGTGGCATTTAGCTGCACTGTGGATTGGTATGTCAGTTTGCATTCCAACATATATGCTTGCAGCATCTATGATTCAAGCGGGCATGACGTGGTGGCAATCTGTCTTAACCGTCATGCTTGGAAACTTAATCGTCCTTGTTCCTATGATTTTGATGGGGCACGCTGGTACAAAGTATGGAATACCATTTCCAGTACTTGCCCGTGCAAGTTTCGGAACAAAGGGAGCGCACATCCCTGCAATCGCACGCTCACTTGTTGCCTGTGGTTGGTTTGGGATTCAGACATGGATTGGTGGTTTTGCGATTTATCAAGTACTCGGTGCGCTTGGGTGGCTTGATATCGCCGCAGATACCAAAGTGCTGCCAATTCTAGGAATCACAGGACTGCAATTTTTATGCTTTATTGCATTCTGGGTATTGAACTTTGTCATTGTCTTAAAAGGTATCGACTGTATTAAATGGCTTGAGTCATGGGCCGCACCTTTTCTTATCATAATGGGCCTAGCGCTTTTAATCTGGGCTGCAATCAAAGTAGGTGGAGTGGCGCAAATGTTTCCGGCTGCTCCTGAAGACCCAGCACCATTCTGGCCGATGTTCTTTCCCCAGTTAACTGCGATGGTTGGGTTCTGGGCAACGCTTAGTTTAAACATTCCTGACTTTACTCGGTATTGCAAATCTCAAAAAGATCAAGCACTAGGTCAACTTATTGGTTTGCCAACAACGATGACTCTCTTTTCGTTCATTGGTATTGCAGTCACCTCTGCAACAATAGTTATTTTCGGGAGTGCAATTTGGGATCCGATTTTACTTGTTGGGCAACTCGGTTCCACAACAGCGGTTGTAATTTCACTAATTGCTTTAACGGTTGCGACACTTTCAACAAATATTGCAGCAAACGTAGTAAGCCCAGCAAATGGTTTTGCAAATATTAGCCCTCGTAAAATTTCATTTAGAACAGGTGGTATTATTACTTGTGTCATTGGAATTGTGATTATGCCTTGGCGTTTGTACAATGACCTTGGTGATTACATCTTCACGTGGTTGATTGGATACAGTGCTTTGCTTGGTCCAATCGCTGGAATCATGATTTGCGATTACTTTGTTATTCGAAAAATGAAACTCAACAGTGATGCGTTGTATGATTCTCGTGGACAGTACTCTGGTTTACGTTGGAGCACTGTTTTTGTGCTTATCGTTGCGGTTGCGCCAAATCTGCCGGGATTCATCAACGCTGCTTTCAAAACAGATTTATTCCCAGAATTTTTTAATCAACTTTATAGTTATGCTTGGTTTGTCGGCATCACAATTGCATTTGTGCTGTATGGCATTCTTAATCTAGGAGAACGAAGCCGTGCCTAAACTTCCTGAATGTGATTTTACCCCACCAATATACGATGGTCCTTCAAAAGAAGAAGTGCAAAAACTTCGTGGTGAATATCTAACGCCCGCACTTATGACGTACTACAAAGAGCCAATCATGATTGTTGATGGGCACATGCAGTATTTGTATGATGAAACAGGCAAGCGGTATCTCGATGCCATTGCGGGTATTGTCACCATTAGTGCTGGGCACTGCCACCCCCGGATTATGGATGCCGTGAACGAACAGAACGCACGTTTGCAACACACCACAACAATTTATTTACACCCGAATATTGCGAAGTTCGCAGAGAAACTAACAAGTACTTTGCCAGATGGTCTTGATGTTGTGTATTTTACGAATAGTGGCTCTGAAGCAAATGACCTTGCTATATTGATGGCTCGAGCATACACAAAGAATTATGACGTCATTGCACTTAGAAATGCATACCACGGTGGCTCGCAAGGCGCGATGGGATTGACGGCGCATTCCAATTGGAAGTATTCGGTGCCACACGGTTTTGGTGTTTTGCATTCAGTGACCCCAAATAGATATCGTGGCCATTTTGGGTATGACGATCCAGAAGCAGGCGAAAAGTATGCGCTCGATGTAAAAGATTTAATTGAACGGGGCTCTACTGGAGGTATCGCAGCATTTATCGCAGAGCCGATTCAAGGTGTAGGTGGAATTGTCGAAATGCCCCCCGGATATTTAAAAAGTGCATACGAATACGTGCGTAATTCAGGTGGTGTTTGCATCGCTGATGAAGTACAAACAGGCTTTGGTAGAACAGGCGACAACTTTTGGGGCTTTGAAAATAACGAGGTCATTCCAGACATGGTTGTGATGGCAAAGGGGATTGGAAATGGATGCCCACTTGGAGCAGTGGTGACCACGAAAGAAATCGCGCAAAGTATGACTGAAGCAATCCACTTTAATACGTTTGGTGGAAATCCTGTTTCTTGCGCGCAAGGTCTTGCTTCTTTAGAAGTGATTCTTGATGATGATATGCAAGGGAATTCAAAACGGTTGGGTGATACGATGCTCAATGGTTTACGAGATTTGCAAAAAAAATATCCTTGTATTGGAGATGTTCGTGGTAAGGGTTTGATGGTAGGAATCGAACTCGTTGAAGACCAAAACAAAACTCCAGCTTCCAAACTAACAGTTGATGTTCTTGAAACTTGCAAAGACATGGGGCTCCTTGTTGGCAAAGGAGGATTTTATGGAAACGTCTTACGAATCACACCGCCGATGTGTTTAAACGAAGAGGATATTGCATTCATGCTTGAAGTTCTTGATGAAGTTTTTGCAAAGGAGGCAGCTGATGTTTGATACTGTCATTAAAGGTGGAACTATTTTTGGTCAGGGGTACCAAAGAATTGGCGATATTGGAATTACTGGTGAATCTATTAAGGAAATTAAATTCGATGGTAGCCTTGAAGGCGTGCAGGTCATTGATGCAACTGGAAAACTTGTTTTCCCAGGTTTCATTGATCCGCACGTGCACATTCACTTGCCATTTATGGGAACAAACGCAATTGATAATCACGAATCTGCTACAAAAGCAGCGCTTGTTGGCGGGACAACAACAATTATTGAAATGATTTGCCCCGGTCCAGACGACGAACCCGCAAATGCATTTGCAGAATGGAAGGGTCTTGCTGAAGAAGGTGCCTGTTGTGATTACACTTTCCATCTTGCTGTTGTACGGTTTGACGATATCGCAAAAGCACAGCTCAGGAATCTTGTCGAAAACGAAGGTGTGCAGTCATTCAAAATATTTTTAGCGTACAAGGGTGCGCTTGATATGAACGATGAAAACTTATTTCAACTCATGCAACTTTGTAAAGAACTTGGCGTAACACTGACAGCGCACTGCGAAAATGCTGAAGCCGTTGATTCAATGCAAAAGAAGTTACTGGGCGAAGGCAAAATAGGTCCAGAGTGGCACGAGCCATCAAGACCAAGAAGCGTTGAAGCAGATGGCGTGAACCACTTGTGCTCGTTTGCAGAATTGACTGGTGCGACTATATATATTGTGCACACATCATGTGGCATTGCAGTTGACAGAGCTATACAAGCAAAGAATCGAGGTGTACATGTAGGAGTCGAAGCGGTTGCGCCACATCTTGTTTTGGATAAAACATACGCAGAAAGACCTGATTTTGAAGGCGCTAAGTTTGTGATGTCCCCGCCACTTCGAGACAAGGAAGAACACGATGCACTTTGGGGAGGTCTTGCAAGCGGAAAGATTTCTACTATCGGTACCGATCATGCACCATTTAACTTCAAAGGGCAAAAGGATATGGGGACAGGTGCATTTACATTAATTCCAAACGGCATTCCATCAATTCAAGAACGAGTGGATTTGGTGCACACGTATGGAGTTTGCCAAGGAAAAATAGATTTGCAAACAATGGTTGACGTATGTAGCACTAATGTTGCAAAACAATTCAATATGTACCCCCGAAAAGGCGCGCTTGCTATTGGTTCTGATGCGGACATTGTGGTGTATGACCCGAACTTTGTGGGTACTTTTACGCACGAAGATGGTTTATCAAAAATAGACTACTCAGGTTTTGAAGGCATGGAACGCAAAGGTAGAAGTGATGCAGTTCTTCTTCGAGGTAAAGTTGTTGCGCAGCAAGGAAAATTTGTCGGTGAAACTGGATCAGGGATCTACCTCCCAAGATGATTAATTAATCGTTAGATACTAACTTATCCGACTGCGCTACAAAGTCATCGCCTGACCACTGTGCATCTTGTTGGACCATGCCTTCTCTGCGAGCTTTTGCCTCGGCTTTCGCTTTTGCTTGTCGCTGTACCAAGTCAGCGTGCGTACTAAAATAGGGCAGGGATGCACCACGGAAGTCATCGATGGTTTCAAAGTTATGCTTCTCCATAAACGCGAGCAAACTATCACTCATCTCTTTGACCATTCCATAGCCATGAATCATTACACCAGTACAGACTTGCACAGTATGTGAACCAAGCAAAATAAATTGCGCTGCATCATCGCCAGTTTCAATACCACCGATTCCAGAGATAGTTCTGTCTTGAAAACCATCTTCCATCATGCGCGCAAGCTCCATCACCATCCGAAGAGCAATTGGCCTTACTGCTTTGCAGGAGTATCCACCAGGGACGCTGTATCCCTCGACTGTGGGTTGCGGCCTTAACGTATCTAGGTCAACACCCATGACGCTAAGAATTGTATTGATTGCTGCGAGACCATCAGCGCCAGCTTCGAGGGCACGTTTACCAGGATCTGCAATGTGCGTAATGTTTGGTGTCATTTTTGCCCAAACGGGAATAGTCGCTGCTTCCATAACCCATGTAGTAACCTCGCCGACAATGCCTGGGTTCTCACCCATTGCTGCACCCATCTTGCGTTCGGGTAAACCGTGCGGACATGAAAAGTTTAGTTCGAACGCATCGACGCCAACTTCTTGACATCGATGAATCATCTCGACCCATCGTTCCTTGTTGTACTCTTCCATGACGGATGCAATTAACATTCCTTCTGGGTGCGATTGTTTTACGCTGTCAAATTCTTCAAGCCAAGATTCAAATGGTCTGTCACTAATAAGTTCTATATTTTCCCAACCGAAAACTTCTTTAGAGCCAGTCGCTCGCATCCGTGCATATCTGGGTGCTACGTTTGTCACCTTAGATGCGTCCATGCTAATTGTTTTTGCAACAACTCCGCCCCAACCTTCATCAAATGCTTTACGAATGACATTTGCGTTCGTTCCGGGAGGCCCGCTACCAATGACGAAAGGATTTTTAAATTTCAACCCGTTTACTGTGGTTTCTAGTGTTGCCATTTCACCATCATACGGGCTATAAGTGGTACTATCTACGCTGTTTAGCTGTGGCAGAGGCGGTTTTTGAAGAAATGGAGTTAGTACACGGCATGTCGACGTATGGCAGCATCTCAAACAGAGCAGTTGTAGAAGCGGGGGCAAAAGTGGTATTTGATTTTACGCTTACTGTATTGCAAGTCATTGCAGAAGATGGCTTGTGGGAAGACGATGATTCATGGAAGCCAGTTCCCTACCCGCCTATGGAACCACACTTTAGAAGAAACGCCTGATGCGAACATCGATTTTACAAGACATCAAAATGGGCGCGATTGTCGATGTTGAGACAACGGGGATGAGTCCTCGCAGGGGAGATGAAGTAGTTGAAATTGGTATTATTTTGTTTCGTTTCAACGCCGTGCACCACGATGAAGTCGAAGTCGTTGAAACGTATCAAGCACTTCGCGAGCCGACTGATCCGATTCCGTATTCGGTTACTCGAATTCACGGTATTACAAATGACATGGTCATTGGCAAAACACTTGACTACACAAAGATGGAATCTATCTTTGGAAGGGCGGAGTTCGTTGTTGCACACAACGCAAGTTTTGACCGAAGTTTCCTCGAAGAACTTGTGCCTATGAGTATTGATAGACCTTGGAAATGTAGTTGCTTTGGTATTCCTTGGAAAAAACATGGTCTCGCAAACCGAAGGCTCGGAACGCTTCGCGACTTTTTTAATATCGCCCACAATGAAGCCCACCGTGCCCTCGCCGATTGCGAAGTTGTGCTCGAAGCCCTCAAACGCCCGCGCTATCTCCAAGACCTATTAAAGTGACAGTCACGTCTGCTCTCAATTGGAATATATTGCAAAAGAACGCCGGCATTGAACCAAAGGACTGATCCTAAAATAGGCATAATGCTTTATTAGTAATAGGTGTTCTTCATCGTCTTGAGACTATTTCGGGAATCTAGTTATCTCAAGGTGCTTTGCAATTGCTCAATAATATTATTCCAAGTTTCGGTTCCCGTAATGGCACCAGCACTGGCAATACACTCCATTTGTTCGATTGCACCGTTACAGATAGTTGCAGCTTCTTCAGGTTTACCCGCTTCTGTTAAAACTGAAGATATTGCTTCTAACTGCTCTTGAAAGTCGTTTTGAGTTGCTGTTTCTCTAGGACTTTCAAGAGCACGTTTTGTTAAGAGTATTACAGATTCTCTTAGATCTTGAATCCCTTCATCAGTATCCACATCATTGCTAACACGCAGTTGGCCGCGTAAAGATAACATGAGCGCCAAATCTCTTGGTCGTCTTGCATTATCGGGCTCTGCCTTAATGACTTGTCTAGAATTTTCTATAGCGATTTGCAAATGGGAGAGTGCATCACGCGGGTTACTACTGACAAGAGCAATTAAGTAGTGTGTTACTCCAATGCCACGCTTCCAACGTATTGATTTGTCTGGAACAAGAGATTGGATTGTTTCCATATACCCAAGTGCAGTTTCATAGGCTTTTTTGGAATTCTCTAACTCCTCAATTTTAAAATGTGCATTGCCAATACCCAGATTTGAAGACCATTGAACTTCTAAGCCTTTCCAATCTTTTGTTTCCTTGTAATGTTTATCACCAAGAGCATCTCTTTTTTCCCATATATCAATTGCTTGTTTAAACATTGCAATGCGTTGAGAACCGCTTAATTTCTCGGCACGAGATTGCGCAAGTTCTGCTAGGAATTTATATCTATCGAGTTTCATCCTGCTGATTCCTAGTGCAAATCGTTCGTCCTCGATAGATTCAACATTAATTGAATCTAGGACTTCTCCAGCCTCAATCAAAGATTTTTCAGCCAAATCTAGATTGCCGAAGCCAACTCCAGAGACACTCATATTTGAAGTTGCATTATTTAAAAGTAAAATAGCTAACTCGGCTTGTTCTTTTGGAGTTGCTTCTTGGTCAAGTTGAATCGCATCCATATTCTCTTTTGCAAGGTCTAGAAGTGATCTTTGTGCTACAGCAGAATCTCCCAACTTGCCAACGGTATCCCTTACTCCAGAAAGCAGTGAACTCACGGAATTTCCAAGGGCTTCGTTTCGTGATTGCACTCGCATAAGTTGAAGGTCTGCTTCCGCCCATCCACGTTTTGCTTCAATCATTCCCCAAGAAGTTCCAATGACACCAAGTATGATTGAGAGAGCAAGCAAGAATAGTGCCGCGCAAGTACGCTTGTATTTTTTTGCGAACATCTTTAATTGATAGGTGATGCTTACTGGTCTTGCAATAATTGGTTCGTTATTTAAATATCGATTGACATCGTTGGCAAGTTCAGCAGCAGATTGGTAACGTAGTTCCCGATCTTTTTCAATGGACTTTAGTGTAATGGTGTCGATGTCGCCACGAAGTGTTGAACTTATTGTTCCCATAGAGTCAGGTCGATCTTCTTTAATGACACGTACTGCTTCGTGGATTGCACGTTTTCGTAAGTTATAAGGGAGTTTGCCAGAGAGTAGTTGAAAAAGTATTATTCCAAGAGAGTACACATCACTACGTGTATCAATTAAATCAGGATCCGCGTCACATTGTTCAGGACTCATATATTGCAATGTTCCGACAAGTTGCCCCATCGTTGTTTGCATTGTTGTTACGGCCAAGTCGGCATCAGTTGCTCTGGCAACACCAAAATCGATAATTTTTGGCTGGCCATTTGAGCTTACCAAAATATTGTCAGGTTTTAAGTCGCGATGTATTACGCCTTTTTGATGTCCATGGTGTACTGCTTCACACACCTTGTCAAATAATTCTAAACGATCACGGATTGAAAGATTCCGTTTGTTCGCATATTCTATAAGTGTACGGTTACCAGGAATATATTCCATTGCGAAGAACGGGAGATCGCCATCAGTGCTGTGCCATGTTCCCGCTTCGTAAATTTGCGCAATATTTGGGTGATGTAGTTTCGCAAGAATTTGTGTTTCAAATTCAAAGCGGCGAAGCGCCATTTTACTTACTGCTCCATGCTTTATTACTTTAAGAGCAACTCGGCGCCTAGGTGATTCTTGCATTGCTTCATACACAAACCCCATACCACCTTGACCTATGACACCAATGATTTTATATCTGCCAATTTCACTAGGCATACCCATGGATGGCAGATTTGTATGTTCTGGAAGACTTCCCTTGCCGGACTCATCTCCTGACAAATCAAGTGTCTCTGCATCTGGATCAGTTGGATTATCTTTATCAGGCATTCCACTACTTGACCATAAAAAAACATTATCGTCAAGTTAAAAAACACTCCTTAAGACCTTGAAAGGCACACTTTAAGACCTTTATTATCGTTAATAAGAACATTCATACAAATTTTTATTGATATTTATTCGGTTTTTACATACAGTCGATGCATAGTTTGTCTTGAGGTGAGAATTATGAATTTTAAATCCAAATGTGTTTTTCAATTTAATGCAAGAATACCAATCATAATATTTGCTTGGTCTTTGTTAATTAACACCGCTGTCGCAACAACTTGGACCGTTGATGATGATGGAATTGATTATCCAAGTTCAGACTTTAATAATATCCAACATGCGGTCAACGCATCAAGTGATGGTGATACTATTCTTGTTTATCCAGGCACCTACACGACCTCTTCTGTATTTGCAGATGCGGTCGTAGAAATTCCATATGGCAAGAGTCTTTCGATACAAGGCGTATCTGGTTCTGCTGTGACAATCATAGACGCGCAAAATGAATACGGTCGAGGTGGTTTAGTTTCAATTAGCAGTCTGTCTATTGAAGGATTTACTATCGTTAATGGAAGTGCCTCATATTATGGAGGAGGAATAACAATGTATGGGGGAGGTATAGTCAGAAATTGCATTATCAATGGAAATTCCAGCGGCTGGGATGGCGGAGGTATTTTTAATGGTGGGTCTACTACTGTTTCGATAGTAGACTCCACAATTTCAAATAATCAGAGCATAGGTGGCTATGGTGGTGGAATTGCAATTGATATGGGAGGAACTGCAACAATCGAAAATTGCTCCATTATTGCTAATACTTCCTATAGGCGCGGGGGCGGAGTGTACATTAATGAATCTTCTCAGACGTCTATAACAAATTCTATAATTGAAAGTAACTCCAACAACGATTCCTTTGGCCGTGGCGGCGGAGTTTATTGCGGTAGATACAGCGTTGTGACACTTGGCGAATCTACAATCAATAATAACACATCAATAACTTATGGTGGTGGCATTTATGTTTATCGTTCCAACTTGACAGCGGTCAATTGTTCAATAAATGGCAACAATACGGCTGAAGATGGCGGAGCTGTAAATATCTATGGTATTTCAACAGCATCTTTTACGGGTTGTTTGATTTCTGACAATAATGCAGGCATTTCCGGTGGTGGATTACTATGCCACCAAGATAGCATTGTTGAACTTGAAGATTCAATTGTGTGCGGTAACACCCCTAGCAACTTTGAGGGTGCATGGAATTCAATAAGCAATGTGTGCGTTGCAGTTACTTGCGATGACGTTGACGGAAATGGAATGCCAGATGCATGCGATGTTCCGGATGATGGAATTCATGTGCCAGGAGATTATCCAACAATTCAATCGGCTATCGATGCAGCATCTGAAGGGGATATTATTTATGTGGGGCCAGGTACATGGACAGGAACTGGTAACTCCGTTGTTAATTTTCTTGGGAAGGGGGTGTCAGTGCAATCGCTCTTTGGTGCACAGAGCACAATAATTGATGGCGAAAACATACGTAGGGGCGTTATTTGTATGAATGATGAAACAGCCGCATCTGTCCTAAATGGTTTTACCATAACAGGTGGTTTGGCAAATGAAGGCGGAGGGATTTTTTTACAAGAGTGTAGTCCAACAATAACCTATTGCATAATAGATGGAAATAATGCTCAAGATACTTACGCCCATGGCGGTGGGATTTTTTGTTGGAGAGGAAATCCATCTATTTCAAATTGCACAATTAGCGATAATACATCAACGGGAGATTATGCTGACGGTGGCGGTCTTCACTTTAATGAAAGTTCAGTCGTAATCAGTAACTGCACAATTTCAAGAAATATG
>JABHWX010000206.1 GCA_018657585.1 Phycisphaerae bacterium
ATACCTTGCGAAGCAAGACAAGCCATCACGCCATGTTGCTATAAAAGTTCTTAGGCGAGGCATGTTTTCGCAAAGCGCAAGCGATCGATTCGAAATTGAATGCAATTTACTAGGTCGTTTACACCATGGAGGAATTGCGCAGGTATATGAAGGTGGCACTCACACTTTCCACGGAGATAGGGTCCCATGGATTGCAATGGAATTAATTGAACACGGAATTCCTGTCACTTCGTATGCAAAAGATAAAAAACTCACTGTAGACAATATGTTAAAACTGTATGTAAAAATTTGCGAAGCTGTCGCCGAAGCTCATCGGCATGGAATCATTCATCGCGATTTAAAACCAGAAAATATTTTAGTTGACAAACAGGACAATCCAAAAATAATTGATTTCGGGGTCGCAAAAGTAGTTGACCCAATGGGAGAACACTCCGTGATGATCACACAAGTTTGTAATCTCGTCGGCACATTGCAGTATATGTCTCCCGAGCAGGCAAAGGGAGAAACCATTGACATATCAACTGATGTGTATTCACTAGGAGTTATTTTGTATGAACTGCTTTCTGGTGACCGCCCATATAATTTAGCATCAACAACAATTCCAGGTGCTATAGAAACAATTACTACTTTCGAACCTAAACCATTGAGACTTAAGGTAAAGGGTTTACCTCGCGATGTAGAAATAATCGCTTCACAAGCGATGGCAACAGATCCACAGAGAAGATACAGGTCTGCAAACGAATTCTGCGATGATATACAGCGTGTTATTGATGGCGAGCCTATTTCAGCAAGAAAAGAATGGGCAATTAGCCGATTCCTCAGAAGGAAACGGAGAATGGCAGTTGCAATAGTTATAGCCCTACCACTGTTCATAGCAACTACAGCAATGTCCGTGTACTTTGCATTGCAAGCTAATTTAGAACTCGAACATAATACTAAACTCATTGAGTTTGCAAAGAGTGCTCTTGCAACGAGAAATGAAATAATTGTTACAAACCCCGAGTATTGGGAAACCCACTACCAATTATCAATACAAAAAGCAAAAAAGATTTCTGGCGACGAACCTTTACTCCTCGCTGACATGTATGGATTACTAACGAGTGTAGCTGACTCGGGAGATACTGAAGACAGTCTGCGAGTAAGGGCTGCTCGATTATTAGAAAACGGATCAGAACGCGGTACACTTCTTCTAATTGAGCAATGTGCATACGAAGAAAAGAAAGATATCGCGCATCGTATTGCAAATGTTCAAAACCTTATACATTCAATCAAAAATCCATCGGCTACATTTCGCGCAAGCGCACTTACAGCGTTAGCTAATCTTCAGTTGCACTCAAATGATAAAACCACTAGGGATCAAGGTCGAGAACACAGTCATGAAGCATTAAGAATTGTCAAAGATTCCCTTGATGGAGATTGCGAACTGAACTTTAAGCTAAGAAAGACACTTGCGTGGGCAAACATATTCCGAGAAGAAGGGGCAGAGTATTACGAAGAAGTACTTGATCTTATCAACGACGAGTTCGTAAGTCATTGCACTCAAAAATACGGCGCACATCATCCAAATGTATTGAGTTTGGCAAACTTGATTGGTATTGCATACGAAAAACTCGACGATTATGAATCTGCAATCCGCGTGCTACGCCCTGCCGCAAAAGAAGCGGTCGAAAGTTATGGTGTTGGACATAACTTAACTTGGCGATATTTGAACAATCTTGCAATTGCGCTTGCTCTTAAAGCCGGAGATGAGAGCACAGATAGTGACGTTGCCGAATTATTAACTCTCCAAGCTACTTCACTATGGAATGAATGCATTCGCCAATCTATCATGCACGAGGATAATGGAGGGGTGCAATGGTACGGCGATACATTTAGAGACATGCTTCCTGAGATAGCCCCTTCTGTTAACGATCTTGAAAAATGGCGCATGTCTGTCCAATTCAACGGTGATAAAAGTGCACACAATTTTGAGTTTATGGATGCTTTACAAGCACAGTAGTAATAATACGTATTCAATGTATACAAATGCCAAAGATGTAGATCCACCGGCCACAACTTATTGGTTCTGACAGTCATCAAGTAGTACCGTAAAACCAGAGTGATAATTTTGCCTATTTGCATACATAGGATTAATTAAATGTCAGAAGGAACACACTTCTGCGGTGACCACGAAAACTACTGCTTTAACAATTCCTTACCGATCAATAAACAACCCGACCCCAGACCCTGCAGGCTCTGGATTTGGTTGCGTAATTTCGGTGGAGTTATTCTTTCGTGGTAGTGAATAACTATCTTCATCTCCGCCATCATCAAGTAAAAAGCTAAACGACAAAGCACCGGACGACTCGAAGTGATATGAATTACTTCCAGACTCGCCTTGCGCGGGACTTGTTCCGTTGTACGAATCGACTCCATCAAGATCAAGCAAATACGCAATCCCCTGCATCGCCGCCGAACCCTGCGTCATTCCATTTGCTGTGTACGAATCATTGCCCTCCTTATCAAGTAACGCCCCCGATGCAATATCCCAAGCCGAGCCCTGATCTGCAGCAGTCATCGCCCAGTATGTGTCATCACCAGAGTCATCAATAAGAACACCGAACGCTTGGTGCACACCAAATCCTTGCGCATAACGGTTCCCGTGAAAATTATCGTCCCCCGAAAAGTCCCTAAGGATTCCAAGGCCATGATAATATGCGCCACCTTGACTGAACTCGCCAGCTTGGTATTTGTCATTACCCGATACATCACACAAAATTCCAATACCCCCCGCTGCATATTTACGATATCCAAAACCCATACCCATACTAAAAGCGCAGTGAACATCAGGCGTGTCGTACACCGAAGGTGTTGGACCATCAGAAAGATAAAAATCTTCACCTGATTCATCAAATACAAATCCAAATCCTCTTGGACCGCCAACCCCGATTGTTAAAAAATCACCAAGGTATTCATCATTGCCAGATCCTAAATCCATAACTATTCCCACACCATACACGCCCGCTCCAATTGACCAACTCGTACCACGATACGAGTCGTTGCCTTCTCTATCAATAATCATTCCCACTCCAAAACATGCCGCTCCAGTTGAAAATTTTCCGCCAACTGTTCCGTATTGGTCATCGCCTCCACGATCATCAATAATCCATGTACCGAATAAACCCGCTGCTGGCCCCTGTTCATCTGTTCCAGAGTAAACATCATTTCCAGCCATGTCCACAACCTTACGGTTTCCTACAACGAAATTGTTTGCGAAGTAAGTGTCATTTCCACCCAAATCAAACACTTCAGCAATAAGTGTCATATCGTATGTATTTGTACCTTCTCCACCAACTACTCTCCAACCATCTGGGCCATACTGTGCCGCAAGTACAGAACCAGTAACTCCATGTGGCAAAGCTTTTCCGAAAAATGTTTGCTTCTCTTCTGTTGGAATTTGAATCGATGCAACAAGAGCATTAAAGTCAACTTGTTTTGAATATTGAATAACCTCTAGAGCAGAATCGATCTCAGAATCTTCTATGTAAAAAGTGTCTCGTGGAATGCCAAGAAATTCTATTGTTTGGCTAACTGATGGACGAATCCCTACACATACATCACCATCTTTTGGAGTTGCATCAAGGGCGTTCGCCGCCAGATGCTGAATAGTATTTGGTTCGCAATGTAATGCCATTAACCTGTCAGTTAAATCACTTGCAAGTTCGGGTAAATGTAATGGAAATCTAAACGCTCCTTCAACATGACTCAATTCGTGAAAGTCAGGCTCTGTATCTGGGCGAGTAGTAATCAAGGCTTCTACTATTGCAACTTCGTCAAGAAGTTCTTCTGGAATAAGTCCACGAACGAGTGATTCTTGATTTGGTTTCCATTCTGTTTGAATCGAACGGTCCATTCCTATGGTTCCCATCGAAAGTTTGGAGAACACTTTCGCAACAACGGGATCATGGTCTGATGCACACTTACCTTTTTTTCGGGGTCGCAAAATTTCTGCACTTTCGGTGACCCACTTGTCATTAAGGAAAATAAAATCAATGCGAGGGACACTCTCACTGCCTGTAAATTCGTGAAAAGTTCCTCCTGATGATTGCACTGCGGGAACAAAACCAGCAGCTGCAAATATTTTGCAGGGAGCACTTCCTAGGGTGCTATTAAAATCGCCCATAATGGCAACTGGAATTTTCCCTTCACTTACTTCTTTTGATGTTGTAACGATTAACTTCGCACTTTCAAATCGTGCTTGCGAACCTCGATGGTCAAAGTGCGTACTCCACAACAGCATCGATGGACTACTTGTGCCCACTTTTCTAACGGTTACCCACGTTGCTGTTCTTTCCATTGCTGCATCCCAGCCAGTAGAAATTTCTTCAGGGGTTTCACTCAACCAAATTTGACCATCGCTTAGCCATTCCAATTTTGAAGTGTCGATAAGTAAACCGCTGAACTCCCCTTTTGTGTTTCCACTGCGGTGTTGTCCAATTTTCTTAAATTGCGGAAGATGCTCGTCGATGTATTCAAGTTGTCCAAGCAGTGCTTCTTGAATTGCAATGACAGAAGGGTTTGCATCTCGAATAGTTTCAACAACATGTGCCTTGCGATATTCCCAATTGTTTTCACCATCGTTCGCTGAAGCGTACCGAATGTTGAATGTCATCATCGTGATTGGTTCAGCGATTGCGAATTGCGAAAACGCGACAATACACAGCAAAATAAATTTCTTCATATGCGAAGTGTACTACCAGCCGGTGGGCCTGTGGATTTTGCCATATAGTGAATTAATCTACCGCGGGTAGATTAGTTCACTATTTGGAGTCTGTATGGTGAATTCGGATATTCAGATAGCAACTTCGCAAACACTTCCTCTGCTTCAGAATTTCGCCCACTTGCTCTAAGTAGTGTGACTAAATTCATGAGCATAGTTGGTGCATACCCTACGTTCATCCGAACTGCCGTTGGTCCCGAAGACTCATCAATTCGCTCAAGTTCATCCATTTGGTTGGCATAAAGTCTCAGAAGCACTGTCATTGCTTCATCCGATTTCCCTCTTTGAACCATATCACTTGCTAGGAGCACTTCAAGCGCAGCTGTCCACTCATCTCGCATAGTAGATTCGATCCAAGTCTTCACGAGCGCAGAGTATGAACCTCCAGCTTCAGCGAATATTCGCGCAGCACTATTTACATACACCGACGGAGGTTGACGCAATCCTTGGTGATCCACAATGCGATTAACAGACACCAACACCTGATCACCCATTCCTCCTCGTGCCCAAGCAAATGCTTCTTGTTGAGTAAAATATTCTACATCTCTTACCAATCTCCGCTTGGAATTAGCGCCTTCCATGCTCAAAATAGCTGGCACCTCGCTAGCACCCCTTCCAAAGGCTACAGCAGCTCCTGGATGATCATCCAAATCAGTTAAGCACTGTCCCAACAAATCGGTACATAGCAATCGTTCACGAAGATGACCCAAGACTTTCAATTCGGACCACCACTCAGGTTCAGATTCGAAAAGCGCTTTCAAAAGGTATTTCTTCGCTCGCTGAAGAGCAATTACATCTTCTTCTAAGCGGCTACGTTTCATTGCGACCTCAGCTTGTATTCGCAATGCCCAAACTCTTGAACCTCGATGTTTCTTTACTGCTTCATAGAGATCTCCAGCGAAATCTTCTGCGAGGTCATTCTGTTCAAGTGTATTCGCAAGTGAAAGAGCTACGCCGAGTACTCCAGTTCGTTTCGCAGAAGGTAAGGGAAATTCAAAGAGTGCAACTTGCATCTTTTGTAGCCATTGCTGGTTTAAAGCCAACCACTGTTTATCTGTTGGTTGCGTTTCTGCAAGCAATTGAACCTCGTTAACATATTGTGTAAGCAATATGTCAAGTTCACGTTCTGATGAACTACCAAGAGATGCTCCTTCCTGAGCCAGAACCGATGAGAATACAGTGGCCATTGCAATGAAAACACCGCTGTAAATGATAAAAAACTCCTACTACAGGCGCAATTCAAGGCAAATAAAATGCACAATTAAATTGCCCCATCAGTAGACACTTAAATCAGTGCAATTTGTAGAATTTACAAGAAATACCTTGCTCTCTATCTGCA
>JABHWX010000207.1 GCA_018657585.1 Phycisphaerae bacterium
CAACGACGGAAATCATTACAACGATGCTATCAATTCAGGGAATAACTATTACTTTTCCGGAGACACTGCAAGAGGTAACGCACTTGCTGACGATCTGATAATCGCATCGGATCACTTGCCACTTATTGCTGATTATCAAGTGCCAGCAGCGCTTGGTTGGGATTGGAACCCAGCAGCCAATCGTGTATTAGTTGACGCAAATGTTTTAGTTGATTTTGAAATACGAAATGATGCACCAGTAGTACATGCGCTTGGTGCTGACGTGTTACATGTTGATGTTGTTGCAACGGGTGATTTGTCAGGGAGTACTTCAGTTTCAGTTGCTGCACTTGCACCCCCTGAAATAATTTCTTTGCCGATAGATACTTCTGTGTCAGGTACTTGGGCAGCAGCTGTAACATTAACATCAACAAGTCCTGAAACACAAACGCTTCCAGAAACAGTAAAACTTGGTGGGGATATCATCGAACACGCGAATGCATCATTCGCATATGCAGAAGATTTGGATTGGTATACATACGACATTTCGTTTGATGAAAATTCTGGAGTGCAAGCGTTTAATGTGTGGCTCTTCAATTATGGTTTTGATGGTTCGCAATCTTTACTTGAAATTGATGATGTAACTATCCCAGAACTTCCAGTAGTCTTTAACGGTCTCTCAACGAATACAGTTGGTTCAATCCCCGCATTAATGGAGTTTGAAATTGACACCGATTCAGTTACTCCCGATACCTATACTTCTTTCCTACCTATTTCATTTAGCGATGAAGATCTGGTAGGTGAACAAAACGGTATTTCGATGTTAACTGTTCGAATTGAGATCACGTCTGCAACATCGTGTCCGGAGGATTTTGATGGCAACGGGATTGTTGCAGTGGCGGATATTCTGTATTTAATTGCAGGTTGGGGTGGAAATGACCCAGTTCTTGACCTTGATGGCAACGGCACCGTTGGAGTTAGTGATATATTACAGTTGATTGCTGCGTGGGGACCTTGTTAATCCCAAGGGAAAAACTCTGGTGGAAACGTTAGAGAGAGGAGAGCCTCATGCAGTACTACGGCTCGTCAATTTGGCGAGCCGTTTTTTTAAGCGGTGTACGTTCTAGATATGCTTGCCTGTTAGTGCCGAATCAAGCGTTACGATTTGAGCATCTTCTTCTTGAATCCAACCCTCAGATCCACTTGGCAATCGGATGTGAAGCCAATTAGATCTTCGCCCAAGTATTTCAAACTCGATGCCTTCATGAATTGTATCTTGGAATACTGGAGCGAAGTTCAATCCATTTCCCTTACGCACAATAACTTCTTTCGCAGTAAGTACGCCATTGTTTAGGTGTTGGTCTGCAAAATCTATACTTACGCTTGCGCCAAGCGCAATTGAACCTAGTCCCAAAATAATAGATGTGCTTTTAAAGGCGGGTATTGTTCTGAAGAAACGGATACTTACTAGTGCCCAAAATGCTATCCAAAAAGTAATACCAATAGCAATTCGGACTTGCGTTGGTAGTGATTCATGCCAGAAGGCGAGACGATTAAGGATTGAAAATGAGTTTTCAGAAGCAACAGGGTCAGTGACAAGCGATCGAGCGTAATCTAAGTTTGTTGTTACTCGACCGTCATAAGGGATGTATCTTTTTGCTGATCGGTACGCTGCAATCGCTTCGCCGATTTCGCCAGATTGCAGTTGTGCATTCCCTAAGTCATACCAAAGTTTCCCATTTTCGATGCCATCGTCAATTAATAGCTGGAATCGATTTGCGGATCGTCTGAACGATTCTATTGATGCAACAGGGTCAGAGGTTTGTAGTGCTATGGCATTGTCGTATGCCGTCTGTGCTTCACTGAGAACAGTAACTTGTTGTTCAGACGTTAGGTGTACTTCAGTTGCACTTGCTGCAAGGAGGAATACAAAAGCGGGTATTAGAATCATGAAAGTGTCCCCACGAGCTTGTTTGCATCACTTGCGAGTGTTTCATCGAGTTGTCCACCAAATTGTGCGGCGTCGCAGCGTTTGAGAAGTGTTTGTACATGTTCTGCTTCATTGGTATTGCTTTGAAGTGTTCGCAACGCTTGGGCAAGTTGTTGTACTTGAGTTGAGTTAGTTGCGGTTGATAGCGATTTTATCGTTTTGATAGCTTGTTTCTTTTCGCCCTTCTGTTTTGCAGAATCGGTTTCGCTTTGACGTTTGTAGAACATGCAGCACAAAATGCAAGCGCAAACAAACGGAGGAATTATTATGCCAATAAGGAGCAGATACGTAACTTCTGAGGTTTGAGATTGAAGTAGTCCTGTTCCGGTATAGTTAGCAAGAATGCCACCTTCCACATCAGTAGCCTTTTGAACGGTGGAGTTGGTGTTTTGTGTGTTTCCTCCAACGAGATCATTAGCGGTTACTGTTGCTACTGCCTCAACAATAATCGGAATGGGCTTTGTCCAGACTGTATCGTACGTTTCAGTTTTTGGGTTGAAACTGCTCATCGGAAGTGCAGGTATTTCATGTACCTCTGAAGTACTAGGTCTTATAGTTTGTGTAAATGTCTTTGTTCTGCTTTGCACAGTTCCTCCAAGCGAAGAACTTGGGACCTTGAAATTATTTGTTAAAGCAGAAACTCTGTCGAGCGCTGGAGCAGAAAGGTAATCGAGGTTGATTGGTCCTGAGGATTGGTCAGTCACTCGCATCGTAATTGTGATAGGTTCTCCTACTTTTACTGAAGTAGGTTGAGCGACAACTCTGAAATCAAAATTTCCAACTGCGCCTGTGTACCATTCAGGTTGATTGTGGAGTGGTGGAGTGAGTATAGTGATTGGTGGAATAACTGCTTTTGCACTTATGAGTTGCGATTTCGCAACCTGAATGGAATCTCTGTTGAAGAATCCGTCACCTCGAACACGTTCAAGGGAAAGTGGATAATTGATTGCAAAGGACATGTTTTCTGGTTCAAATTCGCCAGTTGTTTCAGGCCATGTTGTTGATTGAACAGTGTAGAGATAAAACGGCGATAGCTCACCTTCATCATTCAGGTCTTCTATTGTCTGTACGTGCGCTCTTCCCTCTTGCAATGCTTTTGTGAACATGCCGAATGAAGAGTTGTTACTCAACAAACGAAACATGTCTTGTTCATTAATAGTTACGCCTAAAGTTGGGTCAGAGAATTTTTCGACGAAAATTTTAAGGGTTAAATCAATTGGCTGTCCAAGATACAAATCGCCTTTGCTTCCTAGTACCTCTGCTTTAAGGGAACCGCTCGTTGGTGTGTTAATTACTTCAATTGTTTTAGGAGTTGTCTGGAAAGCTTTTCCATCGACAACGAATGTAAGTGCAGGTATCGTTAATGACCCTATTGTGGTTGGGGTGAGAAAAAAAGTGTGTTTACTTGTAGAAGTAGAGGTAACTTTTCCATTTATGAACGTGGTTTGGGAAGAAGTTTCAGTGCCAGTACTTTTCTGGATAGAAAATCCGTCGATTTCTGGGATTGAAGGGGACACCTCAGATTCAATGTTTTTGTACACGACAACAAGCTTCATCGGTACGCCTAGGTATCCATTTGATTGCGGCATGTCCACATAGACTTCTTGTGCAATCGATATGCGGACGATTGCTAAACTAATTAAAACGAACGAGAACATTAACTTCATCTGATTACCAATCCTTTCCATCCGAAGTACGGTTCGCTTCACGGCGTGCGGCTAGTTTTTTTTGCCGTTGCTGTTCCTTATCTCGAATGAGTTGCAAGAGACGGTCAGCTTGTGCCTCAGATAGTCGTTCGCCTTTGTCTTTTACATTTTTAAGCCCGTCTTTTGGCTGATTCATGTCATCCTCGGAAGTTTTTAATTCGCCTTCCTGCATATCCTCGAGGGGTTTTGGTTCGCCATTTTTGTCTTTGTTTTTTTGCTGGTCGCCATCTGCATTAGATGTATCTTGGGCATCCTTTTGTTCATCACTAGGTTTGCCATCTTGTTTCTGATCCTCACCTTCTTGTGATTGCTTACCATCTTTTTGTTGATTTTCTTCGGAGTTTTCACTGTCCTTTTTTTGTTGCTCTTGCTCAGAAGACCCGTCGTCTTTTTGCTCTTGCGACTGAGAACTATCGTCCTTTTGCTGATCAGCAGAATCTTCGCTTTGCTCTTGTTGTTGCTGGTCGTTCTGTTGCTGTTTTTGTTGTTCAGATTCTCGTTTTTCAATCATCTTCGCAAGCTGCCAAACAACCTCAGCATTTGCTCTTGCGTCATCGTTGAGCTCTTCATTATTTATTGCGTTTCGATAATGTTCTATTGCATTATGAAGTAACTTCATTGCATTTTCGTATTCAATTTTAGGTACTTCTTGATCTTCTGAGGAAGCAGATTCATCAATCAATTGAAAAATGGAGTTTCCCAAGTTGTAAGCACTGGAAAGTTGTAGTTTTGGGTCTTCTGTTGCAATGATTACATCGCTGAATGTAGTAGTAGCTAATTCGAATTGCCCATCTCGATAGAGCGCAACTCCCAAGTCAAACATTAATTCAGGGTTTGGTTCAGAAACTTCTCGCATATAAAGATTGTAATTTTCAACTGCTTCACTCCAGTTCTTATCTGAGATATTTTGCTGTGCAGTTTGAAGAAAGGAATTAGGTGTTGTTGAAAGTATTGCTGAAACAATAAATGATTTCATCATGATGTCACCTCGAACGTTCTTCTGGTTGTTACATTCTTGCGAAGACTCATCCAGGTATCGAAAAGAAGGAGAATAAGTGCTGGGATTGCAAACCATTGGAAGCGAGGTATAAATTGTTCAAGTTTTACACTGTCAAAACTTTTTCCAGCATCGTTTGCAATCCGTTGAGCATAGATAGATCCAAGGTCGAGGTTATCAGTTCCTGCTGGAACAAATGCTCCGTTTCCAGCTACCGCTACATTTGTCAATTCCTCTGGATTCATGACGGACCAAACTTCTTTTCCTTCGTATGTAATAAAGGTAGGTTGCCCATACTGATTCGTTGGGATTCGCGAACCTTGAATGGGATCGCCTATGCCGACGGTATACACTGATATTCCGGAATTAGCAGCATCCGATGCAGCTTCTGTTGGAAAACTTCCCATGTCTTCGCCGTCAGTTAACACAATAATGGTTTTGTATTCTTGTACGTCATCAGTGAAACTGTTAGTTGCAAGACGAATGCCGTCGCCAATTTTTGTGCCTCCGTGCTTTACATTTCGAGGGGAAACGTGATCGAGAGCTAAACGCAATGATCCATAGTCAAGTGTTAGTGGAACAGTGAGTACTGCCTCTCCAGCAACAGTTATGAGCCCAGCTCTATCGCTGCCCATAACTTCAAGGACATCTGAAATAGCAGTAGTTGCACGATCAAGACGCTTTGGCTTAACATCTTCTGCAAGCATTGATCGAGAGACATCGAGTACAAAAAATGTATCTATGCCTTGTTGTTTAACTTCACGGTATCGAGTTCCCCATCGAGGATCTAAAAGTGAGAAGCAAATTCCCAAGGCAACGAACACGATCATAGCGACACGTAATTTTCTGCGACTATTGGAACTTGTTTTAGTAAGTCGAGCAAGGATATGTGGAGTAGCAATTCGACGTAATAGTGTGCTTCGTCGTGCGTATCCCATAATGAGGATGCAAATCAACACAACGACAGCCCAAAAGTAGAGCGTATTGTTTGGGTTGTTAAATTGCAAATCCATCTAGTCTTGAATCCTGTAAAAAGTTGAACGAAGAAATGTGTCTATGAGAAAGAGTACGAATACTATGAGAAGAAGTGGTGGAAGAGAAAAGCCGGCGAATTGCACGCTTTGTACAGCCATATCTACATGGTTCACGTACGTACGCTTTGTGATTTCTGTGCGTTCCATTTCGTCAATCTCTGCATAAATTTTTTCAAGCGAAGCAGTGTCGGTTGCGCGGAAATATTTACCACCAGTTGTGTTAGCAATGGCTTCAAGCGTTTCTTCATCAATGGTAACAGGTTGATTACGCATTGCAGTTCTGCCAAAAATATCTGTGATTGGGTATGGGGCAAAACCGTTGGTGCCGGCGCCAATTGTATAGACGGTAATGTCCATCGCTGCAGCAATATCAGCAGCAGTCTGAGGGTCAATATCTCCGCGATTATTCTCGCCATCTGTTAAAAGAATAATTATTTTACTTTCGATGGTATTGCCCGAATCTGCTTTAACTCGATCATTCAAAGAGGAAAGCCTTTCAACGGCAAGTGCAAGCGCGTCGCCAATTGCTGTGCCGTCCTCTGCCCGCTCTGAAGCTATATCAATGGTATCAAGAACATCTCCGACAAGAAATTCATGGTCAAATGTCATTGGACAATTGCTGTCTGCGAACCCTGCGAAAGTGATGAGCCCAATGAGGTCTCCACTTCGTCCGTTCAATGAACCCATGCCGCTGATAAATTCACCAGCAACTCTACGTACAGCAGTCAATCGGTCTACTCGTTCACCGTCGATTGTAAAGTCGTGCGCGTACATGCTTGATGAACGATCGATTACGAGTTCGATCGCAACGCCAGCTTCATTCTGTTGTACTTTTTCAAAACGTTTTTGTGGACGAGCTATGCAAACAATGAGCAAGGCAATTGCGAGAAATCGTATGCAGTTCGGCAGCCAAGTTGTTGCACTTCGAAATGTTGTCGGCAAAAGAGAAATATCGATACTAGATGTGTATGTTACGCCCGTCTTATTTTTTTGTTGCGCTACTCTCCACCAAAGGAAGGGGATGATGATAAGTAATACAAGAAACCAAACTGAAGTGGAGTGAAATGTCATGCGGCTACCTCGGATTCAGCATTCAACTTAGACGGTGCTGTGCTCGTTACAAATTCTAGAGCTTTGCATGAGGCAACGTCCCAGTTGTTTTTAGAGGGCTCGAATCGAGCGTACTTTACAAGGTCAGCAGCAACAAGAAACGCAGCAAGTTTGGTCCTATCGCTGTGTTCTAGCCTTGGATTTTTCTTTTCTGAAATAAGGAATTCTCTAGTGGTGTATCCAGGAGCAGAGATATTAAATTGGTCTTCTAGATATGTTCGGACAATGTTACTAAGTCGAGTGTAAAACTCATGCGCCTCAACATCAGAATTACGTAGGAGTTCAATGGCGCATTTTGCTTTTTCTTCTGGTGAAATGGTTTGCGTTTTGTTGTGCTTAACAAAATAGATGATAGATACAATTCCGCCAATGAAGACAAAGCTGACAATTGCTAATAGCCAATATGCGATTTGGGTTGAAGCTTTTTTTGATTCAACAATATCTCGCAAGGGGAGTTGGTTGAGGGTATCGCCAACAGCTGAAGTGATTGTGACAGGGATATCATCAATTATAAGAGTTCCAGAATTGCCATATTCGTCAGTCCACTCAACGGTTAGACTCTGGAATTGTTGAACCGAAGCATCGAAAGTATCAAGTTGAAATTGCCAATTCCATTCGCGCCCTCCTTCTGTTGGAATATCAAGCATGGAAGATTGATCTGTGATGAAGAAATAATCGAATGAAGTATTTGGAACGATTAACTTCATGTTGTTAGGAGCGATTGCTTTGATAGTCAATGAAACAGAGTCGCCTACTTTGAACGTTGTTGGTTCTAACGTTACATCAACAGCGATACCATCTTGCTGAGTGTGGACGGTTTCACCCAATGATGCTGAGCTTAGAATGAGTAAAATGACAGTTGCGAGTTTCATGCGGTTCGTTTTGCCTCCCTTCGCCTAAAGAACTGACGTAAAGCATTAGCAAAAGGTTCGCCCGTTTGAACATGTATCTCATCCACTTTGCATCTGCGAAGTGATTGTTCAATAGCAATTGTGCGTTCTTCGGCTAGTTGCTTCCATGCTTTCCGAACTTTTTTACTGGAAGTATCAATCACGTGCATTTGTTGTGTTTCTGGATCAAGTATTCTCAAAAGCCCGGCTTTTGGTAAGTTGTGTTCTGCTTTATCATCAGTACGGACCGCAACAACATCGTGTCGGCGGTTAGCAATTTGAAGTGGGCGTTGCCAATCACGATCTTGCATGTCAGATACAAGGAAAACAATAGATCGCTTCTTTTGTATTTTATTCAGAAAGTCCAATGCGCTTCCTATATCAGTTCCACTTCCTTTTGGTTCAAGTGCGAGAAGTTCACGAATTACACGAAGAACATGTTTTGAACCTTTTCGAGGTGGGATATACGCTTCGATTCTATCTGAAAAACAGATGAGCCCAACTTTGTCATTGTTGCGAATAGCGGATATAGAAAGTGTTGCGCAAATTTCAGCAACGAGTTCATCTTTGAATTGTTTGTTCGTGCCAAAGTGTTGCGAGCCGCTAACATCTACCATCAACATGACTGTAAGCTCTCGTTCTTCGCGAAAGAGTTTTACGAACGGCTCGCCAAATCGCGCAGAAACATTCCAATCGATAGTACGAACATCGTCACCTATTTGATATTGGCGAACTTCTTCGAATTCCATGCCGCGGCCTTTGAACGCTGAGTGGTAACTTCCAGCGAGGACATCATCAACTAGGCGAGAGGTTCGAAGTTCGATTCGCCTTACCTTTTTTAGAAGATCTTGGGGAATCATCAGAGGTAAATCCTAAGGTACTGGGACGAAGTCAAGAATAGCAGTGATTACATCGTCAGAAGTTCTGCCTTCTGCTTCAGCTTCGTATGTAGTGGCTATACGATGACGCAAAACATCATACGCTAAGTCTTTTACATCTTGTGGAGTGACATAGCCACGTCCATCTAGGAATGCATTTGCTTTAGCGCAAAGTGTAAGCGCCAGTGTCGCACGAGGTGATGCTCCATATTCAACGAACTCTGCAAGTTCAGCTGAAATAATTTCGGGAGTCCTACTTATTTGGACAAGGTCAACAATGTAGTTTGCAATTTGGTCATCAATATAAATTTGATCAACGAGTTTACGAGCACCTTCGATGGATGATGCTTCCATAACACATGCAACATGGTTATTTTGGGAAGTTGTCGCCATCCGTTTAAGGATTTCACGTTCTTCTTGCTTGGTTGGATAATCTACAACGACTTTCATCATGAAACGATCAACTTGCGCCTCTGGAAGAGGATACGTGCCTTCTTGTTCAATTGGGTTTTGTGTTGCTAGTACGAGGAACGGATCTGGCAACTTGAATGTTTCTGTTCCGATTGTTACTTGCCGTTCTTGCATAGCTTCAAGAAGTGCAGATTGAACTTTTGCAGGAGCACGGTTAATTTCATCAGCAAGGATTATGCTTGAAAAGATTGGACCTTTGTTAACAATAAATTCACCTTTGTCTTGACGGTACATGAGAGTGCCGGTTAAGTCAGCTGGCAAGAGATCGGGGGTGAATTGCAACCGTTGGAATGATGTGTCAATTCCTTTTGCCAAACTTGATACGGCAAGTGTTTTTGCAAGTCCAGGAACGCCTTCTATAAGGAGGTGTCCGTTTGCAAGAAGCCCGATAAACATGCGGTGAAGCAATTCGTCTTGCCCAACAATGACGTTGTGCATTGACTCTTGAAGTTTAGTAAATGGGATAGAAGCGCTCTTGACTTGATCGCCAATTGCTTGAATGTCGGTATGTGTGGGATTTGTCATTGGTTCAAATGTTGTCATAGGGACTCGTACGTGGGTATTTTATGCTGTGTTCACAGTTAGGTGGAGATTTTTTTACTTACCCCTTACAATAGTGTGATGAGTGAAAATATACAAATAAAAGGGCGATTACTTTCTTTAAACTGGCCTGATGAAACTGCTGGTGCAACTGTATCCGTGGATTTATCTCAACTTCAAGTCGCACGAGCTGAAATAGAAGATGCAGAGGGTGTGACGCACCGAATGAGCGTTCTTGTGAAATGGGACGCAGACTATCTTGTTGGTAAAGAAGTTTGTTCACATTCGACTACCGAGGGCACTACCCTCTCCGAACTTTAATTTTTTACTCCATCCATTTTATGCCTAGCATGGTGACAGGCATAAAATTAGGTGCGTTCTACGAGGCGGTCGATGAGGAAGCTGGATTGTTCGAGTGCCTGCTCTGAGAATG
This sequence comes from Phycisphaerae bacterium, assembly GCA_018657585.1. Lineage (GTDB taxonomy): Bacteria > Planctomycetota > Phycisphaerae > Phycisphaerales > SM1A02. The sequence continues at coordinate 10,029 of JABHWX010000207.1, forward strand.
TGCCGAAGTGGGAGTGGACTTCTTCGAAGATTTTGCTGAAGGCTTCGCGATCTTTATCTAGAACAACAGATCGGAGTTCGTTGCCAGCAAGTTGCAGGGCGTCGAGTATTTTTTCAGTTTCAGGATTATTCATTTGAATGGAAGCATACAAATCGGCAGATTGGGCAAAGTGCCTAGCAGTCATCAGAAGTTCCATTAAGTAGATTGGGGAGGTAAATTCGAGTGTCCGTTGCACATTGACATCCAATTTCTCAATCGTTCGACCTAGCACCTCGGTCGTTTGGTGTGTCAATACTTGCACAATACTCATCGCTTGGTCATGTTCTTCTTGGGTAGTACTCAGTATTGACAAGCCACGTGCTTGTAAAATTGAGGTCAGCCACTCTTCCCAATTATGCAAATCACGACCACTTACCATCGCAATTCGTTGCCCTTGCAAAGAGTGGACGCTGGGACCAAATAGAGGGTGTGTACCAATAACGCTGCAGTGGCAATGTTCAAGCATCGCTTGTAGTGGTGCAGTTTTTGTAGAGGTGACATCCATGAGCAATGACCCCGCTTTGCAATGTGGACCAATTTCCTTGATGACTTTAATTGTTTCAGCAATTGGAACAGTCACCACCACCACATCAGCATCCTTCGTAGCATCTATATTGGTTACTTCTGTATCTATATCGCTGCAAATCACTTCGTGACCAAACTCTTTAAAAATATTGCAAAGGAGGAGCCCCATACCGCCATTGCCACCGATGATTGCAACTTTCTTTGGTTCCATATCAAGTGGAATATCAGCTCCAAGCGAAGCTTGTTTGTCGCGACTAGCCCATAAAATCACTCGGAAGAGGCTTTCGATTACTTCGCTTCTCAAGCCAACTTCTTCGCCTCTACCACTTCGGTCTTGCAGCAAATTCGCTTCTCTCACAAAGTCTCTTATGCCAAAACCGGTGTTTTTCTTAACCTTTGCAACTCGCTCAACAACGTTATTCCTTTGAGAAAGAAGAGCTAGAATTTGGTGATCGATTTCATCGATTTCAGCTCTCAAGGGAATAAGTTCTACAGGCACTAAATTTCCGTCATTTTGTTGTTCCATAATGATGTTGGAAAGGGTACCATCTTTACTTACCCAATACAAAGGAACCCTAAAATGACAACCAGTTGTTGCCCAACTACCTCCTCAGATAGCCAATTCGTTCAAGATATTATGGGAAAAGTTTCCTCAAGGAACCCCAATGAGCCCGAATTTTTGCAGGCGGTACACGAAGTAGTCTCTTCACTTGAAGTGGTGATGGAGCGGAGACCACAGTATGTAAGCGGGAATATTCTCGGTAGAATTGTCGAGCCAGAGCGCGCATTTCAATTCAGGGTTCCTTGGGTTGACGATGCTGGCAACGTGCAAGTCAATCGAGGGTACAGAATTGAATTTAACAGTGCAATCGGCCCGTACAAGGGCGGTCTTCGTTTTCACCCAACAGTGAACCTCAGTATCTTAAAATTCCTTGGTTTCGAACAAGTATTCAAAAATAGTTTGACAACATTACCAATGGGTGGCGGCAAGGGTGGTGCAGACTTTGATCCAAAAGGGAAAAGCGATGGCGAAGTTATGCGTTTTTGCCAGTCGTTTATGTCGGAGTTATTTCGGCACATTGGTCCTGATACAGACGTCCCAGCAGGTGACATTGGTGTTGGTGGCAGAGAAATTGGTTACATGTTTGGCGAATATAAAAAACTTACGAACACGTTTGTAGGGATTTTGACTGGTCGAGGTTTAGAATGGGGCGGAAGCCTTATTCGTCCTGAAGCAACAGGCTACGGTTCAGTATATTTCGCATCGGAAATGCTTTCGACTCGTGGCGACTCCATAGATGGCAAAACCTGTTTGGTTTCCGGATCAGGAAATGTTGCGCAGTACACCGTTGAAAAGATTAACGAACTTGGCGGAAAAGCAGTAACACTATCTGATAGTAGTGGATGGATTTTTGATGGCGATGGAATCAGTGAAGACAAACTCTCATGGGTCATGGACTTAAAAAATAATCGACGTGGTCGTATAGGCGAATACGCCGAAAAATTCTCAAACGCAGAATTCTATGCAAGAGATGATTCACTTAACCACAACCCGATGTGGTCAGTACCCGCCCAATGTGCATTTCCTTCAGCTACTCAAAACGAAGTAAATGAAGTGGATGCAAAGAACATGCTTGAAAATGGTGTTTTCGTGATTAGTGAAGGAGCAAATATGCCAAGTACTCCTCAGGCACAAAACATTTTTGTTGATGCAGGAATTCTCTATGGACCAGCAAAGGCAGCAAACGCTGGTGGCGTTGCTGTTTCAGGATTAGAGATGGCGCAAGCAAGCCAACGTCTTTTCTGGACTCGCGAAGAAGTTGACGCAAAACTCAAACAAATCATGTCCCGCATTCATACGCAATGTATTGACGCATCTCGTGATTTTGGTTGTGAAGGCAACTATGTTGATGGCGCAAATATCGCTGGTTTCGTCAAAGTGGCACAAGCTATGATGGCACAGGGAATAGTGTAATTCGCTTGCAAATTACGACATTTTTTGTTTGAATCACACAATTCTGTGCTATAATTCATGCAGATGGGGAAGTGTTGTACACATTGAGGATTGGTGCAACATTCGTTAAAACGTAATTTTGTCTGCGCAGTGAGCGCCTATCTTCATTGGTAGATTAATTGATAGAACTATATGGTTCTTATGAGGAGCGATGATTCCATTGACAACTATGACTATTTCATTTGGTGACAAGGTGACACATCCCAATTTCCCTGAATGGGGAAACGGCTCTGTCATTAAAGTTGAGAGTACTGCAGTTCGTGGAGAACCAACGGCAAGAGTTACAGTTCGTTTTTCAAGCGCTGGATTAAAATCTTTCGTAGGCAACGATTTGCCATTGGAAGTTCTTGTAGATGGACACTCGATGCCTGGCGATCGGGATTTGAAACGTCCGGCAATCGCTGAAGTTGAAGATTTAGAAAGGTCTGGCTTGACCCAAGCGGTTGAGCAAAAACTTCAAGAGATTATGCATGCAATTCCTCTTGCTTGTCGAGATCCATTTAATACTTCAGAGCACCGTTTACGTAGAACTCTCGATTTATATAAATACGATATGAGTGGCAAAGGATTAATGATGTGGGCAATGTCGCAGACCGGCATGGACGATCCGCTCACTCGGTTTAACAGAACAGAATTGGAAGTGTATTTTAAACACTATTCGCATGATTTAAACAAACATCTTTCCAAACTACTTGCAGAAATGCACGGCGAATCTAAACTTATTAATCAATTACTCTCGGAAGCGCCACCTCGTGCCAAGAGAGCTGTCGAGAAAGCAAAGTCTTCTTAATCGGATTCGTTTCCGCCAAAGAAGAAGTTGTTGTCGTTATCGTCATCACTTCGTGTGCTGTCTCTTCGAATTTGCTCAACTAACTTTCGAAGATACACGTTTTCTCGTCGGGTGGCTTCAAGATCGAACACCATATACTTCACACTTAATCGAAGGTAGTCCAGTGAATCTTGGAGTTTAGATACATTCTCTTCGATTTGCGATCGTTGATCTTGGTCGTTTTTGCATAGGCTCTCGAGCTTGTCTCGGTACTCTGTTGGGAGTGACTGGAGTTGCTCTATTAACCTGCACATTCTCTCTTCAATGTTACGCTCGTTCATCTGGGTTCTCTCTGTTATATGCCTAGTCTTCGTTGTAATTTGCAACACGCTGTTGCACTACATACAACATGCACCAACTTGAGCGTTCGTCTACTGTTTGTAAGGAAATTGAACAATATATGTTAAAAACGGCGATACTCTCGGACGTAAAATTCCGTTTGTGAGGTTTGCATCAACCAGAAGCGCAACGGTTGCTTAGAAGAACCTTGTCACTCCCCAGAAAAAGCAAATCAATAGAGTGATGATGATAAGGATAAAGAACTTTTTCTTGAATGCCCGCACTTCAATATTTTGGTGAACGGTGCCATCCTTAAGCCAATAATCACACTCTGGACATTGCGAAGCATCATCCCAAATTTCTTCGTTGCAATGCGGACAGAATCCAGTTTCATTCGTGGAGAATCGTTCGATATCTTCTTGGCTTGGACCTTCGTCTTGATACATAAATAATGAACCTCAATTGGGGCTACTTGAAAAATTCATTTGTAGGTTTTGTGTTGAACGGTCTACGTCAAAACAGTCAAAGTTCCAAGCGAGAGGTACTCTTCGGTTAAGCCACGGTAATGATCCAAGCCCATGCCATGGAGCGGTTTTGGAAAGCCCTTCCACGGTACCTCGCATTCGTTCTGGGAAAAAGGGAACCCACCCAGTTTCCGGCAATGCATATTCTCCCCAAACAATGTACTGGGGATCGATCTGAGTCGTGCCAACGGTATCGGCATCAGTAATACCTACCACTGGTCTTGCAGGGATTCCAGCAGCTCGGAGTGTAGCAACGCATACACATACAAGATCTGCAGCAGATCCTTTTGCTTTTTTGACTGCGTACCGAGCACCTTTAACATCGATCCCTGTCGTAACGTTATTTGCGATATGTGAGTACCTTCCAGTGCTTTCAATGTTCATTAGGGTATACCGAATAAGTATTTTTGCTGCAATGTGTATCGGTACAGATTTTGGTTCTCCATTGTCTGCTACAGCTTTTTTAAAAATTTCGTCATTAGATTCGATGAACCGAGAAGGCTGAAGGTAGATTTTCATTTCTTTGCCCCAAGATTCTGGCCAAGCAATTTTAATAGCTTCTTCTTCGTCAAGAACACTTGAATATGCCATTGCGTTGAAAGCAATTGCGTACGAATTTGAATTTGGAGTCAATCGCCATTGCTTTGTATTAGTTGCTAGCTCCTCGACATCAAAGGGGATTTGTACTCCATTTTCATTGGTAAACCGAATGGATTGCACGTCGAGTTCGCACCAGTTTGTCTGTGGCAACAACGGCCATCCAATTGAATGTGTTTTGTTTTTGATATGCGAACGTAAAATGTAGATTCGCGGAGTTTCCCTACTAAGAGGTAAGTTGGGTGGATTTTGTTTTGGTGAAGAAGGAGAACTGAGTGCAAGTACAGGGGCGAACAGAAGACAAACAATAAGCCGACCCCAAGTACGGGGTCGGCTCATAGCAAAATGTCGTCTGGTATGTAAAACCATTGATATTACTTCATTGGCTCTTCCATAGTGTCAACGGTTGCAGTTTCAGTAGTTTCTGTTACAACCGTATTCGTCCAAGCCATATCGGTATTTGTGGGGCGAAGATAAATTTCTACCCGTCGATTCGCGCTTGTGCCACCTTTTGTATTTGGAACTATAGGTCGGTACTCACCATAGCCAGCAACTTCAAACCGTGCTGGATCAACACCATTGTTTGCAAGTGTTTTTGCAACGCTTACTGCGCGCGCTGTTGAGAGCTCCCAGTTTGTGGGGTAGCGTTGAGCGGAAGATTTTGGTTGAACATTATCTGTGTGTCCAACAATAACAATTTCAAAATCTTCTGCTTCGGAGGAGGTTAAAATCGAGGCGACGTTGCTGATAAGTTCCGAAGCTCCTGCCCGCAATGTTGCTTTTCCGCTTGAGAAAGTGAAGTCGCTGCCGAAACGAATCATTCCAGTTTCAGCGTTAAACCACATATCATTAGGATATGTTGCAGCAAGCGCAGCAAGTTTTTGCTGAGTGGCAATTGGCAATGGCCCAAAACTAATGTCTGTAACAGTAGTTAGCAGAGTATTGTTTTCCATATCAATTGCGTCAAGTTCACTAGCGAGTAAATCATATTGCCCCTGCAGTGCTTTGAGGTTCGCAGTTGCTTGCGCTAACTGGCGATCTCGGGCAGCAAGTGCAGTTGTTGCAGTACCGCAATCCGTTTGTGCAGTAACGAGTTGTTCTTGCAGTGAATGAGTGGCGGTTCGTGCAGTGTCGTAACGGTCGTGGCGTACACAACCTGTCGCAGAAAAACCTACGAGCGTTAGAATGCCTGCAGTATAAAGAAATGGTTTGCGCATGTTAGGATCCTCCTCTGTTGGCGCTAAAGTGTCGGGATCCGTCCCAACTTC
>JABHWX010000208.1 GCA_018657585.1 Phycisphaerae bacterium
CAACTACTTTAGTTCCTCCTGAAAACAGTTGGTTGCTACTAACTGTTTTAGCAGTAGTAGCAATGGGCAATTTGCAAAGAGGAGGAGCATCACAATGCAAAACGAAATAACTGAATTACGAAATCAAGTCCGAACAGTTTTATGGGGGGAATGTGTGGTGTTTCAATTTGATGCATAATGCACAGTGAAGGAGTGAATAAATGAAATATAAAATAACCGGGATGTCTAAAGAGACTGGCGAAGATATCGTTGTTGTGCTCGAAGCTGACTCAAAAGAATCTGCGGAAAAGACCGCGTACTCCATGAATATGGCTGTATACACAAGCAAGACAATAGAAGTTATTGAAGAAAATATAATGCCTGCGAAACAAGCGTCTAGGATTGTGGCGCACCACGATTCACCAATTCAAAACGCTTCGATGAGTAATCCTGCCAACTCAATGCCGACATTAAATGTGCATGTCAAATCAAATTCAAACAGCCTTGGCATAGCGTCAATAGTGCTTGGAATTCTTGCATTTTTAATTTGCTGGATTCCATTCATTGGCACAATTGGCTTTTTACTAGGCTGCCTTGGTGGCGCACTAGCAATCATCGGGCTCATCCTCTCTATAAAGCGGGCAGGTGCTGGAATTGGGTATCCGATTGCAGGATTAGCATTAAACGGGCTCTCGGTTGGAATTGCAATACTGGTTACTGGTGCACTGGTTAATGCCATCGATGAAGTAAGTAGTCAAGTAGAGGCAAGGAATGCCCCCCCTACACTAAAGCCTGATTCACCTAAGAATAATAATGCAGTCAAAAACACCGAAATTATTTTTGTTACTGCTACAGACAAAGGGCATAGAGAACGGAACTTTCAAGATTTCATTTGGTTCGATTTCACTGTTAATCCTACAAATCTAACAAAAACAGCAAGAGCAGTAAAGGGACAGTTTGTATTTGCAGACGTGTTTGATGAGGTCAAGTTGCGTCTGAATTACACCATAGACGACCCCCTTGTTGCTGGACGTTCAACGACTCTCGACGGAATAGGATTTAACTACAACCAATTTATGTCTGACCACCATTGGATGAAAAGTACCAGTTTAGAGAACATGAATATTTGGTTTGCAGTGGACTCCATTCTTTACAAAGATGGTAGCAAAGAAGATTTTTAACTACAACCTGACAGCGTCAGGATAATCACACCAAAAAACAAAGGAGCATCACAATGCAGAACGAAATAACTGAATTACGAAATCAAGTCCGAACACTCAAGAGGATTGTCTATGGGTTTGGATGTCTACTGGTCGCAGGCATTGTTGTTGGTGCAACGAGTTTGCAAACTGTTCCTGATGTGATTCAGGCAAAGAAGTTTGAAGTTGTGAATGATGAGGGGAAACCAGTTGCTGGACTCTATTCGGATGCAGATGGTAATGGTGGGTTGCATATTTTCAACAAGGATGGAAAAGTATTTGCTGGACTCACTACGGATGCAAACGGTGGTATGTTACATATTGCTAACAAGAATGGGAAAACGATTGCTTCTATCTGGACGGGTGCAGATGGTAATGGTGGGTTGAAAATTAACGACAAGGATGAAAACAGCATTGGTGGAATCGGTAAACTTTCCAAGGGTGGCATATTGTTTGTTGTCAGAACTGATGGCAGTGTTGTTACATTTCCCTAGCCCAAAAACACCTGAATAGAAAACAACGCAACCCCTCTGTCCTCGCAGTGGGGTTGTTTTATTTTATTGGTGGGGGCTAGTGTTAAAACCCGTGAATGAAAATACTCGCTTAACCCGATGGTCTAGTGCCTTGTTCTTCTAGTGATAGGAAGTACCCCCTAGCACGCCCTACAAGCGGGTTCTGTCTGAACTTCACCTATTTTCCTTGCTATTGTCACTACTATGTATGACAATGGTTCGTACGTATGGGCGATGCCCAGAAGGAGTGGAGATGAAGAAATTAATTACTTGTTTGACTGTGACTTTGGTAAGTGGTGCTGTTGCTGCTGAAATACACCATGTACCAGCAGACTTTCCAACGATTCAATACGCAATAGATGCTGCCATTAATGGTGATGAAATCATTGTTGCTCCAGGAACCTATACAAGCACTACGGATGAAGTGGTAAATATGCGTGGCAAGGAAATCTGGTTACATAGCAGCAAGGGTGAACAAGTAACAATCATTGATGGCGAGGAAACACGGCGCGGGATTTTATGTGATAACGGTGAAACCCCAAATACTATTATCGAAGGATTCACGATTACCAATGGTTATAGCGGGGGCGGAGTTGATTACTACCACGGCGGCGGGATGTATAACGTCAACAGCAGCCCTACTCTGACAGATTGCATATTTACGAACAACACTGCCCCCCTCGGCGGCGGGATGTACAA
>JABHWX010000209.1 GCA_018657585.1 Phycisphaerae bacterium
AGACACCTGCGCCAAATACTGGTGGTAGCCAATTTTTCTTAACACACCTTCCTACCCCCCACCTCGATGGTCGACACACCGTATTTGGGCGGATTACTGATGGTCTGGATAATGCAAGAAATATAGAACAGAACGACGAAATCATTTCTGTCATGGTTATACGAAAACGTGACCATGAATACACACCTATAAAAGTAGGCGAAAGTCAAGTTGAAGAAAGCATACCCAGATTAAAACCCACATTGAATTCTGATATGGAGTGAAACTATGTGCCAAACTCCTACAGAAACAATTCAAGGATACAAAGTTCCATCTGTAAGGCAATTTAGTGTCTTCCTAGAAAATCGAGTGGGACGACTTCTAGACTTGCTCCGCCATTTTGATGATGCCTCGCATGTACATGTTGTTGGCCTAAACGTAATTGATTCATCTGACCATGCAGTCATCAGAATGATTCCAGACGATGCAGACGCTGCAAGAATTTTGTTGCGTGAACTCGGAATCGCCTTTTCAGAAGTTGATGTTGTTGTCACTGTTATTGACGACGCACATTCGTTAGCTGATTTGTGTCTCTACTTACTGGGGGCTGAGTTGAACATTTTGTTCATCTACTCGTTAATCAGCCAATCTTCTATTGGAGATTCTACTATCGCGGTAGCAATTGATGATCTAACTCTTGGTGGACAACTGTTACTTCGCAAGGGGTTCAACCTTCTTGGCGAAGCAGACTTAACCAGTTAAACAAAAGTAATCGTCTCTATTTCCTGCAAGGCACCTACCTTTGCAGCATCTGACAAAAATCGATAAACCGCTTCTCTGCCTCGGTCTTTAAAATCCAGCGTCCATTTGTTTACATACATTTCCACGAACTCATCTGTGCACTCTACATCTATCCCTCTACCCCACTTTGCTGCCCAAAGCAGTGACTTCTCTCGGTGGTCCATGGCATATTCGATAGATTGCAAAAGAAGGGACGTTATCTTATCCGTTGCACCAATTCCAAACCGCTCGTCTACATCGGTTTTAATTGTGTTTCCACCCAATGGTAAAGGCAAGCCAGTTCGTTGCATCCACCAAGCACCCAAATCACAAACTTCAAAGAGGCCATGCTCTTCGTACGTAAGTTGCCCTTCATGAATCACAACTCCAGCACCAAAATTGCCATTTCCTACTTCATTCATGATTTCAGTAAAATCTACAGACCTCCAGCGTAGGGGTCGATCGCCCACGAGAATTCTTAAAGTCGCGAGTGCTGATGTTCGTTCGCCTGGGACTGCAAAAGTTGGATTCGAATCAATAAGCACATCCATAGTAACCTTTTCTTTTGAGACTACTTTTGGACCATATCCATCTCCAAGAGATGCGCCACACGCCGTCAGATGATACAAGTGAGCAACTGCAGGATAATGTGCAATACTAATTGCTGTAACGTCATAGAGAGATTGCTCCGACTCTGCATTGAGTGTTTCAATATCTTTCATCACAAGCTCAAACTTAAATTCACCCGTATCTATCGCGGGCCCGCTTCCATCTATATCCGCAAGCGGCCACCACATAAAGGCGTCGTCTGGGTCTGGGCTATGTGCAAGAGTTATTGCATGCGTCATCTAGTAACTTCCTTTGCCACAAGTGCGGACAACTCGCGTCGCATAATTTTTCCAGTTGGATTTCTAGGAAGTTCCTGCAGGACGGTAATTGTTTTTGGAACTTTAAATTGTGCAATTTTTTCCCTGCACCAAGTTCGTAACGCTAACTCGTCAAATTCCGCTCCATCTTTTAATTCAATAAAAGCAACTGCAACTTCGCCCCTTGAAGCATCTTGCCGACCAACAACACCCGCTGACAATACGTCAGGGTGATTTGTAAGTACTTCTTCAATTTCTCTAGGAAAAACATTTTCGCCACTGATAATAAGCATTTCTTTTATTCGACCTGTGATAAACAAAAAACCATCTTCATCAAGATGCCCCATGTCCCCAGTTTTAAAATATCCTTGATCATCGAATGCCAACATTGTTTCTTCTGGCAGGTTGTAGTACCCCTTCATAATATTCGGCCCAGAAATTCTAACTTCGCCTTCCTCGTTTGCGGGAAGGTCCTCGCCAGTGTCACTCACTATGCGTTCATGAACTTCGACGATAGGCATTCCAACACTACCTCTTTTGTGTTCGTCTGGTCTACACCAGTTCGTAACCGGCGATGTTTCGGTTAAGCCATACCCTTCGTTAATCGTGAGATGAAATTTATCAAGGAAACCTTGATACACCGCCTCGGGCAATGCTTCGCCACCAGAAACTGCAAAACGAATTGAATCAAAATC
>JABHWX010000210.1 GCA_018657585.1 Phycisphaerae bacterium
CAAGGGTTTCCGTCAATCCTCATTTTTTGTGAAAAAATACCGATTTTTAGGCTTGATTTACGGAAAAAATAAGCAACAATACACAGATAAATCACGGAGGACAAAGATTCTGTTAGGTCTTTGTTACGATTACACACTTCTCTCTCTCATAATGGGATTCACATGCAAGCACAAGATAAAGTAACTGACCAACCAACATACAGCATGGCGCTATTCCGCTCTGCAATCCACCCCGAGTTCTTCCAAATTGAAGATCGGGTTGAAATTCAACATAATGATTATGATTTTGAAGCTTGGCTCTGCAAGGGTGGGCACGTACTCCGTTTCGAATATGAGGGCATTTGTGTAACCGAAGTCATCTTCCAAAGTGTTGATAATCTGCCTGACCGTGGACACGTCGCCACTATGGTATGTGCTGGCGAACGTGATCACGAACAAGATTTCGGTGATCGAATCACGCTCATCAATTCTATGCAAATCGAAATTCTCCCTGAGCATTTGTTTGGTGATAGTTACCTAGAGTTGTCAGAGTTTGCAGACGAGGCAAAGGCAAAAGTTATTCGTTACAAAAATGATACATCGCATGGTCTTAGCATCATTGATGTTCAACGGTACAACGACCAGCTACACGTACAATCGTACCACTTGAATTCCGAACAGGGAGTTGTTCTTCGTACCCAATCAATTTTTGAGTTAAAACCCGACTCCAACTAAAAACGAATTAATCTCTTGGGATATTTGTCCCTTGTTCTACACCCTGCCACCAGATATCTCTGGTGTCTTGTGCATCACAACTACTTCGCATGAGTAGGTACATCATCGCACTCACGCTAAAGAAACCACTAAAAACCCAGCCAATCATTAAGTCGTGTACTACGGTCTCCCAAAGAGTCACGAACCAATTAGCACATACCTCATACCACCTTGCTCCAACAGCAGGGATAGATGATTCAGGAATTGATCCTGCGCCAACAAGTGATTGGTTATAGGTTCCAGCACCGACAAGATTTGCTGTAATATCGAGTGTTAAATTTGCAATCAATCTAACAACGATATACCCAAGTACCATCGCGATAATAAGCATTGCTAAGTATCCAACAAACCGGATTGTTTTTGAAGTGAGATACGCAAACGAGCGTTGAACTGCTTCGCCACCACCGCAGTTCTCTATAACCACTGCTGGAATCAGTATCGGGAAGCAAGCACAATAACCAACTGCAACGAGCGCCACAATCAAACCCATAAGTAATGAAATTCCGTACAGCAATCCACCAACTAAATTTAACCAAGGGACATTCATTAGGGCGAGCCCCATCAACATCAGAACAACAGATAAAAAAGCAACCACCATAGCTGGACCAAACACTGCTTCAAGAAGTGCCCGCCATCTGTCCACGGCAAAGTCAATAGCGGTTGAAACACTCATACGTTGGCTTCGAGAATGTTGCACGACCTGCATTCGAGAAATCGCCCCACCGCCAATGCAAAGCACGTAAACAAATAGAAAGCCAAACAGTGAAATGAACCAATGAAAACCTGCGTTCCAAATAATTTGTGGCAACTCCCAAACAATCAGAACTACTCCTTGCCACATTAGTACTGGGTCAAAATGCAACGCGCCGTCAACAATATTATTATTCCATGAACGCGAAATAAACAAAGCAGATGCCTCAAATGGTCCTTGAGGTCGTACACGTTCAAGTGCCAAATATATTTTTTCGAATTCCGCTTGGTCTTCACTACTTACGGATCCTTCGTATAAGTAATCTTCCCATGATTCAAGGAGATTTTCCTGTGCCTGTTCTACGCTCCAATTACCTGAACCTTTTGGAGCATTGTTCGATAATGCAGTCGTGGATTGAGCGATTGCAATTGATCGTGCTTGGTCAAGTTCTTCTTGGGTAACTTGCCCTAAATAAGAACGGGCATCATCGCCTGATACAGAATCCCAAATACGACCTGCTGCAAATAGAACCAACACCATGCATAAACCAATGACTAACCGACCGGGTTGCATGGAACTTCCTATCGCACCAAATAATTGTTGAAATTGGAATACCTTTCCAAACTCGACGCCATCAACAATTGTTTTTTGTTCCCGCATAACGATAGTCTAACAAATAGATAACTTACGGGCAGGCACCCCAAGTAGCAACGACTTCTAGCAAATCACTCACGTCAACAGAGCCATCGCCATTAATATCGCTGTCGCATGGGCTTGGGCATGATCCCCAAGCCGCTATCAGCGCGAGAATATCGCTAACGCCAACCTCTCCGTCGCCGTCTACATCTGATGGGCACGGATTAGAAGTATCACAGTCAATCGAAGCGGATAGAATTCGAACGATATCTGCACGATCAAATGTGCCTGTGAATGGGTGTGAGTTTTCTTTGAGAGTATCGCCTTGTTCGCTAAGGAACCTATCCATCTGTTGCACTTCAACGAACACTCTTGTAATTCCACCCGTTACAGGGACCGTGCCAATTGCAACGGGATGGAGTGGATCACTCACCTCTACCATCTGCAAACCTGTTGTCTCATTTGCTACTACAGCATAATCATCAACACCTGGAGGCGAAAGTTGACTCACAACTTCAACGTCTACTACCATTCCGCCAAGATTGACGTTGGAAACAAAGTAGATACCGTCGGGATTTGTTATGTCATAAATATCTAGACCTGTTGAACCATTACCAACATACAAGTAATCGTGTTCGCGTGAAGGTTCAACCTCATCTGCAACAACCCAACGCGTATACACTTCGACAGCGAAAGCATTGCCTGTCGCAATTGTTTCGACAAGTTGTGGGTATTCAATATCAGGAAGCAAATCAATTACATGCACACCAACAGTTGGGTCTGCAACATACGCACGAATTGCAAAGTCATTTCCAATTTGATAATGGCTAAACACGAATACATCTGTGGCATTAATGTTGTCAACTGTCGCAGCAACGTACGGCACATCGTGATCTGCAATATTCACAATGAAAAGGCCATCGTCTCCTGCAGGAACGAATAAGTGAATTCCCCATGGAACAACACGGATTGCACCTGGAATTTCGATTGACGAAACAAGTGTTGCGCTTTCAGGATTTTGATTGTCGTAAATACGTACGCCAAACCCATTATCAACTACATATAAGTATCGAGAAACGCGTGCAATGTCAATCGCATCAACATCTGTAATTGTTCCAACAATGTCATCTGGTGTATTTGACTCTCGGTCAAGAATCGCAACGCCATCAGAACCTTGGGCAACGTACAAAAATTCAACAGTGCCTTCAACTACATTTGGTTTTGATGCAATAGCCGTTGGTGTACCACCTAATGGAACTGTGCCGTCGGGTACTGGAAGATCAGGATCAGCATGCCGGTCATAGAGTCGCACATCTGCTCCCACTGTGTACATTGTATCTCGAGCGATGGTATACAAACCAGTACCAAAACCAAGAGATGCGGGCGAACGGTGGCACTCTGCACATGTTCTTACCTCACCGACTCCTCGAACGGTGTGTGGTTGTACTGGGTTGTGTGCCAATCCAGAAAGTCCATTACTCGTTACAGGCATAACAAAGTCTAGTTTTTTACTTCCGTCTGGCGCTGTTACATCTGCAATCGGATGACATGCTACTACGTAGGGTGCAACCCTGCCTTCGCTATTTGGGCCAAGCGAGAAGTGTCGTAACGCTTCAAATATTTTATTGTCCGTAGAAACTTTTCCAACCTCAAATTCACCAGTGACGTAATTCAAACCCATTTGGGTTTCATCTCGTTCAAAGTGACAACCAAAACAATTGGGAAGCCAAGAAGTGTGGCATGAATAACATTCCAAACCGCCTTCTGCTTTAAGGTGGTTATCATTCATTGCACAAGCAGCCATTTGGTTGGTTTCAACGACACTCATAGCGGTAGGGATAGTGTGTTCAACACCATCGACCTTGGAAGTTAATATGTAATCGCCGTCACCATTTTCTACAACATTTGTTAAACCAATGCCATCGTTATCTCGCAAGGAAGGCGCTTGATTGGGCAAGCCGTGACATGTTCTACATTCAATCTTTGTTGCTTGATCCATATGTCCCCAAATATTTCCATCGCCATGGATACCGTTATCAGTATGGCAATCTATACAGTGCATTCCTGCGGCGCCATGCACATCTTGAGGATTTGCATCACTCACCGTGTAATGGTAGTTTTTATTAAAACGTTCATCGGTCGTTCCAGGGACTCCTGGTCCAGAAGGCAATCGTGGTGGCATCTGTGCTCGACCCGTAAAGTTCAAACCAATGCGTGCACCACGGTGGTGGCAATGAATGCACTGTTCTGAAGGAATTTGCTTTGAAATAACGTGTGTTCTTGGATGTCCACCTTCAAAGTGGTTAATCGATGCATCAGCACTTTCGGAAAAACCGGTGTTGGAGTACATCATATGACATGCAGCGCAACCATCAGCACGATACGTTCCGTCTACGTTCCCGAATTCGCCAGCACCACGATAGCCACGTCCACGTGACCAAAGGTGGCAACGTGCACATGCTTGGGAGGGGACTGCCCTGTAATGTGTTGCAAATGTACTTTGATCGCCTACAGGGTCGTAAATAATCAAATCAAGAAGCGATTCAACGGCACCAAGTTCCGTCGGCACATCGCCATCCGTGTCTTCGATAGCAAATGTTCCATAGGATGGTGTCTTCGAATCAACAACATTGTTTTGATAAAAACCACCCGAAAAGTGACCAGCGGTCGTAGCCATCAAACTTTTTTTTACTCGAACAACATGGTCAGGATGACACATGCCACATGTTGATTCAACCACTCGCAAGTTTGATGGATTCAACCATTTTTGATATTCCAAGTCTTGGTCAAGTGGTGGAATGGTTTCGTTGTATTCAACCGAGCCATCTGAAAATACATGTGCTGTTTCGATTGTTTCGCCAAATGGATCACCACCATGGCAAAAATCGCAGTATAGATTCATCCCAGCCATATTCTTTGTAACGTTTTCGATGTCAGTGTGACAAAGCAAACATCTTGGATAGGGATCGCCACGACCATCTTCACCACGTCCGTTGTTGGGGCCAATTTGTCCAATAAAAATTGGACCGTCTTTTGTATCTACACGTATCTTGCCGTGTGGAGAGGTCATAGTAATTTTAGGAGCGGTAGGGCTTCCACTTTGAATAACACCCAAGTGCGGGTTCTTGACACCAGATCGTGTTAGGACTTTCCCGTGTTCGCCAAGGCTAGGATTTCCCTGCAGTACCGAGCTCAGTACGAGTAGCGATAGTATTGTCAGTAGTTTATGTGCCATTTGCTGCCTTCTCCATTCCCTAATAGAACACTATCAGAGTCCCTTATCGTTCAGAGTCCCTTATCGTTCAGAGTCCCTTATCGTTAAAATATACGGCAAACTTGGTAAGAACGATACAAAAATATCTTATAAATATACCGATAAATCAATAGAAGCCCTTCAAATTGCTATTTACATATAAATAACACTCCCACAGAACACTACTCCTCGCTAATGTGTTGAATTCTGGGTCAACTCATTTTAGAAAGTCCATATCTTTAAAAAGTATAATATCTAGCATTATTATTGGACGTAATAAATGATAATTAAAAGCGTTTTACGCAAACAATGCAAACGGAAAACTATCTATTTTACCGTTTTAGTGGACGCCGCCATAGCAACTACCTATAGTAAATAACCAATGTTTCAAAGACTTACAACAATTTTGCTCCTGAGTGCCATTACGATTCAAGCCGTATTTGGTGGTTTGCAAGATACTGTTTCCATCTGTCTCGGCGGTGGGCACGAACACGAAGTAGCCGAAGTTGTAGAACATTGTGAGATGGAATGTAGTCATCACAACGACTGGGTCACCCCAATCACAAAGGGTGAGGACATCGACAATTGCAAATGCACAGACCTTGAGTTAACTCTCATAATGCTTATCTCAGTTCCACGAGATAAGGATGAAGCACCGCCTGCTTCATTAAAATTAGAATTTCTCACAATCCCGTCACTGATTGTCACCCTTCAGCCAACTCTAACAGCGTGGGTTGCAGCACCCGATTACCCCCCTATTTTACGGCAACAGTTAGCTGTTGTACGTATAACTCGACTCCTCGTTTAAATTTCATATCTCGTTTCCTCTTTCGCAGACATTTATGTTGCGATGTTGTGTTATTTGATATGGAGTTTACAAAATGTATTTCAATTTATGGAGAAACGTAAGTTTTTCCGCCTTAGCCTTCTTTATCGTCGGCTGTCAATCTTACGAAGCCACGCCGCTTAACCTCGGCTCCTATCGTAATAGTTTAGAAAAACGGTTGATTGACATTGAGCCTGTCGCTGAATTTGCGAATCGGCTCAATGGAAACGGTGCGCCTTCTACGTTCGAGATATCTGACGGCATTTCCCCTGCTGAAGGTGAAGTCATCGCACTGTTTTACAATCCAGACCTTCGCATCGCTCGGCTTGAAGCAGGCGCTGCCCTTGCTAACTTTGAAACTGCTGGTTTGTGGGAAGATCCTGTATTTGGATTCGATGGAGCAGAAATTTCGTCTCCCTCTGCACCATTTGAGTTTGGAATCATGGGGAATCTCACAATCCCAATTTCAGGTCGGCTCAAAGTAGAAAAAGCACGCGCTGGAACTGCGTACGAAGCACAACTTCGCAAACTTGTGGATGCAGAGTGGAATCTGCGTTCGGAACTTCGCTCGCATTGGGCAAAATGGACTAGCGCTACTCTGCAAGTCGAACTCATCAACGAGGTTATTAAACAACTCGAGCATATCAACGCAATAGCAAACACGCTTTTTGAAGCGAGTGAAATCAATCGTGTTGAGCACCGACTATTACAAGTTGAACTTGCAAGCAACAGGGTGCTTGCAACTGAGGCGACACTCAAGGTGCTTGAAACAGAACTTGAATTACTCAATCTGATGGGTCTTCCTACCAAAAGTGCTCAATTGCTTACTCCAGAGTTCCCATCAATTGATACCACTTTTGTAGAAGACGAGACTGCACGCATCATCGACGCAAATACGGAACTTGCAATCCAATTTGCTAAATACCAAGTTGCCGAAGAATCACTACGACTCGAAATTAAAAAACAGTATCCTGACATCGTCATTGGATCTGGTTACGGAAGTGAATTTAATGACCACCGTGTTCTCTTTGGTCTTTCAATTCCACTTTCTATCTGGAACCGAAACCAAGCGGGTATTGCAAACGCAAGAAGCCAGCGCGAGGTTGCAAGAGCAGAAGCTGAAACAACTTTTGCACGACTCTTTAGAGAGCTTGCGTTTGCAAATACAACTTTACGCATCAAGCAAACACAACATGCATACTTTGAAGACGAAATCGTACCGATGCTTGAGGAACAAACTCGTGACATCAACGCGATTGTCGAACTTGGCGAAGTCGATACATTTATACTGCTCGAAACCATTACAAGGCAATTCGAGGCAAAACAAAGGCTCTTGGATTTACAAGTAGCTGAACTCGACGCTTCTATCACCGTGCATAGGATTCTTGGTCCGGACTACCAATTAAATCCCACACCAATCAATAGAGAATTGACACAAGAAGACACACTTGGAGGTGTGCAATGAAAACCCAACTAACATTACTCATCGCAATTCTTACTTTGCAAGGTTGTGACAACTCAACGCCAGAAACGCTTGCAGAACCAACAGAAGCAGCTTCAGCAAGTATGCCTTCAAATAGAGTTGCTATCCCACCGGCTGTTCGAGCGAACCTAGGCATTACGTTTGCAACCGTTGAAAGGCGTAAATTGCAAGACACCCTGCGAGCACCTGGTAGGTTCGAATATTTGCCATCGGCAACTCGCGAATACCGAACTATGCTCGATGGAAGGGTTGAACTCCTTGCCACCCAATTTGAACATGTCAAAAAAGGAACTCCGCTCTACATCATTGATTCACCAGAGTGGCGAGAGATGCAACAAACAATTGCGGGATATGTTTCAACAGTACAGCAACTTGATGCAAAAATGGAAATGTTCCACCCACTCTTTCTTGCACACGAACAACACGAGTATTCCATCAAAGTTACTGTAGAGATGTGGGCAGAACGGTTGAAAAAACTTGAAGCGATTCAAGATGCAGGTGGCGGAAGTTTGCGAGAGGTTACTGCTTCGCGTGCTGCGCATGCGGCTGCTCAAGCCGAACTTGCCGATTTACGTGAAAAAGATGCACAACTTGAGGCTTCGTATGCTGAAACAGTTGCTGCAATGCGTGCAGCAAAATCTACTTTAGATATCGCACTTGAATCCGCATCGTCAATGATGAACATCCCAATACCAAAAGACAATCCAAACTGGTGGAAAGAAATCAAAAAGATAACAGTATGGGCAACAAACGCAGGTATTGTTGAATCAATTGATATAACCAACGGTGCTTGGGCAGATACCCAGACAAACGTACTCACCATCGTGCAACCAGACAAACTTCGATTTCATGCTTCCGGCTTACAAAGCGACCTTGGTGTATTACATGATGGATTGCAAGTCAATATTGTTCCACCAACACCAACGTCTGCAGGGAATGCCGTTGATTTACAAAACACGATGCACGGGACACTGCAAGTTGGGTTAACTGGTGATGCAAATGACAGAACAATCGATTTGTATGTCACCCCAGAAAGTTTGTCCTCATGGGCTAGACCGGGAGTAACTGCTCAACTTGAAATCATTACCGACTCAACAAGAGTACCCGAACTTGCAATACCACTTGCCGCAGTGCAGCAAGATGGACTCACCCCAATTATTTTTAGGAGGGCACCTGATAACCCAAACGAAGCCATTCGCATGGAAGCTGACCTCGGTTTAAACGACGGTCGCTGGGTTGCTATTCTATCGGGCCTTGCAGATGGTGACGAGGTTGTGCTCGATGGCGGTTTCCAACTCATGCTCGCGACAAGTGGTTCGATTCAACAAGGTGGACACTTCCACTCAGATGGCACGTTCCACGAAGGGGAGCATTAAGCCATGTTGAAAGCATTAATTCGCTTTTCGCTGCATTACTCTTCGCTCATCGTTTTGATATCGTTGTTGCTCACGGGATACGCTGCTTATCAAATTCCTAGAATGAGTATCGAGGTATTTCCAGAACTTAATGCTCCAACAGTTGTTGTTATGGCAGAAGCCGGTGGACTTGCAGCAGACGAAGTTGAACAATATGTCACGTTCCCAATTGAGTCGGCGGTAAATGGCATGACGGGTGTTCGCCGTGTTCGCAGCGCAAGTGCCATTGGTCTTTCTATTGTTTGGGTTGATTTAGATTGGGGCGCTGACCTCTACGACGCAAGGCAACTCGTAGCAGAACGCCTCTCTACAGTACGCGAAAATCTACCCACAGAGGTTGAGCCATTTATCACACCAATCACTTCGATTGCCGGCGAAATCATGTTGATTTCACTGTCATCGCCATCTGGAACAGTATCTCCGCTTGATTTACGTTCGTATGCAGAGTTTGATTTAAGAAATAAAGTGCTCGCAATTCCAGGCGTCGCCCAAGTAGTTGCAATCGGAGGCGAACTTCCTGAATATCAAGTGAATGTTGATCAAGAACAATTGCGTATTTACGATTTAACAATCACCGATGTTGTAGAAGCGGCAGGAAACGCACATTCCACCGCAAGCGCTGGCTACTTGCCAAACGTCGGGAGTTTCGAAATCCCTATTCGCCAGCAAAGTCGAGTAACAAATGCCAGTGACATAGCAAATACCATCATCGCATTCCACGACGGAGTGCCAGTCACGATTGGGCAAGTTGCTGATGTCCAACTGGGACCTGCACTAAAGCGTGGAGAAGGTTCCGACAACGGCTCCCCCGCTGTTGTTATTTCGATTCAAAAATCGCC
>JABHWX010000211.1 GCA_018657585.1 Phycisphaerae bacterium
CAACTGCTTGTTGGAACTCTGCGTTGATCATCCATTCACGGTTTGATGGAACTTTCATGGTACCCATTGCGAGTCCCCAGCCATCATCTAAATCGATGGTGCCGTATGCCCATACAGTTGTAAGGTCGCCAGCTGCTGCACCAGCATCAAAACGCATGTCGTAGCCGTAATCGCCAGCAATAGTACCGGAGAAGTTAAGGACTTCTCGTGTGCTTTCAAAACCACGGTTGTCGACGCTTACGCCAACTGCTGGGTCAACAGTGTTGTCATACCATCGTTCTTGGAGAAGACCATTGATTTTCAATGACCAGTTGCCGTCAGCGGAACCAACTGTGAAACCACCATTGTATCCGGCAGTTGCGCCAGATCCTTGGAGGCTTGCACGTGTGTCTGCATCAGCAAGGACATCGTGTACGAGGCCACGAATTTCGTTTGCACGAGTATCGTTAAGCCAATTTGCATTAGTAGCAGCAGAAAGTTCGGAAATCCGAGCTTCTGCAGCCTCGAGGCGAGCTTGTAGGTCAGCGTTCGTATCGCTACCGGCAAAGCTAGCACTAGTAAGCGTCAGTGTTGCGACGCCGAGAAGGTAAAGGTGACTCATATGTCAACTCTCCTATAAATTTCGAACGCATCAGCCGACTCCCGTGGCGTAGCGTCCTAACCATCCATCCGTCCGCATCATTCCAGCCAACACGGCTGGAACGGACGATTGTTCCCTATCGGTCTACTGTGACCGAAAAGTTGAAGGCGGAATAGTAACCAGTTCTGAGAATTTGGCTAGACCTCCTGCATAAAACATGTAAAAAAACAACGAGTTTTGTTGGAATTGCGATGTAACCCATTGCCATACAACCACTTAGTAACATTCTGTAAATCTCTTTTTTTCTCCGTCCGATAACTGCATCTTGGACTGTGCTCTATTCGCATTTTTTTGTAAAAAGGCGCCCAAAGCACCAATAGATGCCATTCCTATGCACCCACTGCCACCCATTTTTTCTTGGGTTATCGGAACTAGCAGTGATTTGTATCCCCTGCGCCTTGCTTGGGCAATTCTTTGCTCGATTTGAGGCACACTTCTAATCTCTCCGCCAAGGCCAACTTCGCCGATTGCACACATATTTGATGGCAACACAATATTCATTGCACCGCTCATCATTGCTGTGCAAACCGCAAGATCTACCGCTGGTTCTATAAGTTTTAATCCACCAACTGTACTCGTATATATGTCCTTGTCGTTCATCTCAAGCTGCGCGTGCTGTTCGAGAACTGCAATGAGCATAGGAAGCCGTGCGCCATCAAGACCATTGGAACGCCTTCGGGCTTGACCAACTGTTCCAGAAGCAACAAGTGCTTGCACTTCTATTAATAGACAGCGTGAACCATGTAGTGCTGGACAGACAATTGCACCAGCACGCGGTGGAGCTTCTGGATCAAGATACGCAGCGGCATCCTCAACTTCTATAAGACCGCGTTCCCCCATTTCGAATAAACCAATCTCAAGGGTTGTACCAAAACGATTTTTTGCGCCACGTAACCCTCGCAACGCATAATGTCGATCCCCTTCGAAATTTAATACTACATCTACAAGGTGTTCAAGTACTCGTGGCCCCGCAAGTTGCCCCTCTTTTGTAACGTGACCTACAATCATTACGGCCATTTGCAATTTACGTGCAAGATAGACCAGTTCAAGACAACACCGCTTTATTTGCGATACGCTTCCCGGTGTTGAATTCAAATCCCTTCGATAGACCATTTGAATTGAATCAATAATAAGAAGCTTTGGGCGTATCTTGAGGACTTGCGCAGTGATTCGTTCTAAATCTGTATCAGCAAGAAGGTAGACCCCTTTGAGTGATGCATTATCGAAACCCTCCACCACACGCTCTCCACGCATTTTGCATTGGTACGCAGATTCTTCGCTCGTTGCATATAGAACCGTTGTCCCCTCTTCATTTGCTTTCACTGTTCCTATTGCTGATTGCATCATTAAAGTAGATTTGCCTATCCCAGGATCCCCTCCTACAAGAACAACACCCCCTACAACAAGCCCCCCGCCAAGAACACGATCAAGTTCGCCAATGCCCGTTTGTAAGCGACCTACATTAGGTGCTTCAATGTCAAGAAGTTCAATTGCTTCAATTGATCCACCAAACTCATCAACCGTAGTTGCAAACACTGCAGAAGCACAATTAGGCTCTGAATGTATTTCCACTTTCTCAACTATGGTATCCCATGCGCTGCAATGGGAACATTTTCCCATCCATGTTGGGGACATCGCTCCACACTCAGTGCAACAGAACGTTGATTTTTGTTTCGACATGGGCGGGATAGTACTCGCACATTCTGACGACCCCATGTCAGCCTGCGCTATTTCTTTTCATTTTAGTGCTTAGCACCAATACGAAATGCCCAACGAGCCCAAGCGCGAATTGACTTGCGACGCTGCGCTCGCGTGAGTTTTGGAAATTGCCCCTCTTTGCCAAACGCCGTTTCTTTGCGCCATGCTAGATAGCTTCCATTACCTGTTTTACATTTGCAACGGAGAAGCAGAGCAAGGGAAACCCAAAGGCCACCAAACATGCTCACTATGCACCTCATGAATCTACAGAGATGCTTTCTTCTGGTGGACTAAATCGGCTACCAAGCAAACCTACACGCTTGTTCGTATCATTCGTGGGCAGCAATGGTCGAGCAATTGCCATAATCACAAGTGCGACCACGGAACCCGTCCAAAGGTAGGGTTGCCATCCCAAGTATATATAGATAGATACGATAAGAACAAGTAACAAAGATGCTGGAATCATTCCTTCCCAAGCAAGGCGCATTAGTTGATCAAACCTAAATCGTGGCAATGTCCACCTGATCATCATTGCTAAAAACACAAGCAAGAAGATTTTACCTAGCACAATTCCGAATTGCAACGCAATCATGAATATCCCACCTGTTGCAGGAAGATCGTATCCCGTTATTGGATTCAGTGACCAACCACCAAGGAAAAGCGTTGTAAAGAACGCAGCGCCTACAAACAAGTGGATGTACTCACCCATAAAAAAGAGTGCCCATCGCATTGAAGAGTATTCTGTGTGCCAACCGCCAACGAGTTCCTGCTCCGCTTCAGCCAAATCGAACGGCGCACGGTTTGCCTCAGCGAGCAAACATATATAAAACAAGATAGCAACAAGTGGTTGTTGCACAATGTTCCACTGCCCATGTAGTTGTTGCGAAACGATTGTTTCTGGCATCAATGTTCCAGCAGTAAGTACTACGCACAACAGTGCAAGCCCCATTGGAATTTCGTAACTGATAATTTGCGCACCAGCACGAAGCCCGCCAAGGAACGAAAATTTGTTGTTTGAAGCCCAACCACCTATCGCAACTCCGTATGCGCCAAGACCGCCAGTTGCTACGATGTAGATGACTCCGATATTGATGTTGGCGCCCATGATCGCGACCGTTTCACTGCCAAGCTCAAGACCACCTGCCCAAGGTATAACAAGAAACCCAATCATTGCTGGTACTACTGTTAACGCTGGAGC
>JABHWX010000023.1 GCA_018657585.1 Phycisphaerae bacterium
ACCGTCAATATCTTGTGGGCAGAACCCAAGTGGCGCCTCGCAAGGATCTGCTAGTTCGAGTGCCCTATTAATTGCTTCAACACAATCAATAATGCCATGCCCATAACTATTGTCTTCGCCGGCTGTACCTAAATCCATAGCTGTGGAGTACAAAATCTCTTTAATCGTTTCAACGTCAAGGTTAGGATTTGCCTGCAGCATCAACGCAACTGCACCGTTGATATGTGGCGATGCCATAGAAGTTCCGCTATAGGATGAGTATCCTCCAGGAACGCTTGAGTATGTGTCCACACCAGGTGCGGAAATGTCTGGTTTAATCGCAGATGCGCCAGAAGGTGTGCAATTAGTCGGTCCTCGTGAAGAGAAATCAGCGATTGGATAACTGGCGTTGTAAGGATCAATTGCAGCAACGGCGCAGGTTCGGTAATCGTCAGTTGCCCGGTCACCTGGTCGCCGCAAACCGGATGAGCCTTCATTGCCAGCAGAGAATAATACTACGCAACCCGCTGCTTCTAGAGCGTCAAGGTAGGTCCAAAATGTTTCGTCACAGTCTGGGTACCCATGGCCTGAGGTTAATCCCCAAGAGTTAGAACATACTCTTGGTACGTCCCATGCTGTTGCAGAGTTACCGTCTGGGTCAAGGAACCACTGGAACGTTTCGATTGCATCGGCAACAGTCTCGGCAATACTACTGCGGTCGATACCAGCAGAGGTAATCCAATGTGCGTCTGGGGCAACACCAATTCCTTGCGCGCTGCCGCATACCGTACCCATGGTATGAGTACCGTGACTTCCGGAGTCAAATGGGAAGTTATTGTTATACGTATAAGGGTCAAGGAATGCCCATTCAGGATGTCCTGCATATTCAGGACGCAAGCCCGCCCAACTGTTTGCAAGTGCTGCGTGTCCTCCATCGACACCAGTGTCTAGCGTTGCAACAAGCACACCTTCGCCGGTGTAGCCCATTGCCCATGCTTCGGTCGCACGAATAGCGGTGATTCCAGGCTCAACTCCGCCTCGGTTTTCGCTCTTATCAGTTTTTCCAACAGATACTGGTGTAACTAATTCAATTGGATAATTCAAATAGATATGTTGTACGTCGTCTCTTGTAGCGAGTTCAAGGATGACATCAGGTTGTGCATCAACGCGAATTACATTTGAAATCCAAAACGGTGTAATCTTCGTTGCTCCTCGTTGGTTCTTCAGTGAAGCAAGAATAGAATCTTGTGTGCTTTGTGCAGTAGCTTGTAAAGTTTCTACGACAAGCTGATGCCTGTCTGCAAATCGCATATTGGCTTTGGTAATAGAATCGGACAGAGATTTGACATCCACTTGATCAACTACATAAACAAGTGTCGAGACCGTGCCCTCTGGTCCAACCTCTTCCATGCGTTGCATAAGATTATTGTCTATGACGGTTTCGCCATTGGTAATGGTGCAAAGCGTAAGGGTCGCACATATTGATAGTAGTTGATGTAATTTCACGATTCTTTCTCCTGTGTTACTTTTCATTAGACACTAAAAAAGAGCCCAGTGCAAAGAAAAATGGTAGTTTTGAGTGATTTAAGTAAAATAAAAGTGATAGAACGTCAATGCCCACTGTGTTCAAACAAATCGAGCACATCTACAATGCATAAACCTGAGGCAAAGGAGTTATCCATGATTCGATTATTTTTACGGGTTTTAGTTGGCATTGTTGCATCGATTATTGCAAAACGAAACATGTTGTGTGTAGCTATTGTGGTTGGTGTCATGTGTACAATTGTCGTCACTATGAACATGAGGACAATCCCTGCGCAATCTTGGATGTGGATTGAAGTGCCTTTGTATATCTTAGTAGCGTGGGTTGCTGCACGGTTAGTCATGAAATGGCGCAGAACAGGTTTAGCTAATTGCTCGTGCAATTGAAAACACAAAATAGAATTACTATCGATAAGATTCTGTTATTGATTCTTTGCTTTGTTGCGGTTTGTGCGAATATTGGGGTGCTTGCAGGTTTTATTCCACAACTTGATTTGATCATTCATTTTCAGGTGCAGTATTTAGTAACTCTCGCGATCCTAGCGGTTATATTTATTTGCAGACGAAACTGGGTGATGTTGGTTGGTACGTGTATTTGCGTGATTGCTCCAATGATGAAGGTGCTCCCTTGGTATTCAGGCGATGCGGTTGATGCAGTTCCACAGGTTCGTATACTTTCTTCCAATATAAAAGCGACGAATATAAATACGCAAGCAATACAAAATTTGATAGAACAAGAAAGTACAGATATTGTCGTGTTGCTTGAAGCAATGAAATTGCATCAAAATTCACTTGTTGCTATTGAAACGCGGTACCCATATAGATATTCGCATTCACTCGATACAGGTTCGGGGTTCCTTCTATACAGTTTATTTCCAATCTCCAACATCGAGCAGTATCTGAATAATCAATTTGGGATGGCGTGTCTTGCCGTAACGGTAGAATCGCCAGAAGGGGAATTTGACTTGATTGCAGTCCATCCGCCACGTCCGGGATTACGACACGGAAGCACTCTTCGAGATTTTGCGCTTTCAGAAATAACAGAGTTGCTTTCACAGAGAAGTAAGAACGCTGTTGTTATTGGAGATTTAAATACAACAATGTGGTCGAGGGGATACGAGTTGTTTGTGGAAAAAAACCGTCTACATAATCTGCGTCAAGGCAGAGGCGTGATGCCTTCATGGCATCTTAAAATGTTTGGCCCACTCCTCGCAATTCCGATTGATCACTGTTTTGTTCGCGGTGATGTGCACGGGTCGTCTTTTGAACTTATTCCCTTGGATGGTTCCGACCATGATGCAATTGTTGTTGGGATTACGGAACAGTAATTCCTACTCGCATGGCCCCCATGCACCGATAATGATTAGTAAGTCACTGACATTGACAATGCCATCATCATTTACATCAGCAGGTGAGTTCGGTTGCTCCCAATCACCGATAATCAATAATAGGTCGTTGATATTGACGATTAAATCGTCAGTAATATCTTGGCAATTGGATGGGCATTCTTCATCAATATTGTTGCCACCGCCGTCAAACCATCCGCCTGAAATTTGGTTTGGAACGTTCTCGCAAATAGTGGAGTTACTGAATGTGGGGTAATAATCTTCAGGTTTATGCGATTCGAAATAAATTCCGCCGCCGAATGTTTGCGCATTATTGTCCGAAATAAAACAACCTGTAAAAATAGCTTGAGTAGCTTCTCCGTGAAGTGCTCCTCCATAAAAACTACCTGTGTTGTTTATGAATGAACAGTTTGTGATGCTCGGATTACCCCAGCGGAGTTCCATAGCTGCGCCGGAATGTGGTCCACTTGTACTGTTTCCATCAAAAATGCAATCGATAAATGTTGCATCGCCGATACATTCTACCCCTCTGTCTGTGTTGTTTTGAAATGTACAATTTATACATGTAGGATTGCCCCATGAAGCGTACATCCCAACGCCAGATTGATTTTGGATTACACAATTTTGAATATTCGGCATGCTATTCAGGCATACGATTCCGCCAGCAAGAATACCCGAATTGCAATTCGTGACGGTAAAGCCATCTATGTTTGTTTTTAATGTTTCTTTGGAAGAGCAGGTTATTCCTCGGCGAATGCCGTCGCCATTAATAAAGGTGACTTCTTTCCCATCACGACTGTGAAGCCAAACTTTTTTGCCAAGCATATTTACAACTTCGTCGCCAGTTCCAAAATATGTTCCTGGCAAGACAAGGATTTCATCGCTATGGTCGGCTGCATCAATAGCGGATTGAATAGTGCTGAATGGGGTAGATCCATCATCATCGACAAGTAGCAAATTGCCTATATCGAAAATGTAAGCAGCGCCTGCATCGACACCATTTCCATCATTCGATCGTGCGCCTACAATCGCTTTGTTTCCCGAAAGAGAAACGGTCAAACCAAAATTATCGTATGCAGCTCCGTCGCTTGCATGCAATTTTGTTCGCATCCATTGGTTATTCACAAAACGAAAGATATATGCAGACCCAGAATTTTGTCCATTATCATCATCTGCTCCGCAACCAACAAGTATGACGTCCCCTTGAATCGAAACCCGATGCCCAAACTCATCTGCGTACATTCCATTTTCTGGAGTGAAAATGGTTTCTTCTATCCACTCGAATCC
>JABHWX010000024.1 GCA_018657585.1 Phycisphaerae bacterium
ATGAAATTTTTAGTTCTTATTTTAGGTTCAACAACACTTGTTGCTGGTGGTGGTGCGATTACATCACAACAAGATTCACGAAACAATGTGATTGCAAATCAGCGACCGTATCAGGAACACAGATCAGCATCACGTGGAACAGATTGCCAACCAGTAGAAAACCCGATTTTTGGAAATGTTGCTTATCCACTTATTGTTAAAGGGTGTACTGACCCTTTTTATGAAGGTATCGATAAGGATCTCGATGGTGATGGTAAAACCGAGGTATGCTTCGCTGAATATTACGATGATTGTTTTTATGTTTTTTCTCAGCCCGGTACAACAACACGCTATGTAGAAGGTAGTAATCCTCCAAGAGTAATTTCAGAATCATTTTTGAATGTGAGCCCAGAATTAATGCAATACGACGGTGTAACTGGATACATACGTGCAGTTTGGTTGCGTGCATATGTAGACGTAACTAACGATGGGAAGCCAGATGCAATTTTGCTAGTCCAAACAGAGATTACTAAATGTACAATGATTGTAGAGAATCATTATTTATACGTCGAAAATATCTCGGAATGGCCCGCTGCATGCGCAAGCGACATTAACAACGACGGAAGTACAAATGTAAATGATTTACTTGAAGTTGTCGGCAACTGGGGACCGTGCGAGTAATGTTCCGCCCCCTAGTGCCACCTTGTGAACTCGTGTTGTTTTATTAAAAATCCCAGCCGATATGAGCGCTTGGAAGTTGAATGAGCGAATCAATACGCTCAATCACTTCTGGATCAGCCACTAAATTGCCGACCGTGGTAAGTGACTCAGCAGAAGCACTTCCAATCCAAAGTCGCGAGAGGTCATTCACAGAACACGAAACAACAGGTAGCGAGTCATCTAACCCCTTGGTTGCACAAGATGTATTGCCAAGTTGCACAACGTAGGAGCCGGCGGTGGTTTCCCACGTACACGATTCTGGCAAATAATCACCAATAGGGTCAGTGAGTTCAAGTTGAAAAGAGATTGATTCACCAAAGAACCGCATCGCTTCGCAGCAGCGAGGAACATTCAAAATTCGACACTGCATCCACGTATTTGCGCTTGTTGCGGAATCAAAAGCACCTCCCTTTTGCTTGCGAAGTGAAGCGAAAGGGCGGTCTAAGAAATCTTGCAATTGAAACCCAGCTGGGTCTGGTAAACGAATTCCGTGTACTTGGTCAGAGAGCGATTTAAGGACTGAAAACAATTCCACCAATTGCTCTGGTGATTGCCACGCTTTAGCCAAACAAGTGTATGGACCATGTGCGCCTTTTGTGTTTAACCAAATAAAGTGCGTGAGTTCACCTTGTTCATTTTCAAACCCAAGACCAGAACCATTCTCACCCCAGACAAGTTCACAGCCAGTTGAGCCAATTCCATCAAGATTACACCCTCCGTGGGTTCGCTTTCTAGCGCGCCTGCAGTTGTGAATTGCTTCCGCATCGTCTTTGGTAAGTCGTTTTGGTTGGCGTGTTAATTTTGGAACCTTCAAACAAGCTGGGTCTATCGTGATGTGCCTTACATAGTTTAGGTTTCCAAAACCAAGTTTATCGTAGTATCCTTGATCGAAAATCCCAAGGAAAGAAACAACGGCGCCCTCTTTTGCGCTATCTGCAATCGCAAGGGCAGTTGTTCTAAGTGCATTCCCCTTCATTCTTGCAACGCGGCTTGTAAGAACCCCCGTAACAGCAGACATCGGCAAATCTTCTTTTTGATACAACATCTGGCCAGGTCTTGTGAGTACCAACACCTCGACCTCACCATTCAATTCCATAACAAGGGAATTGGTGTCACTTATATATCCCTCAAAAACCTCTTTGTCGGTGTCTTTGCCTTCCATCCAGCCGACTTCTCGAAGAATGCGAATGCAGTGGTCTTGATCTTTTGGCTCGTAAGGGCGAATCATGGCAGAAGTATACAACCACAAACACGAAAACATATTTGACATATTGAGACATGTCGATATGATGGGTGTATGGCAGAAACAAAAACAGAACTCTTAAGTATGGACGCGCTTGGGCATGCTGCGGGGTGCTTGCGGTCAGTTGCTCACCCACACAGATTACGAATGATCCAAATGCTTCTTGGTGGTAAATACACGGTTGGAGAGCTTGCAGAAGCTTGCGGCATTCCTCCATCAAGCGCGTCAGAACATCTGGGGAAAATGCGAGATCGCGGGCTTCTTATTGGAAACAGGGAAGGCCGTCAAATCTATTATGCAATTGCCGAAGACGGTCTTGCTAGCATCATGCAATGTATCGAAAACAGATTTGGCGAGTAACGTCCGAATCTAAGTTATTCATTCGTAACCCATGACAGACTGGGGGGATATGTTTACTATGCCCACCATGAAACAAAAAATTATAAATATGGTGCTTGTGCTTATCATCCTTATTGTTGGGCTCTGTATTGTTGGCATTTTAGTTCTCGACGGAGTGGCGCAATCGATTATACAATCCAAGGGTTCTGAAGGGCTTGGTGTCGAGGTCAAACTCGCAAGTGTGCACATTGGTTTTTTTGGATCTGATACAAAAGCTTCTGAAATTGCAATTGCAAACCCCAAAGAATTTCACACGGACACTTCTCCAGATTTACTCACAATCAAAGAAGTGCATGTAGATTTTAATATTTTTCAGATGGCACACAAAGAAGTAATTATTCCAAACGCAAGTTGTGAAGGTGTTGTGCTTGTGCTACAACAAAATGGCGGGAAGTCTAACATTGAAATAATGGTCGACAACATAGCTGCAGACACAACCCCAGAAGCCACACACCCAAAACCTCCATTCAATATTGAAAAACTTACTATTAAAGACATTACAGTTATTGCAAGTGGCAACTTTACCGTTCTAAACACCAAACCTGTGACAGCTCATATTGACGAAATTGTGCTAAAAAATATTGGTACAGATGGGGATGTCGAAGTTGCTACCGAAGCAATTACAACCGCAGTAACACACGCAATTATGAAACACCTAGAACAAAACCCAGTTGAAGGTCTTTCAAAAATTGCATTTTCAAACGTAACTGGAGCCATAAACGAAATACCGGTCTTTAAAGAGCTTGGAATAGGAACCGGAATCCAAAATGTAACAAATGGTATTGGAGCCGGAGTCGATGGCATTCTTGGCGGAATCGGGGATTTACTTGGCGGCGGGAAAAAGGACAAACCAGATTAATTAACCCAGAGTTAAATAATCTATCACAACCAAGTGTCATCGCGATGAAACCAAGCGGGTAATTTATTCCACACTCTCCATGGTATTGAGAGCGCTATGAACCCAACCCCGAAGACCACAACAAGGGGCGCTAAACCAGCGGGTATTTGATCTGGCATAAACATTGCAACAAGAAGCGATGCTACACCAACGATAATGAGCATCCGACCCCGAATAACTGTCCATCGTTTGTATTTGTCCATGCGCCAACCACTCCTACGATATACGCATGCTAACCGCGAAACAAAAAGTCTGCCAAGAGCGATAGGAGTGGGTAGCGTTCAACTTAAAAAGTGAACGATAAACCTAGACGCAGAGTATGGTTATCAATAGCATCGTCGTACTGTGCAAGCGTAAACTCGTATCCAATTGACAAGGAGCTTGAAGTGCTTAGGTCTACTTTTGCGCCCACACCCGCACGAATAGCAAGCGCCCAATCCGCACCACTACCTATAAATGTGTTGGAATCGTATTTTCCCCTAATTGCCCCCGCGCCAAGAAGAAAATACGGTTTAAGGTCTGGTTGGCGGGATGGCGACCAAATAAAGTTAGCAATTAGAGGAATTTGCGTAACTTCAATGTTGGGCGCAGAGCCAACATTTGTTGTTTCATTAGTAATAGTATCCACGTCGTTTCGGATGTATCCAAAATCAAATTGAAATGCAAGATCTGTTTGCATTTCAAAACCCAGACCCAACCCAAGAGAGAGCCCATTTTCAAACTTGATATTCATACCCTGTGTTGATGTGTTTGAAATAATGTTATATCCAACATGTGGCGCTAAATACCACCCCCCAGAACCACCCGACCACACCGATCCGTCGCTCAGCGCAATGCGATTTTCATTCTCGAACAATAAAGAAGAGTTAAAATCGCTCTCGTTAGCATGCACATAACCCGAACAGAGCAAAATGCTTGAGCACAGAAATAAAAAAGTTTTCATGGAATAATTTGCCTATTTTAAAAATTAAAAACGGAATTCTAATCCGATTGTGACAAGGTTGTTGTTAAGGTCAAGGTCATCGCTGTAGTGCGCGTGCAAAAAGTTATATCCCACACTCAAACTACTCGTGTGAGATAGTTCATATTTAAACCCAGCTTTTGCTTGAAACGCAAATGCCCAATCAATATCAAGCGTGGAGCTGAGTGTCCCAGGAAGTTGTGCTACAGAATAATCACCTTTGATGACACCAGCGCCGATGCCTATAAATGGAGAAAATCGATTGTGACCCCGAGGCTCCCAAATAGCATTTAAAATAACTGGAGTTTGTGTAATTTTAGCATCCGCAACATCCACACTTATACCACCAACTACATTTATAAAGAGCGATTCTAAATCATTTTCAATTTGTGCAACATCAAGTTGCACTCGAAACCCTGGGTTTATTTCTTTTCCAATCGAAATCCCAAATGCGTAACCATCGTCGTACGTAATAGCCACACGATTATTATTGAAATCGCTAAGCATATTAATGGCAAAGTTCGGGGCGATATACCAACCATTCTTTCCAGTATCGCTGAGCGTAATACGGTCCTCTGTTGTGGGTG
>JABHWX010000212.1 GCA_018657585.1 Phycisphaerae bacterium
AAGAATTTTTAGAAGAACTTGAAGTAGATGTTCCAATTTTAAGTGACTACTCTGGCGAGGTAGGCAGAGAGTACGGTGCTCGTACCACACCACACCTTTTTGTGATTGATGCTGAGGGAATACTTGTGTACCAAGGAGCGTTAAGTGATGACAACCGCGGTGACGATGGCAGCAAAGCAGAAACACATATTTTGCGTGTAGTTACCCAACTTGAAGCAGGTGAAGAAGTATCACCAAGCTACGTACAACCATGGGGCTGTGGCGTGAAATATGCAAATGATGGTGGTCGAGATGGAAGGGGTAAAGGCGGGCGTAGACCACGTGATGGTAGCGGGCAAAGATAACCCTACAATTGCTATTTTGTGTTTCGGTTACGCCAAACTGACAGGCATGATGATGTAGACAAAGTTGTTTCCCGAGCGAATAAGACCGGGCTTTTCACTCTTTTTCAACTCAATCGTAATATCCTCTGCGTCAATTACCTTAAGTGCATCCATGATATAGACAGGGTTGAACGCAATTTCTAGCGTTTCGCCTGTAAACGATTCGATAGGCACTTCTATTTCCGCTTCGCCAGTTTCTGGTGCACGGCTTGTGATTTTCAACATGTCGTTATCAAAAATTAAACGCACCCCGCGAGACTCTTCGTTCGTCATTAAATGTGCGCGACGTACCGCCTTGTGGAATGCATCTCGGTTAATAACAGCTTTGCGATCAAGGTCTTTTGGAATGACATCTTCAAAGGGTGGAAATGTCCCCTCAACCAAATTACTTGTGAGTGTTGATGTGCAACCCGCTTCATCATCAACATGAAACACAATTCTTCCATCTTCCACTTTTACAGATACCGAACCGCCACCATCGTGCAACAGGCGTCTAAGCAACGTCATCGCTTTTGTTGGAACAATGCAATCGACTTTTTCGCAATTACTGTCACAACTTCCAGTGGAAAGCGCGAGTCTATGACCATTTGTAGCAACCAGACGAAGTTGAGAACCACTTACATCAAGGTGAACCCCATTGATTGCGTATCGACTGTGGTCGGTAGCGGCAGCAAAGGCTGATCGCTCCATTAAACCACGGAAAGCGCCACCACCAATCGTGAAGTCTGGTTCAACATCTCCAAAATCAACAGATTCGGGAGCTTCTGAAACAGGAAACCCAAAGACTTTAAACCGTGAATCCGATGTGCGAACATGAAGTTTATCATCCTCGCTTACGATTGTTAATGTGTTATCGCTACACGAACGGGCAATTTGCGAAAATTTATCGGCTGGAATCAACACCTCTCCACCCGCTTCTACATCAACCTTATCTGTGGACAACGTCAACGAAACTTCACCATCCGTTGCTGACATAGTAAGCCGACCATCTTGTCCCGATATTTTGACACATTGGAGCGCGGGGGTGGGGGTTCTTCCAGCGACTACGCCGGTTACCAATGCAAGAGCCTCTACAAGAGCATCACGATCACAAATTGCTTTTAAGTTTGTTGCTTGTTTTACTGCCATAATTTTGTTCTCTTTCCTGATGCCACCATTGGCAATATGGTGAGTGTACCAAGAGAGCGAGAGAATCTCTCGTTCCTGCGGTTTTTCCTGCGCTTTTGCGTTGCTTACCAAGCCCCAACATGCAATACTGTACGTTCTCAGGCCGACGCCACAAACCCGCTTTTTTTAACAAAAACACCACATCAAACGAGAGATGGAAGGATCCATAACGATGTCTTTTGAAAACGCTATCCACGCACGTGCTATCACCCTTGACACCATGGCACTTGAAATGTGCGCAGAATCAGGCACCGGTCATCCCACCTCAGCAATGAGTATTGGTCATCTTGTTTCAGTTCTGATGTACCACACCATGCGCTGGATTCCAGCTGACCCAGAGTGCCCGACATCAGATCGTCTCGTTCTTTCAGAAGGGCACGCAGTTCCAGCAGTGTATGCAGCCATGGCGGATATTGGCGCAACTATTGACTGGAATGGCGAACCAGTAAAACTGAATAGAGACCACCTAAAAACATTACGAGAAGCAAATTCTCCACTCGACGGTCATCCAAACCCACAAGAAGGAATCGCTTTTTTTGATGCAGCAACCGGCTCTTTAGGGCAAGGTCTTTCAGTTGCAGCAGGTCTTGGTCTTGCAGCGAGGGCCGACAACACGGGACGTAAAACGTATTGCATCATCGGCGATGGCGAATCTCGTGAAGGACAGATAATTGAAGCACTCGATTTCATCATGGACCACAACCTTACTAACGTCTTGCCAATTTTTAATTGCAACCAATATGGGCAAGCGGGTGCGGTAAGCAATCAACAATCTCCAGAGCGAATGACATCCAAACTAGAGGCATTTGGCTTTGAAGTAGCAACCATTGATGGGCATGACCCTGACGCAATTCGATCTACATTCGCTCAATTCAATTTAGAGGGCAGAACACAACCGTTTGCTATTGTGGCAAAAACTGTAAAGGGCTGGGGCGCGCCATCCATGCAGGGTGGAAACTGGCACGGCAAACCAGCATCAAAGTCACAAGTAGAAAACATCATTGCAGAACTTCGCCAAACCGGCTTGAAGTTAACCTCGTCACTCGCAACAGCATCGATAGCAATTCCCGAACCACCGCCACCATCCGCACCATCTTCTACAAAAACAGAAGTGATGTCATTTAGGGAAGCGATGAAAAAGTGGGACATGACAACGGTCTTGCAATCGGGAAAATTGGCAACAAGAAAAGCATATGGAATAGCACTTCGTGCACTTGGACATTGCAACAGCGAGGTTTGGGCAGTTGATGCAGACGTAAGTAACTCTACATTCAGCAACATTTTTGGTGACGACAGTGAACTCGAAGACCGTTTTGTTGAATGTAAAATTGCTGAACAAAACATGTACTCTGTTGGCGCAGGATTAAGCGCCGCTGGAAAAATCCCATTCTGTTCAACATTTTCAAAGTTCATTACTCGCGGATATGATCAAATTGAAATGGCAATTAACTCAGGCGCTAACTTAAAAATTGTTGGTTCGCACAGCGGCATTTCCCTTGCCGCAGATGGTCCAAGCCAAATGTCACTTCCAGACATTGCATGGTTTAGAAGCTTTGGAACAATGACAGATCACCACGGAAATCCAGGGTGTTATGTGCTCCAGCCAGCAGATGCGTGGGCAGCATACGGTCTTACCGTTGCAATGTCTGAGCATGTTGGGTGTTCGTATCTTCGCACTTTCCGACCAGACGTTGAAATGATTTACGACGATAACACAAAGTTCGAACTTGGAGGGATGGAGGTTCTTACTCAAGGGAGAGATGTTTTAATTGTTTCTGCGGGATACATGATCCACGAATGCAACAAAGCAATCGACGAACTTGATCGACTTGGCGTGGACGCTACGTTACTCGATTTGTACAGTTTGCCGTTTGATGAAGATCGACTCCTTGATTTAGCAAACGAAAACAGCGGGAATGTTTTTGTTGTTGAAGATAACTATGGAGGCTCGCTTGGTTCAGCAGTTGCAGATGCGTGTGCAGCATCAGGAGATGCCTTTACCGTGGAACAACTTCATGTCCGTCGCATCCCAAAATCAACCCGAACCCCAGAAGACATTCTTCGTATGTGTGGACTGCACTACACCGATATAGCAAATGGCGTAGCGTCACAACTTGGTGTACATACAACAAGTACTTGAGACAAAACTGTGACTAATAAAAAACTGTACACCCTCGTCAACGAACAAATCACTCACGAATTAGGAGTAGAGATGCAGTACCTTGCGGTGCCCCGCAATTCTTTGTTGGCTTGAACGAGAAAATTTACACGGCATGGCGGCGCGGTTTAAACAACAAACTATTGAAGAACATGGGTACGCAATGAAAATTATGAACCTTATGAATGTGTGGGATGTGCCAATCACGCCGCAAAGCCCACCAAACCCGGCTATAGAATTTGATGATCTCAAGGAGTAATTCATGTTTGGTTCACACCTCTCTATAGCAGGTTCGATGACAAATGCTTTGATTTCTGCCGAAGCCCAAAACATGGATTGTGTGCAGGTCTTTACAAAAAACCAACGGCAATGGAAAACCAAACCGCTACTTGAAGAAGAAGTTTCAAAGTGGCTTGCCAAACTATCCAAAATGGACTGGCGGGGGACAAATCGGATGGTTAGCCACAATAGCTATCTCATCAACATGGCATCTCCCGATTCTGAAACATGGGAAAAATCTGTTGCTTTGCAACGAGAAGAACTTGAACGGTGCGAACAACTTGAAATACCCTTTTTGGTTTCTCATCCAGGAGCTCGACTTGGCACCCCCCGAAATCGCGGCGAACTAAACCTCCTGGGAACCAAACCCTCAAAAGAAGAACTGGCCGGTTTAGAAAGAATTGCAAAAGCGTTGGATAGATTGCATGTCGAACTTTCTGGTTATTCCACTTTGACTTGCCTTGAGACAACCGTGGGCTCAGGTACGAATCTTGGATATGATTTTGCCCACCTTGGCATTTTGCGTGATCTTGTTGCAGAGCCAGAGCGAGTAGGTTTTTGCCTTGATACCTGTCATATCACGGCTGCAGGCTACGACATGACTACACCAACAAACGCGACGAAAGTATTAGAACAATTTGACGAGGATGCGGGGTTAAAATATATACAAGTACTTCACCTTAACGACTCTGTTGGCGGAATTGGCTCAAGGCTTGATAGGCATGCGCACATTGGCGAGGGGACATCTGGCCAATCTTGTTTCAAAGCATTTTTTGAGCACACTCATTTTGATGAAGTTCCAAAAATACTAGAGACATCAAAGGAAGAGAACGAATCTGGTACTTCGATGGACGTGGTGAACATTGCAAAACTCCGCTCAATGGCGAAATCAGCAAGAAAACACCGATAGTACACTTCATTTCAAAGTATCCTAAGCACGTATGAATATTTTCCGCCTCTTAATCCTTCTTTGTTTTTCCACCCTTATTGGTTGCCACGCAGTTTCGCCTGTTGCTAAATCTCAAGCGGTCGCAATTGAAGAGGTTACAGAGGTGGAGCAAGTCACCATCAATGCTGCTGAACTTGCTAAAGAGCATGGCGATTACGATGAAGCAATGCAAATGTTTCGTGAAGTGTTAAATCAGAACCCAGTTGCTATCGACGCGTTTGTTGGCATGGGTGACATCTACCTCATCAAAAAAGATTGGCAACACGCAGAACCCGCATTTGCTCGAGCCGCAAAACTTGACCCACGTAACTTTGACGCGCAATACGGACATGCGGTCTCTTTGCAAATGATGAAAAAATTTGTTGACGCAGTTCGAGCGTACCACAGGGCACTCACCATCAACCCAAACGACATGGCAACAAACATGAATATTGCCACGACGTACCTGCAAATGAGCCGTCCACAAAGTGCGCTTGTATTTGCAGAACGGGCAGTAAAACTTGACGGCGAACTTGCTCCTGCCCAAATCACTCTTGCTGCTACATACCAATTATTGAATAGACCGCAAGATGCGCTAAACGCATACATCGCAGCATCAGAAGCGATGGCAGAACCTTCGCCACAACTTATGCGAAATATTATTTACTTGTTGACAAAAGAAAAACGATACCAAGAAGTGGTGAATACAACAGAGCAGTTAGTGCAAATAGACCCAACCTCAGAAACATACGAGCAACTTGGTTGGGCAGAATTTCGCTTGGGCGATTACGAAGCCTCACTCGGTTCGTATGAAATAGCAATTGATTACAACCCGAACAATTGGCGGGCGCTAAATGGAATTGGCGTCAACGAGTTGAACAAGTGGTTGCTCGGCGATAAAACAAATACTGAGTTTTACCAAACAGCAAGAACGGTATTTCGCAGGTCACTTGCAATAAACCCCGACCAACCTAAAGTCATCACGCTCATTCTTCGCTACGGTCTGTAAGGGCTGTAGAAACAATGGGCCACTTAGATAACTCAGACGGACCAAGTCATCGCTATCCGTAGCAGTGCGAACTTTTACACGTTGTAATCGCCTTGTTTGGTGACGACGACGATTTGCGACAATTTTCATGGTCACGGCCTTTCCCAATACCACCGTATTACCACGATGGACCAAACTAGTTGCAACGAAGTTTGAACAGGTGTACTAAAATACGTGAATGCCAGACACATCATTACTTGAAACATTTGAAACGCCAACGAGCAACGCTTTTCTCATTGAGCATACCAACGAAGAGTTTACCTCGGTCTGTCCAGTAACAGGGCACCCAGACTTTGGCACTATTTTGCTCCGCTACGAACCAGGCGTACAATGTGTTGAACTTAAAAGTTTAAAACTCTATTACCAATCGTTTCGCAA
This sequence comes from Phycisphaerae bacterium, assembly GCA_018657585.1. Lineage (GTDB taxonomy): Bacteria > Planctomycetota > Phycisphaerae > Phycisphaerales > SM1A02. The sequence goes on from JABHWX010000212.1 coordinate 6,342, forward strand.
CGAAGGCATTTTTTACGAAGCAGTAACGAATCAAATTTGCGACGACCTTGCAACATGTATGCAACCAAAATGGATGCAAATTGTTACCAATTGGAAGGGGCGTGGTGGTATTCGGAGCACCATTACAGCATCGTTTGGCGAAGTCCCTTCTTGTTGGCAATCGTGATATGCAACTTCTTCTTGCAACATCTAACGAACACAAACTTGTAGAAGTCGGCGAAATACTTACACCCCATGGTATTGAAGTGGTTGGAATTTCTTCACTAGACGGTGTGTACGATGAGCCCCTAGAAGACTCAAACACATTCGCGGGAAACGCTCGATTAAAAGCCATTGGGTATGCAAGAGCAACGGGAAAGCGCTGCATGGCAGATGATTCTGGGCTCGCAGTAGACGCACTGGATGGAAAGCCCGGAGTGCATTCTGCACGGTTTGCTGGCGTCGGTTCAAACCGTGAAGAACGTGACAGTGCAAACAACGCCCTGCTTCTTTCTCAACTACAACACACACCCGAAAGTGAACGGACAGCAAGATTTGTGTGTGCAATATGCGTAGCAGATCCAAACGGCACAATTGTCGGTGAATCAGAAGGTATATTCGAGGGTGTGATTACGCTGGAACCAAAAGGCACAAATGGATTTGGATACGACCCGTTACTCTTTGTTCCAGATGCACAAAAAACAAGTGCCGAAATGACTTCCGAAGAAAAGAACGCGCGTTCACACAGAGGCGAAGCTGTGCGAAACATCATTTCTTGTTTTGAACTGTAAGAAGTGCAACTTCTGCAGGGCAATTTACACGCAATGGAAACCAAGCACCAACCCCAACCGTAACAAATAGGTTACTGTCGTTTTGCTCATATTGACCAGCGGAATACTTGTGTGCTACAGCAAGGTTTGCACCCCTTTTTTTCTTAAATGCCATCTGCCCACCGTGGGTGTGGCCAGAAAGCGTTAACGGAACTTGTAGTGACGACGCTTGGTCAAACGCTTTTGGATTGTGCGAAAGCAGAATATGGGTATCTTTGTTGCAAACCCGAGAAACTTTTTGATTACATTGTTTTGTTGATTTTGCCCAGTCAATTCCAGAAACGTTCAGTGTGTTTCCGCCAAGTTGAACAGAACAGGTCGCATCACGCAACAGGGTTATCCCAGCATTAATAGCCATCGAGCTTAGTGTTGTTGCACAATCAAGTTCATCATGGTTGCCAAGAACAAGCATGGTTCCAAGCGGCGCATGAATGGCTGCAAGTGAATCAAGTAACTCTTCTGCACCCTCAACATGCAAGTCAACAACATCGCCAGTACACACGACGAGATCGGGTTCTTGTTTTGCAAGTAAATCGACTGCGTACTTGGCGCGCTCAATTGGCATGAGATCCCCAAGGTGAAAATCACTTACATGCCCGACGCGAATACCATCAAACTCACTGGGCCATAGCGGTGTTGAAACGGCAACCTCGTGCAACGAAATAGATTGATCAAAATGTTTCTTAAAGAGCTTGCCACCAGAGAGTTTGTTTGGACCAGCTGTAAATAACAGATGTCGAGCTTTCGCTCTTTTAAATTTAGCAGATTTTCGTGTTGAACGCGGCATGGAATATCAGTACGGAGCGCTGTTCACTACGTTCGTTAAAAACGAATTTCTCCACCAATAAACAACCCTTGGAGCCCCGCATCAAAGGTATATGCCCCATCTTCGCCATTCATTTCTTGCAATCTATACCCAAAAAACCCTGATACCGACTCGGTAAACGATACGGTGAGTCCTGCTTGAACACCCCACATTGAGCCACCATCGTCGCCCATGAGAGTACCAGCCATAAACTGCCCATTGATTCCAATAGAGTCAACAAGATCCGTGACACCCTTCATGCTCCAATGAAAATTCATCTCCAAGCCCCCCTGCAAAGCAATCCAACTGTTTTGGTGTTCGACAGCTTGTGTGTTCGTTACATTTTCAAGGTTCGTTTTCACACCAAACCATCGTAATCCCACAACAGGTGCAAACGTGAGTGTTGCACTATCGCTTGCATTGTAAGGCTGCCATACTTCCCACGCAGCTTCAAAACCCACACTTTGCATGTCTGTAGACGCCGACCACAAATCGCCCGCAGTCATCACCATACCCCCGTAGGTATCGTTGCCCCGATATGTTCCGTTTCCTGAAGTTGAAAAATCAAAAAAAGAAAATCCCATGACGACATCTTCGATGGGTTCTATTTTAAACTCGATAAGTGGTACAGTTTCTTGATCTCGCAGATCAATATTCGTTTCAAAATCGATTGCACCACCCCCATCGGTAATCGTGCCACCAAGCCTCGGCAACCAAACACCCCCCCTAAACATTGCTGGTTCTTGAATTCCCTGTGTGCACAAACAAACACTTAAAATCACTATTTGCATTATTTATTCTCCGGATACAAAGTGGACGTTTCCTGAACCGCTGGTTATTTCACCAAGGATTACAGGTGATTCACCAAGTTTTTCAAGTTTTGTTGTTATGGAATCCGCGAATGAAGGGCGAACTATTAGAGCGTACCCAATTCCCATATTAAATACGCGGTACATTTCTTCGGTTTCAATGTTTCCATGTTCTTGTAAAAAGGTAAATACGTTTGGAATTTCCCAGCGATCAAGATGAACAGTTGCATCAACATCATTTCCCAAGGAACGGCAGAGATTTCCTGCAATTCCGCCACCTGTAATGTGTGCCATGCCAGATATAACTTTCTTAACAGTGTATTTGTGCAGAAGTTTTACAATTGATTTCACATAGATACGAGTAGGTTCAAGCAACACTTCCCCTAGCGTTTTTTCTTTGTCGAGTTCGGGGTATACCGCGTGCAAATCTAATCCGCTTACAGCTGCGCGTGCAAGTGTGAAACCGTTGGAGTGCACTCCGCTAGACGGAAGCCCAATAATAATGTCGCCCGTCTCAACTCTACTAGGATCTATCGCTCTATCAAGTTCAACAACACCAACGGCAAAACCAGCAATATCAAAATCACCCTCTTGGTAAATATCTGGCATTTCAGCACACTCCCCACCGATTAATGCACAATTCGAAATTTCACAACCCTTTGCAACGCCAGAAACAATCGCTGCTGTTGTTTCTGGAACCTGCGTATGCAGTCCAAGGTAATCCAAGAAAATGAGAGGCTCCGCTCCTTGTACGATCATATCATTGACATTCATCGCAACGCAATCAATTCCAACAGTATCGTAAATACCAAGGTCGCACGCAAGTTTTACCTTTGTGCCAACACCATCGGTACACGCTACGAGAACAGGGTCTTTGAAATTACGCTTAAAGAGCCGTTCATTGAAGTCAAGGCGGAACATTCCTGCAAATCCACCATGTTCGCCCAAAACCCGAGAGCCATGGGTTCGTTTCATCATGGATTGGATGAGCCCAACGAGACGATCTCCGGCCTCAATATCAACACCCGTATCGGCGTACGTTAATGGTTTATTTGTGGAAGAAGACATAGGCTAGAGTGTAGTCACCTTGAGTGGTTGGGGGTATCCTATACGGTCTTAAATGGAGTAATGAATGTCTATTCTAGTCAACGGTTCAACAAAAGTAATTTGCCAAGGTATCACAGGCTCCGCTGGAGCATTTCACACAAAGGGGTGCCTTGAGTATGGCACCCGTATGGTTGGTGGTGTAACGCCAAATAAAGGTGGTAAGACAGATACAAACAGTCTTCCTATATTTAATACCGTTTCCGATGCAGTTCAAGAGACTGGTGCAACGGCCTCGATGATTTTTGTTCCGCCACCATTTGCAGCAGACTCTATTCTTGAAGCGGCAGATGCCGGTATTCAATTAATTTGTGCAATAACCGAGGGAATTCCAATTGCAGACATGATGCGGGTGAAGGCAATGCTTGCTGGATACCCAGACACGGTGCTTATTGGCCCAAATTGTCCGGGAATTATTACTCCAGGAAGAAAAATATCTGGCGAAGGCGCAAACGCAGTCTTTGAAGATGGTTGCAAAATCGGAATTATGCCAGGCTACATTCACACAGCACCTTCTGACGCAACTACAGGAAAAAGTGTTGGTATTGTAAGCCGCAGTGGAACTCTGACGTACGAAGCCGTTTGGCAGACCAGTTTCTTTGGCTTGGGGCAAACCACCTGCATTGGTATTGGTGGTGATCCAATAAAAGGTGTAAACTTTATTGACTTACTTGACCGGTTTGAAAATGATGCCGAAACCGACGGTGTAGTTATGATTGGTGAAATTGGTGGAAGCGATGAAACAGAAGCAGGTTTCTGGGTTCAAGAGAATATGACAAAGCCAGTTGTCGCCTTTATTGCAGGAAAAACAGCCCCAAAAGGCAAACGTATGGGGCACGCTGGAGCGATTATTGGTGGAGAGGACGACACTGCCCAAGCAAAGACAGAAGCTCTTGCTAATTGTGGAGTCATCGTCTCAGATAGCCCAGCGGGTATTGGATCCGCAATGGCAGACGCTCTTGGTGTCTGCGTTGTTGCCCAATAGTTTGTATGCTGTCAAGCATGAATCCCAAGGAGGGGACAACATTGACAACATTAAAAGAACGATACGAGCTAGTAACGCATCGAATAGCTGAAGCTGCGCGCAAATCTGGTCGCGATGCAGGGGATATTCATCTTGTTGCGGTGACAAAAAAAGCATCTGTGGAAGACGTAAGGCAACTTATTGACCTTGGTCACTCTGATTTTGGTGAAAGCAGAGTCCAACACTTTACGCAAATTGAAGCGCAGATTCACGAATACGTAGATCGCCGTAAAGAATTAGGAAAACCAGACCTGGCAACCCCAATCCGCTGGCACTTCATCGGGCATCTTCAACGCAATAAATGCAGAAGGGTTGTACAACTTACCCGCATGATTCATTCTGTAGATTCCCTCCGTCTTGCAGAAGAGTTACAAGAAATATCTGCAAAGAAAAACATAGTTGTTGAAGTATTGCTCCAAGCAAATATTTCGCGTGAACGGCAAAAATCAGGTATTGCACCAGCAGCAGTTGAGTATTTACTCGAACAAGTAGTCACAATGCCAAACGTAATCCCACGCGGCATGATGTGTATGGCGCCAGCAAGTAGTGACCCTGAAGAGTCAAGACCAGTGTTTGAACGATGTAACGAACTGTTTTTAGAAATGCAAAAAAGCCCACACTGTGGCGATGCATTCAACCTTCTTTCTATGGGAATGTCTAATGATTTTGATGTTGCTATTGAGAGTGGTGCCAACATTGTTCGAGTTGGCAGTGCGCTTTTTAGCGACGAATCTGATAACTAAGGATACGCAACAGTGTGTGGTTTCCACCGTGTTGTGTATATCAACAAAAGTCGATAGATGTTTCAAGTGCTAGTTGTTCGAGTGACCGAGAAAAATCAACACTCGAAACACCAATCCCATCAGGGACTCTCAACCGAACCGGTGCAAAGTTCAAAATACCAGTAATTCCCGATGCAACAAGTCTGTCTGCGAGCTCTTGAGCTACGGTGACAGGTACAGCAAGAATTGCTAATCGGATATCTCTTAGCGGAATAATTCTTGTCATGTCTGCAACAGGGCGGACTTTGTGGTTAGTAACAGTTGTTCCGATGATATTTGGATTGTTATCAAAAATGGCAACGACCTTAAAACCCCTGTCGATAAACCTTGGGTAGGTTGTAATGGCAAGTCCAATTTTCCCCGCACCAACAACAGCGACATCCCAAGTCCGATCAGTCCCCATAATTTGCTTAATGGTACCGCAGAGGTGGAAAACTGAGTACCCAACACCGGGTCTGCCAAATGTACCAAACGTAGCAAAGTCTTTCCGTACTTGGGCACCCGTAAAACCCAAAGCTTTCCCAAGTTGTGTCGAATTGATTGAAACCAACCCTGCTTCTTTTAACGCTTCAAGTTCCCTAAGGTAGAGGCTTAGCCTCCTCGCAGTAGGCTTTGGAATTCGGAGTCGTTCGTCCATAAAACAGAAGTATAAACAGTAACTGAACAATAATCAGGGCTTCACCCCACCCATCTGTGGACTATCCTACACAGATGCACTTTCGTGATATTCTGAAACGAGACAAAACGATATTCAGTTTTGAGTTTTTTCCTCCTAAAAGCGATACAGGGTGGGGCGCCCTCACTGATAGGCTTGGCGAGTTTGAAGCCCTTGAACCATCATTTGTTTCAGTAACATACGGTGCTGGCGGGTCATCAAAAACAAAAACCCGCGACCTTGTTTGCCACCTTGCTGAGAAAACGAAACTCGATCCTATTCCACACCTGACATGTGTGGGACATTCACAAAAAGAGATAACGTCTATTCTCGACGCGTACGCATCTGCGGGAATTCACAACATTCTTGCTTTGCGGGGTGATGCTCCGGAGGGTGGTATTGCAGACGGTGATT
>JABHWX010000213.1 GCA_018657585.1 Phycisphaerae bacterium
CACCCCTTTAATTTTGCTTCGTACGAAGTCGTTCCATGGACGAACCCGCCAGACTACGATATTAATGGACTCGATATTACTGGCCCAGCTAACCCATTAGGTGGACCGTCATTTGGCGACGCTCGTTGGCTACGCGATACGGAACCCCAGCGTGCGGATATTATTGATTACGTAAATCAAGGTATTCCTGACTGGGATTCGGTTGGTGGTTGGGTTGATGGCACTCCGGAAACGTTTTCACACTGGCAGCACCTTACTAATTTGTCTCGAAGCGGAAATGCTTGGCGCATCGTCAAAGACATAAGCGACGTCACAGGTGTGGGGACATCATCTCCTATTGCAGTTAATTTGGATGTGCCACTAGAGCAATGGCCAAGTGTAAGACCCACGCGTGGCGGCTCACTTGGTGTTAACTCTACGACAGGTTTTCCAGCAACCCTTAACGGCGGTGCATACAACTTTGCATTGTGGGAGGACTGGATGACGTATACAGGTTGGGCTGCTGCGCAAAACAATACTGATTTGATCCCTCATAACTTCCTTAACCTGAGCGACTTAAATGGAGATGGCTACCAGAACGACCCACTTTTTGGCGAGCGACCGCTGGATGCATTTATTACAGGGACAAATCGGTGGAATATCGAACGCTGGATTACCGATACTGATGGCGATGGAATGACCGATGCATTTTGGCATTTGTACCCCCAGACACTTGCCATGGACACTAAGCAGGTCATCGCAATCTCAGTTACAGATAATAGTGCTCGTGGAAATATGAATGTTGCGACGAGTTTTCAGCGCGCAGATTATTATGGCACTGATACTGTAAGAGACCGTCATGGCGAAGCTACTAAAGGGCATACTCCCGCAGACCTTGCAATAGTTGGGCAAAACGACTTCTCGTCTGGCAATATGTATCAATGGCGAGTGGGCTTTATGGATAACTTGGCAAATTTGCCAGATAACAATTTGTTTCCACAGAACTCATGGATCAGCCACGCTCAAATTGGTGGAGGTTCAACTGTAGATGTTGATTGGGACGAAGAACAGTGGGCGATAAAGCCTAACGCGAGTATTTTAGATGAGTTAGGTATAGAGGTGGACGGGTCTTATCCGAACTCTATCTTTGTCGATACTACAAATGTATTGAACCCTACGGATGATTTGTATTCCAGATATGGTCGCCTTTGGTACTGGCAACTTGCTGGTAGAGATCCATTCGCTGCAACAAATGGTCTCCGTCCTTTCACGCTTTCAGATGAATTGGAACTCCGCGTGGCAGAGGGGAATAACTACCAATTTGTTGGTTCCAGATTTGAACGATCAATTAACCAAACAGCAGGCACATCTGGCACACAGTTTCTGCGAAGTAGTTATACAACATCTCATGAAGCAAGTGAATACCGAGACCAACTCGACAATCGCCAACTCTTGTACGACAACCGTCGAAAGTTGACGATGTTTAATGGTTCGCGTAATGATTTGCTTCCTCCTTGGTTGCGTTGGGAAGATCGGTTTTGGCACCGCCATGATCCTGAAAGTTTAAACGTTCCTTATGGGTACGCGGCGTTTGATATTAGTGAATACGAAGCAAACGGAATTCCTGATGCGATGCGCCCCGGCGTATTTGGTTCGACGTTCCCATTACGCGTTGCAATTGAAGGTATTAATGCAGCAATTGCTAATGGACAAAGTGGACTAGAAGATGCAATTTTAAACTGGCGTGAGCAGTCGCGAACCAAACTAGACTTGCGCGAATATTATGCCGACAGTTTCTTTGGTACTCGATGGTGGGAATCAACCACTGATGGCAGACTTACGTTTGCTGAACGGCTACCCTTGCAGTTACTTCTTGCAATGACCGATTCTCAGGAGCACGGCGGAAGTAATGTTGGCAGCAGTTTCCAAAACGCGAACGGCCCACTCGGTACGTATTCAGTCCCAGACCCAGATGGTGGCTGGGATTCGATCGACACAAATTATTATCAACAAGCACGATTGGCTTCAGCTGGTCTTGCATCAAACATCTTGACATACCGTGATGAAGATGATGCTTGGCGCCAACATTCAACGTTGCCATTTACGTATAACAGTACTGAGTGGATGGCTAATTTGCCATTGTCTCAGGCGGTGACCCCTCCGATTATTGGAAGGCAATCGAACGATGCATCTGATCCAGTTTGGGGTACGTATGTTCCATTTACGGATGCGAACGTTGCAGGGCCAAACGAATCAGCAGTTGAGATGCTTGGGCTAGAAGCGCAACCATTTATTACTGAAGTCTTTCTTGCCCATGCTCATCAAGCGAGGGGACCAGGTGAAGAAGGTGCTTGCTGTCTAGGCTCAGAAGTTTGCGTTGAAGTTTCGCAAAGTACTTGCGAAGCATTGTTGAATGGACATTGGGATCCTTCTGATTGCGACTCGTATGTTTGCCCTGGTGGTGCTTGTTGTCTTCCAGAAGGTGGTTGTGTGTTTATTGAACAAGACGAGTGCGATTTGCGTGGTGGGGAATTCCGCGGTGAAGGCGCATCTTGTATGAACGCTCAGTGTGCAGGGGCATGTTGCGTTATTGGCGTAGACCAAGCTGGGAACGGAGAATGCATTGATGTATCTGCTCAATCTTGTGCAGAACTCGGTGCAGCATTTGCAGGGTTCGATACAGAATGTGCATCAACAACTTGTACCCCGCTAGGATCATGTTGTTTCGAGAGCGCGACATGTATTGATGTTTTAAGTTCAACGCAATGTCAAGCAATTGGCGGAACGTTTAATTTGGGTGAACTTTGCGCTACGAAGCCGTGTAAACCTGGAGCTTGTTGCTTGCCCGATCAGTATGGTGCATGTGTTGAAGTTTCTAGTGACACATGCTCTAATGAACTCGGTGGCGTTTATCTAGGGGTTGACTCTGTTTGCGACACTGAGCCATGTGCGCCTATTGGAGCCTGTTGCTTTGGAAGTGGGAGTTGTGTTGAAGCAATGTCTGCTGGTGCATGCGCAAGTGATGGCGGAATATTTGTAGGAGGTGCAGCGTGTGCAGACGGTGCATTAATCACTTCTGTGTACGTGCCTACGGCAGATGCAGGTCTTCTTGAGACTTTCCCGACAATCCCTCAGGGCGCTTCAGTAATCTTTACTGTTGGCGAAGAGGCCGCCGGAGGACGAGATCACTTTATTGTTGATTATCTTATTGGGGACGAGATGCAAGCTGGCGATATTGAAAATGCAATAGTTGTCCTTGACTACGAATTATTTAACGGCGTGCAATCAACAGTCAAGGTAGCGCGCCTTGACCAAGATTGGGACCACTTGGCAGCTACGTGGAATACGTACGATGGAATTAATGCTTGGCCTGGCGGAGCAGGAGGCGGGGGTGATGCGGATGAAACACTTGGAGTCAAAACGATTACAGTTGGTACACCGGGCGATGTAAAAATTCACGTAGAAGATTTTGTGCAGGATGCTATTGTGAACCGCGATCGAATACTTTCGCTTATCTTTTATAAAGATAGTGCAGATGGCGAAGAAAGTAATACTCAATTCGCAAGTAGTGAGACCCTTGATGGAACAGCCCCATTGCTTACTGTGCAGTACATCATCGGAGAAAGCCCTTGCGCTGCAGCTTGTTGTTTCAATACTGAAGCATGCGAAGAATTTTCTCTTGATACGTGTAACACATTAGGTGGAACGTATATTTGGGGTGTTACATGCGAAGAGGGTGCGTGTACTGGCGCGTGCTGTTTTTCAACAGGTGGTTGCGAAACTCTTTCAGAAGAATCATGCGAAGAACTCGGCGATACATTCTTCCTAGGCGCAGGCACTTCCTGCGACATCTCTTCGTGCGGTATTGAAGGTGCTTGCTGCTTGGGAACTACCCCTGATGAAATTTGGCTTAATGAAATCCGATACGATCAATTTGATACTGCATGGGTAAATGAGTTCCAATACGACACAGTCGATACTGCTTGGGTAAACGAGTTTCACTACGACACTCTCTTGTTCCCTTGGGTAAACGAATTTCAATACGATACTGTTGAGTCGGCTTGGGTAAATGAATTTCACTACGATAACATGGGTGTTGACGTTAATGAGTTCATAGAGATTGCTCTGGATTCATACATTACTCCTGATGAAGTTACTGTCTTGCTGTACGACGGTTTTGATGGAACGGTCTACGACACGTTGCCCCTCAATACGTTTGCGGTTGGTGAAGTACAGGCAGGAAAAACGATGTACTCACTCGTCCTTCCTGTTGATGGACTTCAGAATGATATTGAAGGAATAGCAATTGTCATAAACGGTGCTGTTGAACAATTTATCAGCTACGAAGGCGTGTTCTTAGCAACAGATGGATCAGCAAATGGCCTTCTTTCAGTTGACTACGGTATTTCTGAAGAGCCAGCTGCCGCCGCTGGTGACTCAATTGGGTTAGATGGCAATGGATCTAACTTTGCTGATTTTAACCCTCTCGCTTTTGCTGTAGATTCAATTGGACTCGTAAACGTTGGTCAGGTGATTGCTGAAAATGAACTTTTAGAAATCGCACTTGATAATGAGATTAATCCTGCAACGATTTCAGTCGTAGTACACTTGTACGACGGTTCTGATGGAACTGTATATAACACATTAAATGCTAATGCATTCGCTGTCGGCACAACCTACGGTGATAGCACGTTGTATTCAACTATTACGACATTGCAGGATGGCATCGATGGTATCGCGATTACCGTTGATGGTGACTTGATGCAGTTTATAAGCTATGAAGGAGCCTTTGTTGCGACGAATGGGCCAGCTACTGGGGTTATTTCAGAAAACATTGTTGTGTCCCAAGAAGATGGCGCTTCTACAGAGTCGCTCGGGCTCGTAGGTATTGGTGGCCAATATTCTGAATTTACATGGGATGGACCACTTGTAATAACTGCTGGCTTGGAAAATATAGGTCAAACTATTGAAGACGTTACGCCTTGGATAAATGAATTCCAATACGACAGCGTTGACGCATGGGTAAACGAATTTCAGTACGACACTGTTGATTCGACTTGGGTAAATGAATTTCACTACGATAACATTGGTGTTGACGTTAATGAATTCATAGAGATTGCTCTGGATTCCTACATTACTCCTGATGAAGTTACTGTCTTGCTGTACGACGG
>JABHWX010000214.1 GCA_018657585.1 Phycisphaerae bacterium
AAAACCCCCATGCCAACTATAACTTTACCTGATGGAACAACTCGTTCGTTTGATCACGACACAACTCCTCTTGAAATTGCTACCGGCATCTCAGAGGGTCTTGCACAGTGCGCCGTTGGCGCACGTATTGATGGTGAACTTTGTGATCTTACTGCACCAATCACTGAAGACGCTAATGTCAAAATTGTCACCGCTCGAAAGGGCGAAAAGGAAAGCGACCCAGACGCGCTCGAACTTATCAGGCATAGTTGTGCACATGTTATGGCAGAAGCAATCCAACGCATTCGACCAGAAGCAAAACTTGTCTACGGGCCTGCTCTTGAAAATGGTTTTTATTACGACATTTCTTTTGAGGGAACAGCCCCACTGAGTAGTGAGGAATTTGATTCCATTGAGAAAGAAATGACTGCGATTATCCAGGAAAATCGTCCATTCTCTCGCTATGAACTTAGCGCAGAAGAAGGAATGAAAAAACTTCTAGCCGAAGGAAGCAAATACAAAATTGACAATGCTAACCGTGCTATCGAAGCAGGCTCAGATGCATTGACTTGGTACGCCACTGGTGAACCAACGGAAGATTGGGAAGATCTTTGCAGAGGTCCGCACGTTCCCACAACTGGGAAAATTGGCGCTTTCAAACTGCAAAGTATTGCAAGTAGTTACTGGCATGGAGATGCGGACTCTGACAATTTGACCCGAGTGTACGGTGTTGCATTCGTGCATAAAAAGCAACTGAAGAAGTATTTAAAACTGCTTGAAGAAGCAAAGTTGCGCGACCACCGAGTTCTCGGGAAAAAATTAAAATTATTCCATATTGATGAACAAGTTGGTCAAGGTCTTTTGCTGTGGACACCAAATGGGGCTGTAGTTCGGCAAGAATTACAAAACTTTATTTCTGAAGAACTCAAAAAACAACAATACAGCCAAGTGTTCACCCCACACATTGGAAAACTTGACTTATACAGAACTTCGGGGCACTATCCTTATTACCAAGAGAGCCAATATCCCCCGCTTATTGACCCTGATCAATTGAGCACCCTTGCAAGCGAAGGGTGCACCTGCGGAGACTTATCCAATTTAATGAAGGAAGGCGACATCGAAGGATATTTACTCAAACCGATGAATTGCCCCCATCACATTCGCATCTACGCTAGTTCGCCACACAGTTACCGTGACCTTCCGGTTCGACTTGCTGAATTCGGCACCGTCTATCGGTGGGAGCAATCTGGTGAAATTGGCGGCATGACTCGCGTCAGAGGCTTTACCCAAGATGATGCCCACCTCTTTTGCACAGAAGAGCAAGTTGCTAGCGAATTGATTGGGTGTCTTGAACTTGTCAAAATCATCTTTAAGACACTTGGCATGCATGATTACAAAGTGCGAGTTGGGCTTCGCGACTCAGATTCAGACAAGTATGTTGGCGCGTCTGAACAATGGGACAAAGCGGAAGATGCTTGCCGCAAAGCTGCAGAATCCCTTGATGTTCCATGGATTGAAGAACCAGGTGAAGCAGCATTCTACGGACCAAAGATTGACTTTATCGTAAATGATGTACTCGGAAGACCTTGGCAACTGGGCACTGTCCAAGTCGACTACAACTTACCTGAACGGTTTGACCTTACGTACATCGGATCCGACGGTAAAGAGCACCGCCCTGTGATGATTCATCGTGCGCCATTCGGGTCGATGGAACGTTTTATTGGTGTGCTTATTGAACATTTTGCTGGTGCATTCCCCACATGGCTCGCGCCCGAACAAGTCCGAGTTTTGGCAATTTCTGAGAAATCGAACGAATATGCCAATACAGTACTTCAAGCACTTCGGGCAAAGGGAATTCGGTCGACCGTTGACACCTGTGACGAACGTATTCAGGCAAAAATTCGCAATGGGGCAGATTTGAAAATTCCATGGCTCCTCATCGTTGGACCTCGTGATGCGGAAAAGAATAATGTAAGTGTTCGTAAGCGTGGGCTCCTGCAAGACCTTGGCGCAGTCGAAATGGAGACCTTTGTTAATGCTGTTGCTGAAGAAATAGCATCAAGAGGGTCGTGTCCTGCCCTTGAAACTTGTTTTCCTGGCAACGATTTTTCAGAAGATACTTGATTATCCCGAACAAAAGCCTTATCCTGAGCACATAACGCACGAGAGTGCAGGATACGAGCATGAAATTACGTACGTCACACAACCGATCACTAGACCTTTGCAAAGAGGGTTGTGTACGTTCGCTTATTTCTCGCATTACCGAATGACCCGTATCCAAACCAACAACAAAACTATCTTCGCAACCACGCCAACGTGGCAGTGTGTTGCTATTTCAATTCTATGTATCGGAGAACAATACTATCGCCCGTAGACGCTTTATTAAACCAAGGGAAAATGCTCGCAATCTCCCAAAAACGAACGACAGAATCCGCGCCCCAAAAGTGAGGCTTATTGACCAAGATGAAAACATGCTGGGTGTTGTAGACAAAGAGGAAGCAATCCGACTCGCTCGCGAAGCTGATTTAGATCTAGTTGAAGTCT
>JABHWX010000215.1 GCA_018657585.1 Phycisphaerae bacterium
AGGAACATCAATCCACGGCATAAAGGTGTACGCTCCAGAATTTCTTGAAAAATTAATCACATCTAAAGACGTATCAACAATTCTTCTTGCCATGCCAAGCGTGTCGCATGCAGACAGGGCAAATGTTATTGAACGAATACAAAAGTTTGACGGTGTAACAATTAAAACAACACCAAACCTTTCCGAGTGGATTTCAAACAGAACTGCTTTAAGCGAATTACACAATCTATCTATTGAGGATCTAATGTCTCGTTCGCCAGTGCAAGTGAACGAACAATTGGCTGGCCATTCGATTACAGGCAAGTCCGTACTTATTACAGGAGCTGGAGGCTCAATAGGTAGCGAACTTTGTAGACAAATTTTAGTACGTAAACCAAAAAGAATAGTTTTGTTTGAAATAACAGAAAGCGCTCTTTTTTACATTCAACAAGAACTATTAAAACGCAAAAAAAATATTGACGCAGAGATTGAAATAATTGCAGTACTTGGATCTGTGGTGGATTCTACTAGACTAAGGAGTATTCTTTCTCGCCACAAGGTTGACTCGGTGTTTCATGCAGCAGCATACAAACACGTCCCTATGATTGAATCGAATCAAATAGAAGGAATACGAAATAATATAATTGGCACAAAACATCTTGCAGAGGCTTGCGCTTTTGCAAACGTTACGTCACTTGTAGTCATTAGTACCGACAAGGCAGTTCGCCCAACAAACCTTATGGGAGCAACAAAACGATTTTCAGAATTAATTGTGCAGTCCGTTGCCTCAAAGCATAAAAACATGAACACATGTATTGTGCGATTTGGAAACGTTCTAGGTTCATCTGGCTCTGTAGTACCTATATTTAGGGAGCAAATACAAGCCGGTGGACCGGTGACAGTTACCCACCCAGAAATGAAACGGTACTTCATGACGATTCCTGAGGCCTCAGAGTTGGTGTTGCAAGCAGGTGGATTAGCCAAAAACACAGAAGTATTTGTACTTGACATGGGCGAACCCGAATACATTCGCGATCTTGCTATAAAAATGATTTCATATGCCGGTCTTACAGAGCGAAGCACAGACAATCCGAATGGAGATATCGAAATAGTTTACACAGAGCTGCGTCCGGGCGAAAAAATGTTTGAAGAGCTGTCGATAGACAACGAGTTGCTCCAAACAGAACACGAAAAAATCACCATATCTTCAGAGCAACGGCAAGATATCGACGAAGTGGGCACGCTTGCAGACCTGCTAGAGCAAGCAGTAAAAAACAGAGATGATGAAGAGATGCTCAATATAGTGTGCAGGGCCGTACCAGAATATACACTTTCTTCAGAAATGCGTTCATCTATACCAATGGTTGATGTCCCGAAACAAACATCTACAACAACGAAAAAGTAAGTGGCGTGGTAGAATATTCTGTTAAGGAAAAAATGATGACTGTACAAACAACCGTTCCACTTCTTGATTTAAAAATGCAATACGAAACATTGCGCCATGAAATTGAGCCAGTTATTAAAGATATTTGTGACAGCCAATATTTTATTCTTGGACCTAAAGTTGCAGAGTTTGAAACAGAAATGTCAGACTACGTTGGTACTAAACGAGCTGTTGGCTGCGCTTCTGGTAGCGACGCTTTGCTACTGGCACTCATGGCACTTGATGTTAAAGCGGGGGATGAAGTCATATGTCCAAGCTATACATTCTTTGCTACAGGCGGTGCAATACGCAGAATTGGCGCTGTTCCAGTGTGGGCTGACATTGATCCAATTTCGTACAACGTTACTTCAGCCACGATTGCAGCAGCGGCATCTAACTGCACCTGCTTAAAGGCAATCATGCCCGTGCATTTATATGGCCAAACTGTTGACATGGATGGTGTTTTGGAAACAGCATCTTCACTGTGTGTGCCTGTAATCGAAGACGCAGCACAAGCAATTGGTTCAAAAGACGCAACGGGTGCGATGGCTGGATCGCGAGGGACAATCGGCTGTTTTAGTTTTTACCCAAGCAAAAACCTTGGCGGTTTTGGTGATGGCGGAATGCTTACATCAAATGACGAGATCCTCGCAGATAGATTGACAAAATTACGCGTACACGGCGGAGAACGCCGCTACTACCATAGTGAAGTAGGAGTTAATAGTAGATTAGACGCCATACAGGCTGGTGTTCTTTCCATAAAACTGCGGTACCTTGAAGCTTGGCACGCCGCTCGTGCAAATAACGCAGCAATCTATAATGAAATATTTGCCAACGCCGGAGACACCGGTATTGTCACACCTAAGGCGCCGCCAACTCCCGCAAGGCACGTGTGGAACCAATATATATTGAGAATAGAAGGTGGTAGGCGAGATTCTCTACGTGAACACTTGACTGAAATTGGGATTGGTTCGGATATTTACTACCCAGTGCCTTTACACATGCAAGAATGTTTTATCGATTTTGGTTGTAAAGATGGCGAATTGCCCCACACC
>JABHWX010000216.1 GCA_018657585.1 Phycisphaerae bacterium
GACAATTACGAAATCGACATGGAAGACGACGTCATCCGAGGGGCGCTCGTACTCAACCATGGCAGCATCACTTGGCCGCCACCAAAGCCGCGGAATCCGGGACCAGCTTACTCCGTAGACACGGGGCCTCGACCTGATGATGAAGCGAAACGTACTGCAACAAAAGAAGTGGTAGAAGCTTCAAACAAACCACCAATGACAAATGCGTTTGTAAAAATGATCTTGATAATTGCAGCAGCAATCGGAATCATTTTTGTAGGCACAACAATGCCGGAATCATTTTTGTCTCACTTTACCGTTTTTGTACTTGCTTGCTTTGTAGGATGGCAAGTCATCTGGAATGTCAAGCCCGCATTACACACCCCTCTGATGAGTGTTACGAATGCCATTTCTGGCATCATTATTATTGGTGGCATTTTGCAACTGTCTCAACCAGAAGTAAACGCCACTGTTATTTTGGGTGCTGCTGCTGTACTGCTTGCTGCAATTAACGTTTCGGGTGGTTTTCTTGTTACAAATCGAATGCTTGCGATGTTTAGAAGGTAATCAATGTCTGATAGTTTAGTAACCATCTTTTATATCATCGCGGCAGTACTTTTCATTCTCAGTCTAGGCGGACTTTCCAATCAAGAAACCGCAAGGCGCGGGAACTTATTTGGAATGCTCGGCATGCTTCTCGCTCTTGTTGCAGTTACTGCAAGCAAAGAAGTTACTGCGTACGCTATCCTTGCAATCGCTCTATTCCCAGCCGTCCTCATTGGCGCAACACTTGCTCGAAGAGTAAAGATGACAGAAATGCCACAACTTGTTGCAATTTTGCACAGTTTTGTTGGTGCTGCTGCTGTCCTTGTGGGCCTTGGATTGCAACTTGACAAAAGTTCTCATGATGGGCTTCTTCCTATTGAAGTAACGATTCGTGAAATTGAAGTTTTTGTTGGAGTGTGCATTGGTTCTATCACATTTACTGGCTCTGTTATAGCGTTTGGGAAACTACAAGGTCTTCTTTCTGGCAAGCCACTCCTACTTCCGGCAAGACACTTTCTCAACTTAGTTATCGTTGCAATAACAATTTTGCTAGGAATCCTTTTTGCTGGTCATGGTGACAACTCAATGCTCTTTCTTCTTGGAGCAATGGCAATTACTGGCATTCTTGGTGTGCATCTTGTTATGGCAATTGGCGGCGCAGATATGCCCGTTGTCGTTTCAATGCTCAACAGTTATTCTGGTTGGGCAGCCGCCGCTGCTGGCTTTATGCTTGGCAACGACTTGTTGATTATTGTCGGAGCACTCGTTGGTTCAAGCGGGTTGATTCTTAGCCTGATTATGTGTCGCGGCATGAATCGCTCACTCATAAGTGTCATCCTTGGCGGATTTGGCACCGGAGATAGTGGAGGCAGTACTGTCGATACACCTGATGGTGAAGTCACTTCGATTGAAGTTGCACAAACAGCAGATATGCTCAACAATGCAAATAGCGTAATCATTGTCCCTGGCTACGGAATGGCAGTTGCTCAAGCACAACACACCATCGCAAAAATTACAAAGAAATTACGTGATAATGGCAAACAAGTTATTTTTGCGATTCACCCTGTTGCAGGCAGACTTCCTGGTCACATGAATGTTCTACTTGCCGAAGCAAACATCCCATACGACATAGTGCTCGAACTCGACGAAATTAACCACACGTTCCCCGCAACGGATGTCGTCATGGTTATTGGGGCTAACGACATTGTGAATCCAAGTGCGCTCGATGACCCAGCAAGCCCAATTGCGGGAATGCCGGTACTTGAGGTCTGGAAGGCAAAGGATGTCGTAGTCATGAAACGTTCTATGGGAACTGGTTACGCAGGCGTCCAAAACCCCCTCTTCTTCAACGAAAACACTTCTATGCTCTTCGGCGATGCAGGAGAAAATGTGGATGCAATACTTGCAGACCTCTGATTCCACTGTATCCTAAAGCAGATGAAGTTTATCACCGCAGTATTACTAGCCATAGCCACCCTAGCACACGCCCAAGAAGAACCTCTTCGATTAGAGTTTGGGGTGTACCCCTCCGATCGTGCGACAGTTATGTATCGCAAATTCTCTCCCATTCTCGATGCCCTTCGAGTACCTTTAGAGAGCCAACTCGGTAGAGACATTGACATTCACATGACAATCTTTAAGGACTACCAATCAGGGATCGACGCACTCGCCAATGGCGATGTTGATTTTGTCCGATTCGGTCCCTCGTCGTACATTCTTGCAGAAAAACACAACCCCGATATTCAACTTCTTGCAATGGAGTTACGAAAAGGGCTAAAGCGATTTAACGGTCTCATCATCGCAAGAAAAGAATCAGACATTTCAGGAATGAATGATCTCACTGGAAAAACTTTTGCTTTTGGTGATTCAAACTCTACGGTTGGCTCTTTCCTTGCGCAATCGCTCATGGTCGAACATAACATTACTTCCGACTCGCTAAAAACGCACGACTACCTAGGACGACACGACCTTGTCGCAAAGGCGGTTATCACCGGTACGCATGATGCCGGAGCACTCAAAGTATCTACTTATAAGAAACTTTGCGATCCTGATGATATTATCATTGTTCAAGCGTTTACTAATGTCACAAAACCATGGGTAGCGAGTAGCTCACTTCCAGCGGACGTGTGCAAAGCCATCACTGTTGCACTTCTCACTCTTGAAGATCAAGGGGCTCTTGGAGAACTTGGCATTTCTGGCTTTGCAGAAACAAACCCAGAAGAATACGAACTAGTACGCAACGGGATGAAAACCGCTGAATCTTTTTATCCAAAAGCAGACGAAGAGAACAATTAAATCTTAACAGCCTTAGTAATCGTGCACACTCCAAATGTTTGGGCGTGTTGTTCAATTGCACTGAAGCCTGCCTCCTCAATTTCTTTTGCTAGTACTGCGGGCTCTGCAAAAGTTTCAACACTCTTGGGCAAATACTTATAAGCTCCACTTTGATCACGAGAAATGAGTGTCGCGGTTACTGGCATAATGTGTTTTGTGTAAACAGAATTAATAAATGATACAATGCAATTTTTAGGATTAGAAAATTCAAGTACGATAAGTCGTCCACCTGGACGGAGTATTCTAAAAAATTCCCTGAATGCCAAATCAGGTTTTTGAACATTGCGTATTCCAAACGCAATCGAAACTACATCCGCGCACTTTTCGGGCAAATTGAGGTCCATCGCATCGCCAAATCTGTACGTAATGTCCATTTGTTCTTTAGTGGCCTTTGCCATAGCAAAGTCAAGCATTGCTTGCGTAAAATCAATGCCCAGCACACTTCGCACACCCGATTTATAGAAAGCCATAGAAAGGTCCCCTGTACCACAAGCGACATCGACAACATCATCGCGATTCGTCACTTGGGCCAGTTTCACCGCTCTTTTTCTCCACGTTTGATCCCGCCACATTGAATGAAGACGATTGTTCAAATCATATCTATGAGCAATAGAAGTGAACATATCTTCAACTTTTTTGGCCTTGTCTTGAGCATCATGCGGGTTTTGGGTCAGCTCGCTATCGCTCCAAGCAGGTTTTTCCTGAGTAACTTCTTCGGGAGGAGACATACCCCTCATGATACCGATAAAGTGCTAGTATCGTGCTAGGGTGATACAATACACAGGTACTGGAGAGACTTATGATTATTGACTGCCACACAAGGTTATGGTCTGACGCAAGACAACTCGGCGAAGCCACCGCAACAAAACTCGCTGGAGGTGCCCCTGCAACTTGGGCTGAAGAATGTGGGGATGCAGCTGCACATGGCAGAGCTATGTCTTGTATTGACGCTTCACTTATCATCGGGCACCACGCGGAACTCGCAGGCGCTCATGTTCCAAACGAACTTATTGCAGATTTTGTTAGTCGAGACCCACAACACCGGCTTGGTATAGCGGGGATCGACCCACTTGCAAACACGGTCAATCAAGACTTTTCGATGGCTTTGAATCTAGGTTTTGTAGGGATTGCAGTCAGCCCTTCGCTTGCGGGTTTTCACCCGACGCACTCATCAGCCATGAACATCTACGAACGATGTTGTGAGCATGGGCTTCCAGTAATTGTGACAATGCCTCAACCAATTCCTGCAAATGCCATTCTTGATTTTGCCCGACCATTACATTGGGACGAAATTGCACGTACTTACCCTGATCTACGGATTATGTTTACACAAATCGGCTACCCATGGATTGACGAGTTACTCGTTCTTGCGGGCAAACACGAAAACGTATTTGCCGAAGTTTCAGGAGTTGCCACTAGGCCTTGGCAAGTGTACAACGCACTCTCGACTGCTTGGAGTCTTGATGTCATCGACCGATTACTTTTTGGCTCTGGCTTTCCACTTTCAACCCCGCAACTTGCAATTGAATCGTTGTACAACGTCAACGCCTCTGTTAAGGGAACTCCTATGCCCTCAATTCCTCGAGCAAGAGTTAAAGATATTGTCGAGCGCGATTCGCTAACTAGCCTTGGCATCGACCATCCAATGGCATCACATTCCACAAGTAATACTGCAACAAAAACGAGAAACGAAATACCCTCAAATGATGCTTCGTAACTTATTACTGCTCTTTATTGTCTTCCTTACTTCATGCAGTACAGGCAGCGGTTTTTCAACACACGCCAGTTCGCTAGAAGTACATTCCATGGGGCTTGACCGAGTTGTTCTTCGAGCAAATTGCACAACCATAGTCTGCACCGAAGGATTCGCAAACGAAGGGGACATTTGGATGACCGACATACCCCTTGACCAACTAACTTCAGGCGAATACTCAAATGGACAGATTATTCATTTGCAATTGTTATGGACTCCTGTTGCTGGGAAGACTCCACTCGCCTCTACTTCAACAAACCTAGCAATTAAGTACTTCATTATTTCTGAAGGGAAAGTTGGCATTTATAGCGGTGGAGGATTTGCTTGGTTATCTGGCACACCTGAAAAAGGAATGCTATTGAATATCGAAGGAGCAACTGTTGCCATAGAAACGCCACCAGTCGCAGGTTTTGCAGATAGGCTTACCCCAGCAACCGTAGTAGGCAAGGTGCGCAGCGTTCCTAATCAAACAATTGCACGACAAATCGCAACAGCTGCAGAGCTGATTCGCCAATAAAACCTATATTATTTTTTACTTTGCAGTGATGTCGCCAATGCGCACTTTGAGGTAGCGTTGGCGGTGACCTGTTTTTCTGCGGTACCCTTTGCGGCGCTTAAACTTAATGATGTCAAGTTTATCGCCCTTGATTTCTTCGAGCACTTCAACTGCAACCGAAGCACCTTCAACATACGGAGTTCCAATTGTTGGTTCGCCATCGCCACCGATCATAAGAACATTATCAAGGGTGATTGCATCACCTTCAACATCGCGCAAATCAACGTTAAAAACGTCACCTGTGCTAACTTTAATTTGTGTTCCACTGTCTTCTACGATTGCGTACATATTGGGCTCCTAACCTGTATGGGGAACGAAGCATTATATCAGAATCTATCTACTCAGCAAAGCCCCTGAAGACGCTCAACTGCGTTATTTAACGTATCTAGCCCCTTGCAAAAGGCAAATCGGACCAACCCCTTGCCCTCGTTGCTTCTTGAATAGAAGGCTGATGGAGGTATTCCTACTACTCCGCATATTTTCACAAGGTGATGGCAGAAGGAGATATCGTCAGAAAATCCAAATGGAGTGTGATCTGCGAGAACAAAGTAGGTCCCCTCTGGGCTTAGGACGTTAAAGCCCACATCGCGCAGACCTTCGACGAGCAAATCTCGACGCTTAGTGTATTGAGCTGTATATTCTAAAAAATAGGAATCGGGGGCACGCAGAGCTGTAGCCGCTGCAACTTGAAGTGGTGTCGCTGCACAGAATGTCATAAATTGATGGGCAGAACGTATAGCAACTGTATATTTGGATGGTGCTACTGACCAGCCTATTTTCCAACCTGTTACTGAGAACACTTTCCCAAGGGATCGTAAAGTGATTGTCCTTTGTTTCATATTCGGAAGAGTCGCCATTGGAATATGCGTACCTGTGAGAACGAGTTTGTCATAAACCTCATCACTAAGCACTAATGCGTCATGCTTGATAGCGAGCTCTGAAATTAGCTGCAATTCTGTATTTGTAAACACGCGCCCAGTTGGGTTGTGCGGCGAGTTTACAATAATCATTTTGGTTTTATCGCTGAATGCGTCACGTAACTCCTGTTCATTGAATGTGAATTCGGGAGAGTGCAAGGTTACAATTTTTGGGATTGCCCCAGCCATCGAAAGGCATGCAAGGTACGAATCGTAAAATGGTTCAATGACAATAACTTCGTCGCCTTGGTTTATCACCCCAAGTATGACCGCTGCTATTGTCTCAGTACTTCCACACGTGACAGTCACCTCGTCCATTGCATTCGTGGGCAATTCGAATGTATCAGCGATTGCCTCTACAAGAAGTGGGTGGCCTGCTGACCTAGAGTATTGATTTTCGCCATCACGAATCGCTTGAATCGCTGCCTCTTTCACAAATTCGGGCGCATCAAAATCCGGAAAACCTTGCCCTAGATTGATTGCATTATGTTCAACTGCGAGTCTACTCCATGTAGCAAAGACAGTCTCGCCAAATTGTTCTAATCTGTTTGCTGTTGCCATTTACAGATGATAATTAAATTACACAGAGTAATTGATAGTTTTGTGTTGGTTGAATGAAAAAAGTCGACAGAAAACTATGCTGGAAGAAGTGTTTCGATTGTGATATCTCGAAGGGTTGTTTCTCGAAGACTTTCAACATCACGCAATGCTAGATGAATTTTGCAAGGTTCATCTTCAGTACATCCGCATGTGATTGCGCAAGAATCTGGCATGGCTGTTTGCATTTCAAAAAAGAGGCAAATTTCATAAATGGAAATTGCAGATGCCTCACGAGAAAGTGCGAAACCTCCACCTGGACCGGGAACACTTACTATAAAACTTCCCTGTCGGAGCGAGGAGAGGATTTTAGCAACCGATGGTTGTGATAAGCCAGACGCCTCAGCAACCTCAGTAGCGGACATTCTTCGTTCACTTTTCGCGAGTTCAATCAAAGAAGCAATCGCTAATTGAGCATTCCTGCTAACCATCAAGTGAATCTTATCACAATCAATGACACGCCTGTCCGCTTTTAACTCAGAGTCTTGGAATTATGTATATATTTATCTCTATTGAGTGAATACCGCTGTATTTTGAACGAAATGCTGTGCTATACACGATAATGTCTGGGCATGAAATTGACACTATTCATACTTTTTCCTCTTCTCACTATTAGTGTATTTGTCTTTTTGATTCTTTACGACCAAGAGGCGCAAAGTCAACTCCGACATGAACTTTCCAAATCACAAAAGGAAACTATTGCCAATCTTGGAGATTTGCAAGGGGATTTCGAAACAATTCAATCTTTCCGAGACAACAACGAACTCATGAAATCAATACATGTTTTGTTTCGGGCACAATGTGCAAGCTGCCACGCTCCCCTTGGAACTGGGCAACTTGCCCCCAACCTTTGCGATGACTCGTATTTGCTTGTTAAGAATATTCCAGATTTGTACACCGTTATCTCAGAAGGCAGTATCAAAAAAGGGATGCTTCCATTCAAAGGAATTCTAAGTAACAACGAATTAGTTTTACTTGCAGCGTACACTGCAAACCTTCGTGGCTCTGCTAGCTCAGGCAAGCAAGCCGAAGGAAAAATAATTGCTCCTTGGCCTGAATAATAGATTACTGTGCTAGAAACCACCCGCTAACGAACAGGGACTGTACACAGAGGCAACCTCAGATGGTTTGGGGTGGTAGTAGCAAAATTGCGTTCCCAGGAGCTGGGCAAACATATTGGCAGACTCCGCAACCCGTGCAAATATCTGGATTAATCACAGGGCGTCCAGCCTCCATAGTGATAGCGTTTTCTACTGGGCACCGCTCAGTACAAGCTGTACAAACGGTGCCGTGAAACGCAAGGCATGCAATCGAATCTATCTTTACGAGGCACATGGCGAGTGGGGCATCAAGCCGAAGCACACCTACTTCACACGCGGGAACACATGGCAAATCATCGCACATCAAACAAGGCTGCGATTCAGGATCAATAATAGGAAATCCTGCTAACTGCCCCTCACTTTCTGGAGCTTGGTAAATTGCATGTGGAGGGCAAGCTTGAATACAAGCATCACACTTCGTACAACCAACAACAAACTCTGATTCTGGAACAGCATGTGGCGGACGATGTGAAAATGAGTGACCCCGCCTAGCTATTCCGGCTGGTTGGTTAATCATAAACTCTGGCTCACTGTTCTCTTTTTCCTCCTGTTCTATCTGCTTAAGCCCACGATCGCGGATCATCTTAAACCAATCTCCCCGCAAAATCCCCCTTCTTGACATTCGACCATCATCGCTCATACCGAGTATCGTACACCACCTGATGGCCACCATTGACTGGATTATTGTTGGACTTTATATCGCCTCGGCAATAGGTATCGGCGCATGGTTTACAAAAAGAGCAAGTAAAGGCACAAGCGATTTCTTTGTTGCGGGACGTTCGCTGGGTTGGTTCGTTGCTGGAACATCGATCGTCGCTACAACTTTTGCAGCGGACACACCTGTTTTTGTCGCTGGCATGACGAGGACAACTGGTATTTCTGCAAACTGGTTCTGGTGGAGCGTATTAATTGGACAAGTTGCAACGGCAACTATTTTTGCTCGGCTTTGGCGTA
>JABHWX010000217.1 GCA_018657585.1 Phycisphaerae bacterium
TAGAATTGCTAGTGTGAATACCCTTCGACGAAATACCACGTTCCTTATTTTTAAGACAAAAAGTGTTGTAACAAAATATCCAAGAGCATAAGGTCCAATTAAATGGGCACCTCCTACCAATTCGCCATGTCCGGGTGATAAATCAACAAGAGCCCCGAGCAACAATGAAACAAGCAACGCCATTTTTTCTGGTGCAAACAGTGCAATGAATACAACCAAGCAAGGCATTGCCTGTGGGGTAATAGACCCAACTGAACGCAATGTAAAAATACTTCCGAAACTTGAGTCAAAAGCCAAAGCTAAGATAGTTGCAATAATGACAACTAGCGCTCTCATTCTTGCGCCTCCCCTGTTCCTAAAATAATAACTCGCGACATATCGCGTACGCGCCTACGTGGCAATATGACAACACGTTGTCGAAGCGGTGCTTCGTCTAGTTGCACAACGCTGTCAACAATCCCTAACGTTAACCCTGAGGCAACTCTTGGCCACGATGGGTCATCCAACATAACAAGGTCGCCCTTCTGCACTCCGCTCGTGGCCGGAACATCGGCGTACATTTCAGATGTACCATTGCTTTGTAAAATTATCTCTGCTAACAGAGGATGACGTCCGTTTGTTGGATGTGCTGGAACAATTGCTGCTCTTGTTAAACTGCTCTCCTTGTGGGTTGTTGGGTTCAACTCAATACGAGTAAGACCAACCCTAGAAACACGTCCAACAATATCTTTCCCCACAACTGCGATGTCGCCAACTCGAACGCGTTCTTTCGCGCCCGTTACCAATTTTAACTCAATTGTCCCAGCAACATCGCTTGATCTTTTTCCTGTGATATCGATTGGAACAATAATTGGCGGCTGTGGGTTTCGTAGCGCAGACTCTGGCAAACTTTGCAACTCTCTGAGTTGATCTGCTAATTCTGTAGCGCGTAACATCTGAGCTGTGTAGAGTTGCCTGAATCGGTCTCTTTCGGCTTCTGCAAGTTCGTTTCTTTCAATTTCGTCTTCTAGTTGTCCAAGAGGATCCCCTGCCGGTCGAACCCAACTTGTTGCAATCGTACCAATGTGAGAAATTGGAGTAATTGGGATACGAACTAAATCTGCAATATCTGAAGTCCAACCAAGCAAAGTGACAGGAAGTATAGACAGAAGAACAGTAATACCTATTGCTATGGGTAGTACATTGATGCGATTACGAGATATTTTGTAGTTGCTCAAAGTTCAACATCAATAGGAATACGCCACTTAATCGTCCATGTCTGATTCTAATGTAGCTTTCCAAAGTTCAAGATTATCAAGATAAATCTGCGTGCCCTTTGCTACGCAAGTCAGGGGTTCCTCTGCAATTCTCACATCGAGCCCTGTTTCCTTTGAAATGACTTCGTCGATTCCCCTAAGCAATGCTCCACCACCTGCAATGCAGATTCCATTCTCAACAAGATCAGCTGACAATTCCGGCTCGGCCCGCTCAAGGGTTCTTCGAACTACATCGATAATGTCATCGATTGGCTCTAACATTGCTTCTCGAATTTCTTCGCTTTTTACAGTAACTTTTTTAGGCATACCCTTAAGGCTATCCCGTCCGCGAACTTCTACAGTAGTTTCTTTCTTCAATGGCGCTGCAGAACCAACTTCAATTTTAATTCTTTCAGCTGTTTGTTCACCAATCGTAAGACCATGATTTTTCTTCATGTAGTTGATAATTGATTCATCAAGATCATCGCCCGCTACACGAATTGATTCGCACGTTGCAATGTCGCCTAGAGACATAATTGCAACTTCAGTAGTACCACCACCAATGTCAACAATCATTGACGCAGTTGGCTCTGGAATCGGAAGACCAGCCCCAATACCTGCAGCCATTGGCTCTTCAACAAGATACACTCGACGTGCGCCTGCGCGTTCTGCTGATTCAAGAACAGCTCGTTTTTCAACTGCAGTAATTCCTGAAGGAACAGCAATAACAACTCGAGGACCAATAACTCTTCCGCGACCACTTACTTTTCGGATGAAGTAACTTAACATTGCTTCAGTAATTTCAAAGTCACTAATAACGCCATCTTTAAGTGGCCTGACTGCGGTAATTGAACCAGGAGTTTTACCAAGCATTTCTTTGGCGCTGAAACCAACTGCATTTCCATTATTCAATACCCTGTTCGTGCCTTTGCGTACTGCAACAACTGATGGCTCGTTTAAAACGATACCTTCACCTCGCACGCACACAAGCGTATTGCACGTTCCCAGATCAATCCCCATATCAACACTAAACCAACTTAGTAACTTATCAAACACGTGCGTTCGCTCCTCATCACGATACCCTTAGTTCGAACAACTCGAACTCATTACCTTTATGATACGGGAAATTGAAGATGCCCATTTGGGCTTATTACTGATCTATGAGAACGAGGGGGCCACCGTCTGATTGACCGGGCAATTTTGAGTGCTCAGTATTCACTAAAACCATCCATGCGACACCACCCGCAAGTAACAACGTCGCAACAACTAACAAGACAGTAAAGACGTCTGGGGGCGATTTTCGGGTCAAAGTAGATTCCGGTTGATTCATCATTGTCAATTACGCCCTTTTACAGCATAAACTGATGATCCAGGAGCCACTAGCCCTTGCTTTGGATCCTCGAGGGTCACCTTACCTACAGAACGATTGATATCTACCTGAACGATTTGTAGCCGCCCTAGGAAGGTGCCATCTTGCCCTACAGTCATAATCCAACCTTCTTTGACACCATCTCGAGAACCAGCGTTAATTTCTACGAGGACATCGTCGCTATCTCGAGATACGGTGAGAACCGTTGAAGAAAGCGCTCTGTCTGGGGAAATACCCGTGTTAACTTTTGCAACTGTATCGAGTTCGCCGTATTCAGATTTATATACATTAAGAATCGCTCGCATCTTGTCGAGTTGGTCTTCCACCTGCTTTCGCTCTTCTTGAGCTTTGCGTTCAGCGCGAAGCGCGCCATCGGCTTCTAACTTCTTATCTTCAAGAACGTCTTCAATTCCGTTGATTTGGGTTTGAAGAACTACTAAGCGATCTCTGAGGTCGTAATTTTCATCAACGAACCTTTGCTTCAATTCACTGTTCACTTCGCTAGCAGTTGTCAGAGCATTGAGTGATGCTTCTTTTTGACCTAGTTGAGCAGTAAGTAGATCTATTTGTGTCTGAAGTGATTCTGTAGTTGCTCGTGTGCTTGATTGCTGAGCAAGTAGCGTTCCAATTTTTGCATCGCGATTATCAATTTCATTTCGCATCTCCGCACGTTGCGACATCAAGGTAGTCTCGGCATCTTGTGCACGAATCATTGCTGCCAGTTGTTGGTCATCCAAGGCTTTGAATTTTGCTCGGTAACTGTTTTCGTTTGTTGTATACGTAGCAACGAGTGGAACCATTCCGACTGCGAGCAATGTGACGAGAACGATAAAAATTTTAGTTAAAATATGCACGAGTAAACCTCTTTAAAACAGTGAGACTTTGGGAGACATGACGGTTTGCAAACAGAGAGCATAACCATACCCCTTCATCCACTCAATATGGTGGCATTTGTACCCCCACAGAGCCCAAATGTCAATCGGTCGAGCACTGAATCATGGGTTATTGATGCGTAGGACGGCTCCAGCTGCAGAAATTTGGACAATTGGGTCAGAATCTTCCATCATGAGTGCCAGAGGTCCCAAACTGAGTTGGTTGCCCTTTGCACCAAGAGCACTTGCACACTGTGAGCGGAGGTTCGATGAATTGCTTGAAGTAAACCGAAGAACTGGTTCTAATGGCATTCGATCTGGATTTATTTCAGCCAAAGCGGTTGCAGCAACAAGTCGAATTTCATCAGGATATCTGTCTGGTGTCAACAAAATACCCTCAAGGGTTGAAGTCACTTCTACATCCTTCAAGCGACCTGCAATTTGGCAAGCAATCCCAGTAACCTCCGCTTCTTGGGCAGAACTGAATATTGCAGCACGTACAACTTCCATCTCGTCTACTTCTCCAAGAAGAATAAGTGCTTCTGCCATTTGCAAATTAATGAGTCTTCTACGAATAGGAGAAATCGTTGTGGATTCCGTTTGTAACGCTTTTCGAATCATCTGAACTGCAGAAACATTTCCCATCTTTCCTAATATCACCGCTGCATTGCCACGCAACTCAGGATTATCGCTTTGCAACATTGCTGAAAGAAGATTCATGTCAACTGTTCCCCCACATCTGTAAATTGAGTACATAGTGGCTGCCCGCACTGACTTTGACTCATCTAATAAAAGCGGTTCTAAGAAAATTGAAACATTGCACAATTGTTCATCACCAATCATCATTGATGCGACAAAACGAACACCTCGATTTGTATCGCCAAGACCAAGCCGTACAGCCGTTTCGAGAATTGTGTTTGGTGCGTACCTAAGTGCCTCAATTGCATTCGCTCGCAACCTTGGGTTTTTTGATTCCGTTGCCTGCTGTAAAACCGAGAGAGCGCTTTGTTGCACCGTGCTTCCATCAACAACCATTGGGGTTTGCCTCGAAGTACCTGCTTCACCCATAGATGATATAGATTGGTTTTTCGAACTCCAAGGTTCTTCACTTGCCCGTTCAATTGGATCAGGCCCACAAGAAACCAGAATGGAAAGAAAAAGAGTGCTACCGAGTACTACCTTCATTGTTTTTACTCCTTTTGAAACAAGAACCTAGTACGAGCAGGATACCCCCAAACAAGCAGAGCCATGCAACACCATCACCAACAAATCGACTCATTGGCAATTGTATTCCCGACTTGAGTGGCAAATTAAGATAGCCACTCTCAAGAATTGGGAGTGATTCTTCCAACTCCCCCTTAAAGTTAATCAAACAACTGATTCCGGTATTTGCAACTCGAACCATTGGGGTCAAATTTTCAATACACCTCATCTGTGCTTCACGTACATGTTGTTCGTGCGCACTAGCATCACTTCCGAACCAACCATCGTTGCTGAGGTTTATAAGCGCTTCTGCTTTTCTCTCGCCGTTTTCCCAAACTAATTCACGCACGACACTTGGGACAGTATCTTCAAAACAAATTGGTGTCGCAAAGGTAAGTTCTGATTCTTTCCCAGAATCCTGTTTTGATAGAGTTAAAATCGATGGAATAGAAAACCGAGTGGGAGGACCGCCGGTTTGCAAATCAAAAAGCATCGCAGCGCCAAAAGTGTCTCGAACCCAGTTTTTCGCAATAGTAACATTTTCAAGGTAAGGGATACGTTCTCCAAAAGGAGTAAGAAATGTTTTGTCGTATCGTTGAGTTGTGCCATCAGGGTGCACAAGAACTGCAGAATTGAACTGCTCTTCTTGCTCAATCCGCAAGTAGTCCGCATCCTCAATAATTTTAATGTTTTTCCATGTTTGCGAACCAACGAGTACTGGTGTTTCTAATTCTTCTGCAAGTGTACGAATGTGCTCTGACCAATACCAAAACGGAGTACACGCTTCATCCCAAGGGCCGTAATCCATTCGAGTCACTTCAAACCCGCTTCCGGGCACCATCGTTTCTGCCCAGACGATTAGCGCTGGTTTCACTTCATTATTTTGCATCGCTGTTTTTGTTAGTTCGATTGCAAACGGAATATCTTCGAGTTGCCGTTCCCAAGACCATCCAATTTTGTTGCTCTGTGATACGTTCGTCTGGATAACAAGAACATTTGCTGTTGACCTATGAACGTTACGATGAAAATCACCAAAACCAATTGTAATAACAAAAAAACAGGAAACACAGACTATTGTTGTTGTGTACCAACGAATTGTTTTTATGCATGCGAGTACGGCAGCAATAGTAACAACAACGTAGCTCACGCTCCATACACTTCCATACATTGCAATTTTTGCAAGAGGCGAATCAACTGCACCTGTCCCCGCTAAATACCATGGGTACCCGTCAAAAATAACTATTCCCCGTAGGCACTCAAGACTTACCCAAAGAATCGGCGCAGTAATGATTACGGATAATTGCGGAATTGTCCGTGTTTTCCTAAGCAACCAAACAAACATCGGTGCCCAAATTGACATGTACAGCGCCAACCCAAACCATCCAAGAAAAGCGACATCAATAACCCAACTGTGCAACACCAGCCATACTGGAATTTGGGTCACAAAAACAAGTAATAAAGTTCGCCTCATGGATTTTGCATGTAGGGAAATATAAATCAGAAACGCTGGAGCTAAAATTGAAGCGATAGCAGAGCCGACTGGCGCCGCCGAAAGCCAAGTACAAAGTGCTGAAGCAATAGACATTGCTACAAGTAGCCAAAATTTCATTATTTTCCTGCGTAGTCGATAAGGCTAGAAATTTCGCTGCGTAGTTCATCTCTGGGCACAACACAATCGACAAAACCACATTCCAACAAAAACTCTGAACGTTGGAAACCGTCAGGAAGTTCTTGCTTAATGGTCTGTTGTATAACTCGAGGACCTGCAAAACCAATCAATGCTTTGGGTTCTGCGAGAATCACATCACCTAACATTGCAAAACTTGCTGTGACTCCACCAGTTGTTGGATCTGTTAGAACTGAAATAAACAAACCACCCATGTCATCAAATCGAGCGAGGGCCGCTGACGTTTTTGCCATCTGCATCAAAGACAACCCAGATTCCATCATGCGTGCACCGCCTGAAGCAGAAACAATAATAAGAGGCAAATCTTGGTCAGCAGCACGTTCTGTCGCGCGTGTAATTTTTTCACCCACAACACTACCCATCGAGCCACCAAGAAATGCAAAGTCCATTGCACCAAGAACAACTTTTCGTCCTTTGATAAATGCATAGCCAGTATGTATAGCATCTTTAGAATTCGTTTTCTTTTGCGATGCTTCAAGCCTATCTTTGTATGACTTTAAATCAACAAATTCAAGAGGATCTTTTGGTGCTAGATTCACATCAAACGCATCAAACGTGCCTGGATCAACCAGTTGCTCAATGCGCTGCTTCGCATTCACTCGAAAGTGTCGTTGGCATTCTGGGCAGACCCAAAGATTATTTTCAACAGAACGTCTAAACAAAATTGCGCTACAAGAATCACAACGCATCCAGAGACCTTCTGGGATCGAACGTCTCTTTGCTGGTGATGTTGCTTCATCAGCCCATTGTGTTTGTTCTTTGTTCTTCATTGTAGACATGTCGGTAGCCAATTCAATTGGTGTATCGGTTAATAGCCTCGAAGTCCCGTAATCGCTTTAGCGTAATCATCTGTGCCAAAAATCGCTGAAGCAGCAACAAGCACGTCGCAACCTGCATCTCTGCATGCCGAGCAAGTCTTTACACCAACTCCGCCATCCATTTGTAAACGTTGGTCTGGGCGAAGACGTTCTGAAATTCGCTCAACTTTTGTTAATACTTCTGGAATAAAAGCTTGCCCTGAGAAACCAGGATTAACACTCATTACCAGGATCAAATCGAACGCTTCAACAAAGGGTAAAATTTCTTCTACATCAGTTGGGGGATTTATTGCAATCCCTGCATCCATGCCTGTATTGTGAATCGACTCTGCAAGAACGAACGGATCAACTTTTGCTTCAACATGACCTGTAAATAAATTGCCGCCTGCTTCAGCGAATGATTCTATGTAATCCATAGGCTTATTCACCATCAAGTGCACATCAAGGTAGACATTGGGCATTCGTTTACGTAGTGATTTACAAAGTGCAGGTCCCATTGTTAAGTTGGGAACAAAATGTCCATCCATTACATCTAGGTGTAGCAAATCCGCTCCAGCAGACAATGTTTTTTCGCATTCTTCACCCAAATTAGCAAAATCTGCAGAAAGGATCGATGGAGCCACGAGCGGCAATGATGACGGAGCTGTAATGATGCTCATTGTTCTCTGGGATTGCATGTTTCGTTACTCTCCAGCATCAACATGTTGTTTCTGGGTTTTGTAACTTATAAGGTCGAACTTATATGGTTCTTTATCTTTTTCACGTGCAGAAAAGTATGCTTTGCGTTGCCACTCTATCGCCTTATCAATGTCTCCATTTTTGAAATGCACAAACGCGATAGTAGACAAGTACTTTGGATCTGTTTTACTTCGCGCGTACGTAAGTGCTGTCGTCGCAGTATTCAATGCAAAATCCATCTTACGATTAATCACGGGAATATCTTCGTTCTCTGCAATGTTCCGAGCAATCCACGTTAATAATTCGGAATCTTCTGCTCCCCGCTCAAGCATAATTTTTGTGATGTATTTATACGCAGCAGTTGGATCTTTCTTGTCAATCAATAACATATTGAACTGTTCGATGTACAACTCTGCAAAAACCATATTATCAA
>JABHWX010000218.1 GCA_018657585.1 Phycisphaerae bacterium
AGAACGTATTGAACAACCAGTCAAATTTCGTTTGGTGGGCTGCTCATAACAGTGGTAACGGAAATGCAGGTAACAAGGTTGCTGGCACAACTTACACAGGTAACACCAATCCACAGACATTATCGTTGGTTAACGGTCGTGATGGCAGTACACCGCCAAATGCTGACTACATCAACGGGTTCAATGAATTCCGCGACGTAGAAGACGTGGACATTTCGTTGCTCTTGGGTGCAGAAGCAAACCAGACTATTGCAACTCACTTGATCCAGAACATCGCTGAAAATCGTAAGGATTGCATTGTTTGCCTATCACCACGTCGCGCAGACGTAGTGAACAACAATGGTTATGATGGATCTGAAGTTGATGACATTCTAGCATGGCGTGATCTTCTACCATCATCAAGTTACGCGGTGTTGGATAGTGGTTACAAACTGATCTACGATAAGTACAACGATATCAACCGCTATGTCCCATTGAATGGTGACGTGGCTGGCTCAATCGTTCGTACTGATTTGGTTCGTGATCCATGGTACAGCCCAGCTGGTCATAATCGTGGTCAAATCAAGAACGTACTGAAGTTGCCATTCAATCCATCGAGCAAGGCAGCAAGAGATCTGCTCTACAAGAAGGGCGTCAATCCAGTTGTTTCGTTCCCTGGACAGGGCACAGTTCTGTTCGGCGACAAGACAATGCTTGCGAAGCCTTCGGCATTCGACCGTATCAACGTTCGAAGACTGTTTATCATTCTTGAGAAGGCGATTGGCGAAGCATCGAAGTTCACATTGTTTGAGTTCAACGATGCTTGGACACGCGCACAGTTCAAGAACATGGTTGAGCCTTTCTTGAGAGATATCAAAGGCCGTCGCGGTATTTACGACTTCAAGGTGGTGGTTGATGAGACAAACAACACTCCTGCAGTTATTGCCCGTAGCGAGTTTGTTGGCGATATCTACATCAAACCTGCTCGTGCAATCAACTACATTCAGCTGAACTTTGTGGCTGTCAGCACTGGTGTGGACTTCACAACAGTCGTTGGTTCTGTATAAATAAAGGGTAGGCAAGGAGAAAGATAAATGGCTTTTAGTATTACTCAATTCCAAGGCGCGATGAAGTTTGGTGGGGCACGCCCATCACTCTTTGAAGTGCGTCTAACCAACCCCGTAGCAGGTTTCGGTGACAGTCAAGTACCGTTCATGTGTCGAGCGGCAGAGATTCCTTCAGCTGAAGTCAATCCTTTGCCTATCACATATTTCGGTCGTCCTGTCAAATTCGCTGGCAACAGAACGTTCCCCGATTGGACGATTACGCTCTACAACGATGAGGATTTCATTATCCGCTCCGGGCTAGAGAAGTGGTCGGATTCAATCAATACGTTTGAAGGCAACGTTCGTGAGGTCGGCAATGGCAATCCTCTAGCGTACAAATCAGACGCTCAGGTGATCCATTACGGTAAGACGGGTAGCGTCTTACGCGAGTATCGCATGATTGGTATTTTCCCAATCAGCATTTCGCCAATTGCACTTGCTTGGGACAGCGAACAGGTCGAAGAATACAGTGTCACTTTCTCAATCGATTATTGGGAAGTCGATGGTGGCGCGTCAAGCGCGCTAGGGGCGGCTGCTGCCCAAGTATTCTAAATCGCATAGAAAAATTGCAGAGGAGGGAGTCATTATTTGACTCCCTTTCTTTGTATAAATAATGAGTATTAAACGTGAAAGGTTCATAAAGTGCAGTTTTTCGGATTCCGGATCAACCCATCAGATGTAGTATCAAAGGCTGAAGAGAGCAAGAAGTCTTTTATTGCTAAAGTTGAGCAAGATGGCGCAGTAGAGATTTCTCCTGCTCTTGGTGGGAGTTATGGTACATATGTTGATCTTGAAGGCTCAGCAAAGAATGAAGCGAATGTTATCAATAAATATCGCTCAATGTCTATGCAGCCTGAATGTGACTCGGCTATTGATGATGTAGTCAACGAAGCTATCGTTTTAGATGAGAACGAAAATGCCGTTGACGTAAACACAGACAAACTAGAACAACCTGACTCTATCAAGACAGCGATTACAGAAGAGTTCAAGGTTATCATGAAGCTGCTCGACTTCAACAATGAAGGTTACGACATCTTCAGACGTTGGTATGTCGATGGCAGACTTTACTTCCACAA
>JABHWX010000219.1 GCA_018657585.1 Phycisphaerae bacterium
AACGGTTCGGCTTAAAAACTTAACGACCAACAAAGACGACCTATATATGCTTGTGGGTGAGTCCTCTGGTCGTTTCGATCTTGACTACATGGAAGTCACCACGAACTCTGAGCTAGGCATGGCGATTTTTAAAGCCCGCGTTGGAGATAAAGTTGGCGTGAACCTTCCTGTAGGTCGAGTTGAGTTCGAAATCGTATCCATTGAAGAATAAAGGTTCTTGTACACCCTAAGAGAAGGTGTACTTTAAATAGGTTCCCTTCGCGCAGAGTTGTGCAACTCTGAACCCTGTCCAACCATCAAGCCAGCCAAACCGCAGAATGTAACTTCGAAAAAAAGTCCAGAAAGCACGTGTCATCGCTGTAAACTTTGATCCCTTACGGCCTTTTGCACTAATTTTTGCATACTCAACCATTTTCTCTTTTGCGTCTTCTATTGATGAAACACTATTATGAATCATAGAGTGATTCAACTTTCCAGTCATGCCCTTCACAATGATTCGTTCGTGCAGTTGGTCATTTGTGAATTCACCATGCCCCCTTTTGAAGAGGCGTAGCACTTTATCTCTGCCCCAATCACCGAAACGAACCTTCTTGCCACAAAAAGTTGTCGCTCTTGAAATCTCATACCCACAGTACACAGGATTTGCAATTGTCTTTTGTATTTCTTTAGCAAGCTTTTTAGAAACAACTTCATCAGCATCGATAGAAAAAATCCAGTCACATGTCGCTTTGCTCAGTGACAAGTTCTTCTGCGGCCCAAAACCATGCCAGTCTTCTGTAAAAAACTTGGCGTTATATTTTTTTGCAATTTCTGGGGTACTGTCAGTACTTCCATTATCTACGATGATGATTTCGTCTGCAAACGAGACACTTTCTAAGCATGATGGAAGATCTACTTCTTCGTTTTTGGTAATTAAGATGACGCTGAGGGTTGCCATGGTTTATGAGAATGTTGTACGGTAGCACAGTATGGAAACTCTCATCATTGCCCTAATTGCAGGATTTGGTTTTATTATTACGTACCACACCTACGGAAAATGCCTCGGCAGGAAAATTTTCCGGCTCTCTCAAGAACGTTGGCTGCTTCTTTCCATGGGAGTTGCCGCCATCCTCCTAGGACTCTGGATTATCGTCGAAGCCCTCTCACTCCTTCGGAAAACACCACAATATACTCCTCAGAAGAGTTAATTTGGTTCTGAGCCGAATTTGTTGCAAAAAAAGACCCCCGCCCAATGGCGAGGGTCTTGAGAGAGTTAAAAAGTTACCCAAGAACTTATGGGCATGGTCCCCAAGCACCAATCGCCATCAAGAGATCTGACACGTCAACTGAGCCATTGCCATCGAGGTCGCCAGCACAGCCACTACATGGTCCCCACTGACCAATCATCGCGAGGAGGTCGCTTACATCTGTAGCGCCATTTCCATCAATGTCGGTTGGGCAATCGTTGCCACCGCCACCAAGACCGAGGTTATTCCAGTAGATGTTGCGAGTTTCATGCACCACATCTGCGCCATCAAACCATTGAACATTAGTAAGTATTTCAATACCTTGTCCTGCTTCAACGGAGAGACTGCCCAAACGGTGTCCTAGCGCTGAACCAGCACCCATCGTTGCAGCCGGAGCGTCAGGCAAGACAAACCAAATACCGTTATCCATACTCATTCCTACGCTACTATTGAAGCCCGTACTATCGAAGCCCAAGAAAATTGGTTCGCCATCTGCAGAATCAGTTGTACCGACCGTGACGAATGAGTCATAGACTAAGTCAATACCAAATGGTGCATCAAGTTGGCGATCATGCGGTCCATCAGCACCAAATTGATTGTGATGCAATGCAATCGCTGATCCAGAGCCATCAAAGTCAGCGTTGGACCACATCCTCAGTTCAAGAAGGTCAGCGTTCTCACCGAACACAGCAACCATACGAGTATTTGCATCAGAACTTGGGAAGAACAAATCGTATGTTTCCATCGAAGCACCATCGCTACGTGACCAAGTTCGCAATTCATAGTTAAGTTCGTCAGTACCAGCTCCGCAACTTGTATCTGCGCAAGTAGTATTGTCGCCATACCAACTTCCAGAACAATCATCAAGAAGCGTAAGTGAGCAATCAAGACCCAAGCAACATGCACCAAGAGAGCATCCGGTTGAACCACAGTCGGAACCATCGCCAGCATAATCACCACCAGCATTTGAGCATTCAAGTTCCGTGTAATCAAAACATGAACCATTCACACAGCATGCACCTTGAGGATCAGTGCAATCAGTTGATGCACATTCTGTTCCATCGCCTTGGTACGTGCCGCCAGCGTTTGAACAATCTAATTCTGTGTAGTCAGTACAAGATTGATTAATACAGCAAGCGCCTGTAGGATCTGAACAGTCTGCAGTTGCACAAGTTGTGCCATCGCCTTGGTATGTACCACCACCAACGGCACAGGTGGATTCGTATGTATCTATGCATTGGTTTCCTGCAATACAGCATGCGCCTTGCGCTCCGCCAGTTGTCAAACAGTTGACCGAATTGGCATAGGCAGTGATTTCACTTTCAGTCGCAGCAATAAACAAGTTAGCACATTGAATCGATGGGTACATTGTATTGTAGGCAGGGCTTGACTGGTGATCCGCGTTCCAGTTATGACCGAGTTCGTGGGCAGAAAGATCCGTCGTACACGCTATGCTACCGCAACAATCTGATTGCACCAAACTATATGCCAGAGGTGTGTAACAAACCACTCCTAGCCATGCAATACCAATCGTTGATCCAGTATTTTTGCCTGTAAACAGATGGGCAACATCACGAGCAATATTGCCGTGATTACTATTCCATTGGGATCTAAATTCATCAAGAAGAGTACTAGCATCTGAAGAGGTATATGGATCATTTGAATCGTCACGAACAATAACAGTTGTAATTTCGTGCCGTAAACTCACTTCGCTTTCATATTGTTGGTTCATACTATTAATCACTTGGTTAATACGTGATTCAGTATTGCTTCCCCAGTCTTGCCAGTACTCGTAATCCGTATCACAAGCAATTTGTGCAATTTGCAAAACGCCACGATTTGCACTGTCTGCTGGGTTGTAGTTTGCAAGCATATCAAGAACACTACCTACATCACGATGGTCTTTTGTTCCGCATTGTCCTTCTGAAGCAATGACATCATCGCCTCTATAAAAAGCATATAAGCCAGATTCTCTTAGGCCTAGTTTTTCACTCACTGGTTCCATCCAGTATTCGGTACCGTCAGCCAAACTAATTCGAGCATACAATCCGTCTGTCATAAGCGAACCAGCAACCCTACTGCCTTCAAACTCAGCAATAGTTCCGCGAAGAGTTCGAATAGGTCCCGGCTCAACTTCATACAATTCTCCATTATCATCTGTCATAAAAACAGAATAAATATCTGAACGAACTGAATGTGGCTCAAGCTCCAAAGTATACGTTACATTTTCAATAGGAATTGCAACTGTGATGGGACGATTTGGCACATCATGAATATCTAGCGTTGTGTGCCAGCTATCCTCAAGATTTAACACAGCGTTAATCTCTTGATCGAGACGGCTGTCATCAGATATTGAAAGTGGTTTTGCCTGTGCATTTGACATCAGCGAAAAAATCGAAACTGCCGATAGACATAATTGTGATTTGAAAAATGTAACTACCATGAACTCACTCCTAAATAAAGATTGTGTCGACCCCACCATGGAGCCACAAAGATATTCGTGAACCTAAGCGAACGGTTGCGGAAGTTTTCACCGCAACCGAGAAAAACCCCCCTCGATCTTTCAAGAGTACCGTTTTTTTGAGTAAAAGCCACTTTTTATTACAATAAAACGTGGTTATTTTCTTCATAAGGACGATTTGTGACAAAATCACAATTTCCAAAGTCATACTGGGTAATTTGGCGGTTACTAAAAGATGATTGCTTATTTCACAGAGGAATTAGAAGCGGTGCCGTCAAAGATGTGGTTTTTAATAGTAGGAGAACATTTGCTGTAATTCCCAATATCCCTTCCATTATGATCAACTTCGTTCTCCTCAAACCAGCACTCGCTAATCATTCCACATCGACATAAATAACCTCGGCGGGAGCATTGCCCGCCAAGGTTAGGAGGAGAGATTTGACTATCTGTAATCTGAGGTACCGTCCCTGCACCTATTCAAACGAATGCCAAGCACTTGTATTGCATACACGGTTGACATTTAATTGCAATCGGACTTCGTGAAGTCTGACCTCGTTGTTATTTTGTATTGCATAATAAGATTGAGGTTTTATTGTGACTGTCCCCTGCAATAATCTCTTCGGAGAAATTAATATGGTTCTGAGCCACATTAATTCTGATACATATTTTTCACTTTTTTTGGGTTTTTATCGCTATAAATCTATGGCAATAGCCCCTTGACCGGTTGTAGAACCATGCTAAAATCTCCCTTCCCAGTTGGGGCGGTAGCTCAATTGGTTAGAGTACCGGCCTGTCGAGCCGGATGTTGCGGGTTCGAGTCCCGTCCGCCTCGTCTTGAAAAAACATGACTGCTTTGCAGGCGTGTTTTTTTCTTTGACTAAGAATAAACTATACGCGAGATAGTTTTTATTTCCATTCCGCCCAGTTACTTCCAATCGAAGCATCAGCAACAATTGGTACATTTAAATCCATTGCTGATTCCATTACCTCAACGAGAAGATTGCGAACGGCTTCTGCATGCTGCTCAGGGGTCTCAACAACAAGTTCATCGTGTATTTGCATGAGCAATTTTGCTTCAGGAAACTCCTCAGAAAGCCGTTGATGCACATTATTCATCGCAACCTTTATCAAATCTGCTGCGCTCCCCTGCACAACACTGTTTATCGCAACACGTTCGGCCAGCGCTCGCTGCTGTTGGTTGTTCGAATCAATGCTCCGAATCTGCCTTCGTCGATGTTCAATGGTCTCCACATATCCAAGTTCGTTCGCCTGCGCAACACACGTTTCAAGAAATGTATCAATTCCCTTAAACCGAGATTTATAATCGTCAATAATTTGTTCCGATCTCTCTGGAGAACATTTTAATTGCCTTGACAATCCCCACTTCGTGATGCCATAAACAATTCCAAAATTCACTGCTTTAGCAGCTGAACGCTGTTCGTCAGAAACTTCTTCAATCGCAGTTCCAAACACCTCTGAGGCCACAGCCCTATGAATGTCCTGCCCATCACGAAATGCTTGTAATAACGCTTCATCACCACTGAGATGAGCGAGCATACGAAGTTCTACCTGTGAATAGTCTGCTGCAACAAATAAATTGCCATTCTCAGGAATAAATGCTTTACGAATATTTCGTCCAATTTCAGAACGGATTGGAATATTCTGTAAATTCGGATCACTACTACTCAATCGACCAGTTGATGTTCCCGTTTGATTAAAGGAAGCGTGAATTCTTCCAGTTGCTGGATTGATAACTTCAACTAGAGAAACCAAATAGGTATTCACTAATTTTGTCAACTTTCGGTACTCCAGTATCAGTGATGGCAACTCTGTGTCAACGTCTGGATCACTCGCTAACTTTTCAAGAACTTCAACGTTCGTAGAGTGAAATGACTTTCCTCTTTTAAGGGGCTTGATCCCTAAACCATTTTCACCATCAAACAATACCTCGGACAGTTGCTTGGGTGAGTCTGGGTTGAAAGAGTACGGCGCTACTTCTTCTATTTCGTTTTTGAGTTCTTCGATTCGTTTTGCAATAACACTTCGCTGTTGTTGCAATTCGTGTGGGTCTACTTTGATACCTGCAATTCTCATAGCAGCAAGAACACGAACTAAAGGCATCTCAACTTTCTCATACAAGGTTCTCAAATTACCTGATAACTGAGGCTCAAACACATTCCATAATCGAAACGTTATATCCACATCTTCTGCTGCATAAGGACATGCATCAACAAGCGGAACTTGATTAAAAGAAATTTGTGATTTGCCCGTTCCGATGAGTTCTTTGATAGAAATACACTCGTAGTCAAGGGTGCCTAATGCGACTGCGTCCATTGAATATCCTGATCTAGATGCATCA
>JABHWX010000220.1 GCA_018657585.1 Phycisphaerae bacterium
ATGTTTCCAGCAATGACATTGATGTCCCAACGCTTTTTGATTTCTCGAACTGTGTCAACCACATTAAGTGAATGACCGTGCGCCGTATCAACCACAATAACATCGACCTCTGCTTCAATTAACGCTTCAACTCGATCGTATTGGTGAACTCCGACAGCAGCACCTACGCGCAAACGGCCGCGGGTGTCACGACATGCCTTTGGGTGATGTCGTATATTTTCGATGTCGCGCATCGTGACAAGACCACATAATTTTCCGTTGTCTATCAGTACTAATTTTTCGACTCTGGCACGAGTCATGATTGCTTCTGCTTCTTCAAGAGTTGTCTCTAGAGTTCCAGTCACTAAATCTTTTGAAGTCATCAACTCACCAACAAGTTGGTCGCTCGAATCTACAAACTTCATATCTCGCCTAGTCAAAATGCCAACAACCTCGCTATTGCCACCCCCATCAAGAGTGACAGGAAAGCCAGACACATTCTGCTCCGCCATAAGAGTAGTCGCTTTTGCAATAGAGTCTTCAGGGCTTAATGTGATAGGATCGGTAATGACACCATTCTCTGAACGCTTTACCTTGGCAACTTCTAGTGCTTGAAGTTGCGGAGGCATATTTTTGTGCACAAAGCCAATTCCACCCTCTTGAGCGAGAGCAATAGCCAAGGCGGATTCCGTAACTGTGTCCATAGGGGCTGAAATCAGCGGTATATTCAGATGAATTCGATTTGTGAGTCGAGTGGAGGTATCAGCAATATCAGGAGTTACCTCGCTGTACCTCGGAACCAGCAATACATCATCAAATGTGATGCCGTCAGAAATGTTTATCTTTTCCATCTTGCAAGGATACTCGTTTTCATGCTTTAAATCAACCCTTAGAGCTCGGAATAGCGAGGGTTTATATGCTACTCTGTCCAACCTAAACCTATACACAAAGGGATAATAGAAAAGAGATTACATTTTGACCCAACCAGAAACAGACAACCCTATAGATTTTGTGCACAACGACCAAGGAACCGAACCCGGAAAAGGGATTGAAGCGTTCCGGAGGATGCTTAAATCTACCATCAAATTTGAGGCTTCTGACCTGCATATTAAAGCGGGTACTAAACCACGGATTCGAGTTCGAGGTGTCTTGCGTAGTTTAGATGCCGAGTTAAACACTGAGCCACTCTGCTACCAAATTGCACGCGACATTCTTGATGATGCTCAGTACAAAATTTTTCAGACGCATGGGCAAATTGACTTGGCGTACGATTACGACGATGATAATCGATTCCGTATCAATTTATTCATGGCACGCGGTAGACCGTCTCTTGCTTGTCGCCTGATTACTTCAGACATCATGACGTTTGAGCAACTTCACCTTCCTGAAATTCTAGGCGAAGTTGCAATGAGCGCAAACGGTCTTATTTTATTCGCTGGTGTTACTGGCTCAGGTAAGTCAACATCCATCGCGGCAATGTTGAATTACGTCAACCAGCGGAAGCGTTGCCATATCGTTACGATTGAAGACCCAATCGAATATATATTCAATGACCAGAAAGCAACTATCAACCAGCGTGAAGTTGGGATTGATT
This sequence comes from Phycisphaerae bacterium, assembly GCA_018657585.1. GTDB lineage: Bacteria > Planctomycetota > Phycisphaerae > Phycisphaerales > SM1A02. The sequence continues at coordinate 1,574 of JABHWX010000220.1, forward strand.
GTTTAAACTTCAACGAAGCTTTACGTGCCTTGGTCCGTGAAGATCCAGATGTCGTTTTAGTCGGAGAAATGCGGGATAATGAAACATTTGAAGCGGCAATCCGTGCTGCCGAAACAGGGCACCTTGTCTTTGGAACAATTCACGCCTCTTCTGCTTGGCAAACATTTGGTCGTATTTACGACCTGTTCCCAGAAACAGAAAGGCCACAGATTCGCAAATTACTTGCTTACAACTTGCGTGCAATTGTGTATCAAAAACTGCTCCCCACATTACGCGAAGACGTTGCGCGTATCCCAGCACTTGAAATTTTGCTCGGCACACCAATTGTCACGAAGTACATACTTGAAGCACGCGAAGGCGAACTCTTAGAAATCATCAAGAAGAGTAGCGAAGAAGGCATGGTTGATTTGAACACTGCTCTATATAACCTTGTTGAATCTGAATGGGTTTCACTTAAGACCGCAATGGACGCCACTCCAAAACCTGAAGACTTGAAAATGAAAATAAAGGGTATTACATAATGTCAATCGCGATGCTTGCCGCTGCTAGCGAAATCGCTTATTACCTTAGTCCGTGGAAGCCGTTGTTTATTTGCGCGGCATTTATTGCATGGGGATGGCTTGTAAGTACCCACCTTGAGAAGGACGCTCGCTCTGCACACCTTGATGTGCAAAAATGGAACGCAATTTATATTGTGTCGGCTGGTGCTGCACTTGCCATTATGCTTTTTGCAGTCAACTTCTATCTTGCGTTTCCACTTGGGGTTATTGTTCTACTTGCGCCAATTCTCATGTACTGGAAAGTTCGTAACGAAGTTGTTGCGGATGAGTACAAATACAAACTTGGAGTAGATAGTATTAAAGGGGCAATGGAAACTCGCAAGTTAGCGAAAGCAAACAGACAGGCTACATTGCGTTTTGATGGTACTGCTGGCGAAATTCAAGTGCCACAAAAGGAAGACCCCCAACTTGATATTTACCTCACTGCAGACGAACTAATTGCAGAGGCTCTAAATAATCGAGCAAGTCGTTTAGAATTCCAACTTACTTCTAAAGGATGCCAAAGTATGTATATCACAGATGGCATGCCTTTTAAACAAGAATCGGTTGCACCTGACCTAGGCGCGAAAGTTCTTGCATTTCTAAAGGAAACCGCAGGCACTGATCCTCAAGATGTAAGGCGAAAACAAACAGGAACATTTGATGTATCCGGAGAATCTGGCAACACACATATTGATCTTACTACTTCTGGATCATCAAATTCCCATACAGTTCGATTAGACTTTGATCGCGCTGAACGAGTGATTCGGGCTTGGGATTCTCTTGGATTGCTTCCGAAGCAACGTGAAATGCTCGACCAACTTAAGCAAGAAGACCGGAGACATGGAATTGTTCTACTAGGAGGCAGCAATCAAAGTGGTGTCACCACAACAAGCTACGCAATACTCTCCCAACACGATTCTTACTTAAATAACATCGTTACCCTTGAACAAGAACCTCTTGCTACTCTTGAAGGCATTACCCATCAGAACGCACAAGAGCATGAGGGTGATTACGCCGCACAATTGCAAACGACTATTCGAAGAGACCCTGATGTCATTTTGGCTGGGGATCTTATCGATGCAGAAGCCGCAAAGATTGCTGCAAAACCCGGCAAGGAAGGTCCTTTAGTTATTGTCTCCATCCCTTCTTCTTCACTTTCTGAACTCATTTCACGCTGGGCAGGATTTGTCGCAGACCCAAAACAATCCTTTGATGCATTACAAGCGGTCGTCTACCAAAAACTTGTACGTAGGCTCTGTGAAAACTGTCGCGTTGCGTACAAACCTTCTCCAGATTTAGCGAAGCAAGGATTACCCATCGACAAAGTAGAACAACTCTATAGGAAAGGCGGGCAGATAGAAGAAAAGAATAAAATTATTACGTGCCCGGTGTGCAAAGGCTCTGGCTACATTGGTCAAATTGGTGTGTTTG
>JABHWX010000221.1 GCA_018657585.1 Phycisphaerae bacterium
GGGCGAGAGGACTCGAACCTCCACGGGTGTTACCCCACCAGAACCTAAATCTGGCGCGTCTGCCAATTTCGCCACGCCCGCGTGGGTTGGTGCAGAAGCGGATATGATACGGGGAAAGCTGTTTCCCCAACAACCCCCTTATCATGAACTTTGCATCTTCTACAATTATGCCTCTTCTCGCCCGACTCGTCATTGCAGCAGCGATGTTGACATCTGGTTGGATTAATTGTTTCGGGCAAGTACAGATTCGGCAGGAGGTAGCAAATGGGCTTCAGGAAATGGATATTGCTGTTCACGTAAATGAGGTTGCGCCACCCACTCCTGTGGAGGATCCGGAGAGCAAACCAGAAAGCGACGTAGGGAGCGAAGGTAGTGCTCCCGCAGATGAGGAAGCCGAAATACTTTCGCCTTCCACAGCGGCTCAGGTAACGACTACCAAAGGCGTACATCGAATTTCTTGGCGATTACATACAAAATGGCCGTCACTTGGTGGTTGGGGCACATTTATTGCTTGGAGTGCGGCAATAGCGCAGTTAGTCGCAGGCATATTGATTTTGATTGGTTTTTACACACGAATTGCCGCGCTTGGAACGGCGCTAGTATTAGTAGGGGCAACGTACCTTGTTAGCGCTGATGTTCATGGCATGTTTAAGATGAACCCATTTGATTGGCCTCTTGATTCGTACAGTTTTATTCAATTGTTCGCAGGGCTTGGATTAGCGACATTGGCTCTAGGGCTTGTTTGTGGTGGTGCTGGCGGGTTATCGCTTGACCACAGACATTCTGCGAACCCAGTTTCACAAAACAAGCCAACGAAAAAGAGCGGTGAATAAAGGGTTGCCCCTGAATATGGTGTAGCATCCCACTGCATGCCAAAAAAAGTAAAAAAACATGCTGACCTATCCAGAACGCTTTCATGGATCATCTCTATTGGAGTCCATCTTGGATTAGGCGGGATAGCTTTTTTTATTACATGGTCAGTTATTTCTATCGAGGAAGAGCCACCCAGAGTGGTGACCGCGCAATGGCACGAACAATCACATCAAGAAAATGCAAAGTTGCCTATGAATCTTCCTCCTAGCGAGGAAGATGTCATTATTCCAGAAGTGCCCACAGTACAAAAACCCACTCCAAAGAAAAATGATGGTTTTGCGGTGTTACATCAAATTTCAAGTAGTGGTGAAATCCCAACATTTGCAACAAGAGAGCCAGAAACAGAAGTTCAATTTATGGGTCTTGATGCAGAAGCAGCAAAATATATTGTGTATGTTGTTGATGCCTCTGGTTCGATGTTGCTGCACTTGTCGGTGGTGCTAGAAGAACTCGAACGTTCCCTGAGAACACTCCACCCAAAGCAGGAGTTTGGAATAATTTTCTTTCAACAGAACGATGCAATAATTGTTCCTCCAAGAAAGCAATTAATTTCTGCAACTGCAGATAACATTGACTCTGCAATGAAATGGATCAGCACGAGCGGGAAGGTAATCCCTGCTGGTGGAAGCAATCCGATTCGTGCAATGAAGTCCGCAATGCGATTCAAGCCAGACGTTATTTATTTGTTAAGTGAGAACATTACAGGTGCAGGTAGGTATGAGGTGCCCGTAGACGAATTGATGGAATCACTCGATTCGATAAATCCGGTGGATGCACGCAACGGGCTTCGGCGTGTACAAATAAACTGTATTCAATATTTATCTGAGGATCCAATGCAAACAATGCGTAAAATTGCAGATATTCATGGTGGAAAAGATGGTTACACATTTATTTCACGTGGTAAAGTAGTGAAGTAAGGAGAACTGGCATGGATGCCAAACGGAGATTGATACCCATTTTACTTGTCGCATCTTTTGGAACGACAACCTTTGCGCAAAGCGAACATAGTTTTGGAGAGGCTTTTTTTGTTTCCCGAAGCAGTGACGGATCTATTGAGTTAATTGGAAGCGGTGTGACATGGCTACTCTTGTTACTCTCTATATGTAGTATCGGGTTGATGGTACACCTTGCACTGGCAAATCGTAGACCGTCGGTATTACCAGATGAACTTGCAAACGCACTTCGTAAGAACATTAAGAAAAAACAGTTCCAAACTGCAATTTCCGTAGCTGAAAAAGATTCAAGTTATTTAGGGAAAATATTGGTCGCGGCATTTCGCGAAGCCAAGTTTGGGTTTCCCGCAATGATGAGAGCACTTGAGCAAACAGCAGACGAACTTGCAACGGCACGTTTGAGGCGAATAGAATTGCTCAACGTATTCGGTCAAGTGAGTCCGATGATTGGATTATTTGGAACAGTGTATGGAATGATTTTGGCATTTGGTGCAATTGTTTCTTCTGGAGGTAGTGCCGATCCCGTCGCACTTGCGGGCGGTATTGGCACTGCGTTGACTACGACATTTTGGGGACTGGTCGTGGCAATTCCCGCATTGGCTGGATATGCGATACTTCGAAATAAAATAGATGAACTTACTGTTGAAGCAACAATTGAAGCCGAGGATATTTTGAATAATTTCAGACCTTGTCCTCGTCCTTCTCAACAATCAACTAAAACCTCGCTCGCCTCAAAGACTGCACTTCCGCTCCAAACGGTAGAAGCATCATAATGATTCGCAGAGGGAAACCGTCTTCCGCTATTCACGCAAATATGACGCCCATGATTGATGTCACGTTCTTGCTCATTGTTTTTTTTGTTGTAGTGTCTCAAATTGTGGACCGTGAAGCAGTATCTATGGACTTGCCAAAACCAGATCGCTCTGTTGCTGGAGTTCCAGAAGAAACTAACTGTGTAGTTGTAAACATAGTTCCCAGCGAAGAAGGTGAAATTGCAGGGTTTGTTGTGGGTGGACACTCCTTGGGTGTCAACGCTCTTGGTGAATTAACTGAAATAGTACGAATTCGAATGCAGGGTGGAGCTACAGATGTACATCTCCGTGCAGATCGCTCTACGAAATACACACACATTCATCAAACGATTGAAGCAATACGCAACGTTGGTACGACACCTCGTTTGCAATTAGTAGTGAGTGGTGAAGAACGATGATTCGTCGAAAGCGTTCATCTGGAATGATTGGACTTAATCTCACTTCAATGATTGATGTGGTGTTTTTGTTGTTGGTGTATTTTATGGTTGCTACAGAATTTAAAACAGCAGAAGAATCGTTCCCGATGGATGTACCTCTTAGGCAAGGCGGGGACACACTTTCGCTCGATAATGAACCACTTGTAATTCTTGTTGAGTCTGCGGGATCAGGCTCAAACGATATTCGTGTTCGGTTAGAAGGTCCATGGCAACCCATTGCTTCTTTGCAAGAACTTTCAAAATTCTTACGCTCGAATCGGGTGTCTTCTCTTGCAAACGGCGGTTTATTTGCACCCTCACATCCAATGCTTATCAAGCCAACAAAAGAGACTCGTTGGGAACATGCAGTTTCTGCATATAACATTGTTGTCGATGCTCAATACACTAATATTTTATTGGACGAACCATCATGATGAGTTCGGCTTTGATAGCGTCTTTTGTTTTTGCTCAAACGCAAATAAATGTAGCAAAAGAACACCTATTTATTCCATGGACAACAACTCCAATCATTGCAAATGTCACGATTGGTTTGCCAGATGCTGACGAGTTGCACAACGCAGCCACATTACTAGCAGAAGTTCGCGCAGAAATTACTGATAAAAATGAAACTGCGGAATCACTTTTTTTACAAGGAATGCTCGCGGGTATTGAGATGGAGCATAAAAACGCCCAGGCTGAAGTATGCCAAGAAATTCTAGATACTCTTGGTAGTGACATGGATGGCATTGCTGGATCCCGAGTACTACGCATGCAGTTGCGTTGCGCACAATTATTAGGTGATGTTACAAAGGCAACACAAGTTGCCGAAAAGCTTCGTGCTTATAGTTCTGCAAATATCGAAGATTTAGCAGTGCTGAATGTGTTCGATATTGAACAAGCGATGCTCAATGGCGATTCGGAGTTAGCACAAAATATATATGTTTCTTTTGACTCCACACTCCGCGCCTCTAGTTGTCAGTATCTTCGTATTCCTTTTGCGCATGGCTATGCGCGCATATCAGAAACACCAGAAGATGCCGTCTTTGCTTGGTTTTCGCTATCCAGTTGGCTTTTGGAATACGGGTACGATCAGGAATTAGTTGATGAGTTACTGCTCACGTGGCTTGAACGCTTGCGTCCAGATATTGCAATTTCTAGTACAAGTAAGATCCCTCAAGTAGCACAACTTGCAAACAGACTAGCCACAGACGAACCCGCAAACGCTGTTTCAGAATTTGATGAAGTGCAAGAGATGGTAAACAATCGAGAACTTTCTCCTACAAATCTGCAGATGGCGTTTGTGATTTCAAACGAATCAAATTTGCCAGTTCGAATGGCCAAGAATTTTAACTCGTCAGTGATACAAGACTTATTGAAACAGGGAATTGCTCAATGCCACGAGAAAGGCATTAATTCGTGGAGAGAAAAAGCATTCACGTTGTTGTTGGAAGATAGCGATTCAGTTGACCTTAATGTTCTTGCAGAAACGCATCGGTTACTCGGTAATTGCGAAAAAGCAATTCCACTATTTATGCAAGTAATGGATACGTATGGCAAAAGTGTACAAACTGTTGCGGGTCTTGCTTGTTGCACTCGGGATGCAGTTGCAATGAGAGACGTAGTTCAGTCGACAAGTCCGGAGGACAGTTCGGCATATTGGTATTGGCTTGCAAATTTGCAGATGTTGCAATGGCATATTGCTGATGGGGGCGACAAAAATGAAGTGATTGCGAAGATAAACCGTTTACGAAAAAAAGACGCCTCGCTAGGAGGCGCCCAGTTTATTTCTCAATTCAATAAATTGCTTCTTTAAGAAGCGCGTCTGCCATGTATTGGCGTTCCGTTTTGCATTCGTTCGCGTAATCTTCTGAGTGATTCAATTTCAATTTGCCGTACACGTTCTCTGGTCAGTCCTATGACACTTCCTATTTCTTTAAGTGTGAGGGGGTCTTGCCCTTCTAACCCAAACCGTAATCGTAATACGCGAGCGTCGCGGTGGTCGAGTTGCCCGAGGAACCCAAGAATATCTTTAATGGTTTCTCGTTGTTCGACTTCTTCGTCAGGACGTTTGCTGTTTTCATCCTCAAAAACTTCAGAAAGTGAGAGTGGCTCCCCTCCAATGGTGCTAGGTTTTCTACCACTTGATGCTCGCTGTGCACGTCGGACTGCGTTGAGTTTTTTCAGAGGCATTTCCATCTGGTGTGCAACTTCTTGATTTGTGGGCGCATGCCCAAGTTCATCGGTAAGTGTCCGTAACGTATCTCTATATCGATTGATGAGATCCACCATATATGCGGGAATATGTACAGGTTGTGTTGCGTTGATAAGCATTCGTTTGATAGATTGCTTAATCCACCAAGAAGCGTATGTGGAAAATCGTGCGCCGTGTGCTGGATCGAATCCCTCAACTGCTCGAATAAGACCGATGTTGCCCTCTTCAATTAGATCGCCTAAGGTTAGTCCTCTTCCGAGGTACCGTTTTCCGATAGAGACAACCAAGCGCAGGTTTGCTCTAATCATGTGCTCTTTGGCACTAGGGTCGCTATCGTTAATGATTCGCCAACCAAGCTTTTTTTCCTCTTCTCGTGAAAGAAGCTGTACTTCGTTGATTTGATGTAGATATAGTTCAAGGTCCACGCACGTCTCCTAATTTTCCATTGCTATTACAATCCTACGCACGCATCGGATGTAATTACGAGGAAATCAAGCGCTTTGCGCAAACCTAATAGGTATCAAGCCGTATAACCCGAACTTTCTCACTCCCTGCATGCTGTAGGATGTCACACTAGGAAAGATACTCCGCTTATGACGACTAATGACATTACTAAACTATTACGTGAATGGCCATACGAGAATGGCAAACTCAACGTGCGAATCATCGAAGGTGAAAACGGAAGAGAATTGATCCAATTACGCATAGAGCTAGGTGTTGTCCAAATGGAGCTGCAGGGTAGACCCGATGGAGTGCTACAAGACGGCTTTCCAACCCTGCTTGCACTTTTTGAGGAGCGAGGAACGCATGGAGGTATTGCACCTGACATCTGTAGGCAGTTACGCGAGGAAGGCGTGCAACGTTCTCATCGAGCTGCTGCGCTATTCTCACTTCATCGTTTTGAAAATGTCATACATGATTGTGATCGGAATTTAGAAATCTTTGATTTGTGCAAACATAACGCAAGTGAAGAACAGGATAGGGTTGCGTTAGAACAATTTCGCCCAGCGGTCATTGCGCTACGAACTAGAGCAGCAGCTGAGTGGGCAGTTTCTCTGGAGGACACAATCGAAGCAATGGCTGCAATTGATGAGGGATTGCTTGCCCTGCAAGAACTTCTTGGCGATGAAGCCGAGCATTCAAATGAAGTGCAATTGCTTCGTGGAATGAAAGAAGCACTTGTGCCACGGTTACCAACTTCAGAACGAGCAGATTTAAAAGAACGTCTTGCAGCAGCGATTGCAAACGAAAATTACGAACTAGCAGCAATTCTTCGAGACGAAATTCGTCTGCTGCGGGAGTAGTGTCGAGTTTGGCGAAAGTGTTGTGAAGAAACACAAAGCTGCCATTCCTAAGGTTATTAATGTAGTTACGCTTTGTAGAACGGCAACTGCACTATGTTTGCGTCATGTTGTTGACGACCAAAATCAATTGACACACTATCGCCCGAAAAATCACTTGACACGTATGCCATGGCAATGGGGTATCCAAATGTTGGGCTAAAACACCCACTCGTAATGACACCTATTACGCTCTCGCCCGTGCAAACGGGCATGCCTTGACGAGGGGAACGTTTGCCGTCCAAACGTAATCCAACAAGTTTTTTCCCTGAGCCGTGGTCAGATATATGGCGAAGTGCACTTTGACCAATACATGGTTCGGCTTCATTATCACCTTCGCCTTTATCAAGTTTAACCGCAAACTTCAGACCAGCAGAAATTGGGTCAGTTACTTCATCGAGTTCATGTCCATAAAGGGGCATGCCCGCCTCAAGGCGTAGAGAATCCCGTGCCCCTAACCCCGTTGGTTTAATGAGGTTTCTGTCATCCACATGTTTGAACATCATGTTGATTGCTTTTTGAGCAAAGCCTTTAGGCAAAATAATTTCTACACCATCCTCACCCGTGTACCCTGTGCGTGAAATCATCACCTTGGCAATAAGGAGGTTCTTGGTCACAAAACGATACCGTTTGAGGTTGGGAATTTCACTAGAAAAATGAGACAGTAGTTCCATGACCTTTGGACCTTGGACAGCAATCATTGCCGTTCCTTCAGTTTCATCTTTAATTTTGCAGACGAAACCTTCTTTATTGTCTTCGATGTGTTTCCAGATTTTTCCCCTGTTGGCACCGTTACACACCATGGAATAATTTGCATCGCCTTCCTTGTAAACCAGTACGTCATCTAAACAACCGCCAGCATCATTGCAGATAAGCGAATATCGAATTTGTCCATCATCCATCCCCAATATTTGGCGTGTGCAAAGCCGATCGAGTAGCCGGCAAGCGTCTTTCCCCTTGAATCGAAGCCGTCCCATGTGAGAAACATCGAATAATCCACCACTTGAACGGACTTGCAGGTGCTCATCGATAATGGATCCGTAGTGAAGGGGCATCTCCCATCCAGCAAAATCGACCATTTTGGCGCCTTCGTCAAGGTGGTAACTGTGGAATGGGGTATGGAGAAGTTCTTGAGTGTTTGTCATGAGTAAAACTCGCCTTTTATGTAGCAATGTATTGTACTTCTACGGACGCTTTGCGGTTGTGAGGGTTGTCTAGCGCAGGTATCCTTCTCAAACGGATGCGTCTCCCACTAACTATATTCTTGTGCCTCGTGAGCACCTTTCTTGCGAATACTGTATTTGCTAACTTTGAAGATCGAACAATCACCTTAATTGTATTTGAAGGGCTCGACAGGGTGCAGGAACAACGTATCGAGAACCTCATCCAATCTACTGTCGGTGAAATATACGACGCAGAGATTGTGCAAAGCGATGTCCACACGTTGAATCACCTCGGTGAATTTAAGTACATCTCCGCGGATGTGGTCTTACAGGGTGACGGTACGATCGAACTTATTTATACCTTTAGAGAACAACAAATAATCACACAGGTTTCGATGGCTGGTAATACTCTTATCAGCGATAACGAACTCCTCGCGGTAACACCAATTATGCTTGGACTTGGGCGTGATCAAGATGCTATTGATCGCGGGAAGCGTGCGATTATGAAGATGTACCAAGAGCAGGGCAACTACCAAGTGGAAGTATTTCCTGAGATTACCGTGTACGGCAAGGATGTCGATGAGTTTACTGGGTTGCGAATCGATGAGTCTGTAGTCCTTGTATATAAAATCATGGAAGGTAATCGTGTTCGAGTGAAAGGACTTTCGTTTTTCGGAAACAATTCGTTTACAGCAAAAGAACTCTCATCCGAAATAGATACGAGGGTTTCGGTTCCCTTTTTTAGACGAGGTGAACTAAACGAACAAGTTTTGAAGGCTGACGTTGCAAGCCTCAATAGATTTTATATCGACAGGGGTTTCCGAGACATTAGTATTTCTTATATAAATCCATTGAGTCCAAGCGACAAAGAAGCAGCAGTAGTATTTTTAATAGAAGAAGGACCACAATACACCATTGGGGGAATTTCCACACAGTTCATTACTATGGGAGACCTTGCACCAGTTTTTACAGCAGAACAAATTGAAGGACTTATTCACATCCACGTTGGTGACGTCTTTCGGCAATCAGATATTAATAAGGCTGTTACTTCGCTTAATGAAGCATACGGTGTCCTTGGAAGAATAATTGATGTTGAAGCAAAACAACAAGCTATTAAGAAGGCTCGTCAAGCCATGTTTGGTGGCAGGAGTGTGCTGGAGTTAGATACAACGAATGCTATTCCTTACCACGCAGAACCTGGGGCTACCGTTGATATCCACTTTGTGATTAAAGAAGGTATGCCCACACGAGTGGGTACAATTGAAATACAAGGAAATTTGGTAACTAAGGACAAGGTTATCCGTGGTCGTCTAGGTTTGAAACCCGGGTATCCATTTGATGTGGCGAAGGCAAACCGATCAAAAGATCGACTTGAGCAGACTGGGTTGTTTATGCCGAACGGTGTAACGATGACTATTCAGCCGAAAGACGAGCTTCGTCCGTATGTGCGAGATCTTCTTGTTGAGGTTGATGAGACTCAAACAGGTTCATTAAGTTTTGGTGTGATGGCCGGCAGCGATACCGGTATGCTCGGGGATATTTCACTTAATGAACGCAACTTTGATATTGCAGATTGGCCCGAAAGTTGGGAAGAATTTTGGCAACGAAAAGCTTTCAAGGGAGCTGGCCAGCAATTTTCAATGGCATTTCAACCTGGCGACGAACTCTTTAATTATTCAATGGGTCTTACAGACCCCCGTTTTCTAGACACAGACTATTCCCTTGGCGGGACAGTTGGCTGGAGCCAACGGGATTACACAGACTACACACAAGAAACGCTCTACTCTAATGTAAGTGTGGGGCGCCGCTTCGGTGATATTTGGTATGGAAGTTTGAACCTCACTTCGAATCGTGTTAAATTGACCGAATTTGACGATAACGTGCCACTAGAAATTTTCAACGATCAAGGCCCTAGCAACATTAACTCACTCGGATTGTCGTTGAACAGAACAACCCTTGCTTTTGACAGACCAACAGAGGGTTCTCGCATTAGTTTGAACTTAAATCAATATGGTTTGCCATCAGGTGACTATACCTTTACAAAAGCATTTATATCTACTACTTCGTACTTTGCCGTTGATCGCGACTTTTTAGGCAATACCACAACACTGCGACTAGATACTCGCTTGGGGTATATTTTTGGAGGCACTTCGCCAACTTTCGAAAAGTTTTACCTCGGTGGTAGGTCATTCAGAGGTTTTCGATTTCGATCTGTCTCGCCATTGGGGACACCACGCGTAGCAGGTGGCGATCCATTTGTGCCAATCGGTGGGGATTGGGAAATTTTCTTAGGCGCTCAGTATGAATTCCCCGTTGTTGATGAATTCATTTCGATGGTGGCATTCGTTGATAGCGGTACAGTGACCGATTCCCCGGGCTTTGACGAATACCGCGTGAGTGTCGGTACTGGATTACGATTGCATATTCCTCAACTCGGTTCGGCTCCTCTTGCGTTTGATTTTGCTTTCCCAATTGTCAAACAGGCCGAAGATAAAAAGAAAACATTTAGTTTCAGTGTCCAATTGCCCTTCTGATACTACACCGACCCGAAAGAAATTCTCGTACAATTGTTTAAAATCTACCTGTATATTTCGAGATTAAGGAACACACCCATGTCTACAAAAACACGAATGCAAAGAATCACCCTGAGCCTTGCTACAGCTGCAGTTGTCTGTATCGCTTCTGGCTATGCAGCGGTTGCATCTTCTACACACTTCAGAACACCAACGGTGGTGGTCACATTTGATATTGAGAAGGTCTCTGCAGATTTGACAGAACGCGCGGATTCAGAAGCCCGGTTACGAAAACTGTTTTCAAAAATTGAAGAAGAACTGCTGAAAAGAAATGATGCAATTAAGACGCTTCAAGAGAGCTTGCAATCTGCAGCCGAAGCCGATCAAGAAGCAATTATTGAACAACTTAATCAACTTGCACTTGAAGCGATGAGTTACCAACAATTCGCAGAGAAACGCGTGGACAATGAGCGATCATTGATGTTTAGAGATTTGTATATGAAGATTCGCAATTCTGTTGCAGACATTGCAAAAGAAAATGGTTACGACCTCGTCCTTATTACCGATGATGAGCGAGAAATAATGGTGAACCCAAAATCTTCTTCACCCCAAGAATTTCAGGTGCGAGAACAAATTGGGCAACAACGTATTGTCTACGCAAGCTCACAAATTGATATTACAGAGCAGGTCGTGACCCACATGAATCTTGAATGGGAAAAACGATCAGAAAAATGATTGCCAAAGGAAACTTCAGATGCAACACATAAAATTTACAAAATATAGTTCCTACGTACTGACACTGTTTGTTGTTGGAATATTTGCTTGGCAAACCCATGCAAATAAGTGGTTCGTCCCCGCATTGCCAACAGTAACAGTTTCGGTCGACTTCGAAAAGGTATTCTCCTCACTTGAAGAACGTGTGTTTGAAGAGTCGAAAGTACAGACACTCATCGAGTCAATGAATGCAGATATCGAAGTGCGCCGCCAAATTATTGCAGAGTACGAGCAAGAATTCGAACTGTATGAACAGGGCTCTGAGAAATGGCAAGAACTACTACAGGAACAACAGCTCAAAGTGTTGGAGTACCAAGCGCAAGTTGAGTACAGTAATGTTCGCAAAAGTCGAGAACTTTCCAAGGGCATCCGCACGGTGTACGAGAACATTCGTAAATCTTCGGTTGAACTTGCTGCGAAAAATGGTTGGGATTACGTCATTGTAAATGATGCTGCGATTGCTCTTCCCCAAGGCGATGATGTTGATATGGGCCTTGAAATTAGCAGTAGGCGAATTCTGTATGCAAACCCTGCACTTGATGTTACAGACTTGTTGATCGAATATATGAACAGTAATTTTGATGAGATGGCAGTTCGCTAAGAACCCGTGTCGAACCCAACACATACTGCGTTCTCTATCGCAAAAGAAATTCAAGCGACCATCGAGGGTCCTGGTGATTTGGCATGCACTGGAATAGCTTCTCTTTCAGGTGCTCGTGAAGGTGATTTAACCTTTATGGTAAATCCAAAATATGCGAAGAGATGGTCTACATCTTCAGCCACTATTGGAATTGTGCAGCGCGGAGTTCTCGTAGAGGGGCATGACGACTCAACAAGAGCCTTACTCCGTGTAGACAATCCGGAACTGGCTATGGCGACATGTTTAGAACTTTTCAAAACCCACCGCGATATCCCTGAAGTTGGCATTCACCCCTCAGCAATAATTGACCCAAGTGCAACAATCGGACATGGAGTTAGAATTGGTTCTGGAGTTGTGGTTGGTGCAGATGCCATTGTCGGTGATAATGTATCCCTCCTTCCGCACGTTTTTATTGGGCATGATGTCACAATTGGTTCGGGCTCCGAATTGCGTAGTGGAGTGAGTGTTGAGCATGATTGTGTAGTTGGTACCAACTGTATTTTGTATGCAAATGTTTCGATTGGCACCGATGGTTTTGGCTATTGCCCAGCAGCGGATATGTCTGGTCTTGTGAAACTAGAACACATCGGAAATGTTGTTATTGGAGACAACGTTGAAATTGGCTCAAATTCCTGCGTTGATCGTGGTAAGTTTGCTTCGACTTCTATCGGAAATGGAACAAAAATTGATAATTTGGTGCAAATTGGGCATAATGTATCAATTGGTGAAAACTGTGTTTTTGCTTCAGGAACTGGGTTAGGGGGGTCAGTCCAAATTGGCAACTGGGTCCAAATTGCCGCCCAAGTAGGCATCGCACCGCACTGTAAAGTAGGAAATGGCGCGAAAATAGGGGCAAAAAGCGGTGTGATGAACGATATACCTGCTGGCGAGGCGTGGCTCGGTGTTCCGGCGTGCAAGATGAAGGATATGTTGCGGCAATGGGTTACAACTCGTAAAATGCCCAAAATCCTCGCACAATTTGGCAAGAGCGAAAAACAGTAAACACCCGAAGTTAACCGGATTCGCGCTACCGTCCTATGAAGAATTCCACACAACAATCAGAAAACGAATCAACGCAGACTATTTCTGCTGTGCCGATGCAACATACAGTTGCCAAGCCCGTCTCGGTGTGTGGGAAGGGTCTGTTACTCGGTCAAGAAGTGGATGTAGTTATTACACCGGCTCCTGTTGGCGAGGGAATCGTCTTTGAACGAACAGATATTGAACCAGCAGTACAGATTCCTGCGCTCATTGCGAATGCAACTAATCGGCCTCGGAGAACTACTCTGCAATCTACCGATGAGGTCACTATTGAAACAGTAGAGCACCTACTTTCGGCGCTTGCAGGTATTGGTATTGACAATGCGATTATCAAAATAGATGGCCCTGAAGTGCCTTGTGGAGATGGTTCATCGCTGCCATTTGTAGAACCTCTTTTGAAGGCAGGGCGAGTAGAACAAGACCAACCAAGAAACCTACTTCGCGTGACCGAGCCAATTTGTTTGCAAGAGGGCAATGCGATGATTGCAGCCTTTCCATCGCATGAGGAAGGATTGCAGATTGTATACGATTTGGATTATGGAGACGCAAAATCTAGAATCGTTCGCCAAACACAAGCATGGAGCAGTGCAAGCGGAACGTACAGCGTCGATGTTGCACCAGCAAGAACGTACAGCCTTGAAGAAGAAGCGCAAGCTCTTCAATCGCAAGGTATGTGTATGCATTTGTCACCATCGGAAATGCTCGTCATTGGCGAAGAGGGTCCAATTGACAACCTCTATAGATTCGACAATGAACCTGTCCGTCACAAAATTCTTGACATTGTTGGCGACTTATATTTAGCAGGAGCTCCAATTCAAGGCAGAGTAGTTGCTAGTAGATCGGGACATGCACTTAATCGCAAACTATGTAAAGCAATTGTTGACCAAAACAAAGTGTCTAAACGTAATACGTTAGTGACAAACGCGTCCGCAATGGACGTCCGGGAAATTCAACGCATTATGCCACACCGATACCCTATGCTCTTGGTAGACCGCGTGGTTGAAATGGATGGCATTTCAAAGGCGGTTGGTGTAAAGAACGTAACTATTAACGAACCTTTTTTTCAAGGGCATTACCCCGGCACCCCAATTATGCCAGGCGTATTGATCGTTGAAGCAATGGCACAACTTGGTGGCTTGCTCATGAGCAGGAAACTCGAACACACAGGGAAACTAGCGGTTTTACTGAGCCTAGATAAGGTAAAACTACGCCATCCAGTAACACCAGGTGATCAGTTGATTCTTGAAGCTGTAACGGTCCGAGCGGGTGTCAGAACTGCAGCGCTGCAATGTAAAGCATTTGTTGGCTCTAAACTTGCCGCAGAAGCGCAAATACGGTTTATGATGGTTGATGCGGAGCAAGATTAATATGACGACGATTCACCCAACAGCAGTAATTGACCCAAGCTCGACCATAGAGGACGGCGCAATGATTGGTGCTTCGTGCTTTATTGGTCCAAATGTAATCATTGGCGCAGGTACCAAACTGTTTAACCACGTAACAGTACAGTCAGATACAACCATTGGAAACGATAACAAAATCTATCCGTTTTGCGTGATTGGCGGGGACCCCCAAGACAAAAAATACAACGGCGAACAAACTACTCTAGAGATTGGCAATGGAAACGAAATTCGTGAGCACGTTACGATTCACCGAGGCACAACAAATGGTGGCGGTAAAACAATTGTCGGAAATAGCAACTTACTTATGGTTGCATCGCATGTAGCGCACGATTGTTTCCTTGGAAATGATCTTGTTATTGCAAACCAAGTCATGCTCGCAGGGCATATTACAGTTGAAGATTGTGCGACCATTGGTGGCGGAGCAGGAATAAATCAGTTTGCCCGCATTGGCCGCTGTTCCTATATTGGAGGTCTTGCGAGAATTACACGTGATGTTCCCCCGTATATGATTGTTGAAGGAACACCCGCAGAGGTTCGTGGTGTGAATGTTGTTGCGATGTCAAGAAGGGGCTACCCTGAATTGCAAATCCATGCAATGAAAGAAGCACACAGACGACTTTACCGAGATAATGGCGGAGCGCTTTCTCAAAAAGTAGAACAACTGTTACATGAGTTTGGCGACATGATTCCAATTCAAAGATTGTGCGACGCAATTGCAGCATCGACGGCAGGACGGCACGGTCGATCGAATGAAAAAATAAAACAGTAACAATTAATTAATCGTTGTCTTCACCGAATAAATATTGTTCAAACTCATCGTCATCGTCTTTGTCTGAATCGTCTTCATCACCATCGTGTGTGTCGTTAGAAGCGGATTCTTCGTTGTCTTCTAAATCAGAATCAATTTCGACTGTGGTCTCTTTATCCCCGTCTACCTCTTCGTTTTCCCATTCATCCAAACCAATAGTGGCGGGTTGGGTATGAAAATATGGGGAGGAAGGTACGCACATACTAAAATCAATTGAATCAAACGGAAGCCCTATGATTTGGTCGATTGGGGTCATGCTGGTCATCGCCGTATTGATCTCCATACTAGAACGGGTGGTACATGGAACATTCTTTCGTATTGATATCGAAATGAGGCGAATTGTCAAGTTCTACGTCTGATAAAGCACCTGTTTTTTAAAAAAGTTGTACTTTCTTGAAATAACAACTCTAGGCTGGGGGTTATCGGGTCGACCGTATTTGCAGCGAACAATTCGCCTTCTAGCGGGGTACAGTCAAGAACAGAACCTAATGAACACAGCAGTACTAGCACATCCTTGTAACGCAATTGCCGAGAGGGCACAGCGTTCTGAACGAGTCACCTGGCTCCTAGGTGGAGTCGTGGCATTAAGTCTGGCAGATTTGTTTCTCACAATATCCTATCTCACCACTGTTGGAATGAGTGAGGGAAACCCGATTGCAGTTTGGCTTCTCAATACCACAAACTCTGTTTGGCCATTAATCTTATATAAACTTTGTACAGTTGCGGTATGTGTGGGGCTTCTATACGTTAACCGAACAAAACGGCAAAGTGAGCTCGCATCGTGGTGTGCATTGATTATTCTTGTCGCATTGACAGTTTGGTGGAATCAATACTCAAGGTATCAACCGTATCTTCCGCTTTCAGAAAATCATATTGTGATGATTGATGACAACTTCGTTCAGCCATTTGTTGCTCCTGAACAAGATCTCCATATTATCCAATAATCAAATTGTTTATGGTACCGGCGAATCAGAATGGTTCTTTTGGTACAGTAGGGGGGATGATAAGAACCACGCTCTGGTTGATTACCCTTTGCACATTGCAAGCCTGTGGTGTTCGTTCGCCAATTACACAATTCAACAGTGCTAACGTGACGAACTCCACACCAGAAGCGATCTCGATTACTGCACATTTTGATATTTCGAATACAAACGACGAGCCCCTGAGGTTAGAGATGTACAAATATTACGTGACGGTAGATGGCAGAACGGTGTACCAAGGGCTAGCAGCAGCTGAACGGACTGTTCCACGTTGGGGTTCTGTTTCAAGTGCGATTCCGATAGTAATTCGACGAGAAGAAATTGGAGACCAGAGCGTTATTGCATGGAAACTTTCTGGGTCATTAAGTTACATCCCACCTACAGCACTTGCTGAGACTTTGTTGAAAAATGGGTTTTGGGAACCAACATCATCTATTCGTGCTCACGGTGCTATTGAAGTACCCGTCATAGAGTGAACCAGACTCTCAAACAACCCGCACAATCGGAATGAATGGCTTATACAGCTAGTGGAAACACGCAATGAGTGAATTACACACCTGCACGTTCCGATGATGCTGGCATGGACATTGATGCTATTCTGAAAATCGCCTCTGAGCAGGGCGCATCCGACATTCACTTGGTAAGTGGCGAGCCACCAGTGATACGGGTTGACACAGGACTGTTGCGTCTTGACATGCCCCCACTCAAGGCTGAAGAACTTTCTAAACAAATATCTGCGATGCTCAATGACAATCAACAAACATCATTTGCGAATAACCAAGATGTTGATTTGTCGTGGGCTACAGTAAATTGTCGTTACAGAGTTAATGTTCACCTTCAGAGTGGCGTTCCAGCAATAGCAATGCGAACGGTGAAGACGAAGATTCCACCCCTTGATACATTAAATCTTCCTCCAGTCATTGCTCAACTTGCAGAACTACCCCGCGGTCTTGTTCTTGTTACTGGAGATACGGGTTCCGGTAAATCTACAACCCTTGCGTCTCTCCTTCAGAAAATTAATGAAAAGAAGGCGCGACACATTATTACGCTAGAGGATCCAGTTGAATACACATTTGACTCTGACCGTTGCCTCATAGAACAGAGGGAGCTTGGGCGGGACATGCCAAGCTTTGCTTCTGGTCTTAAGCACGCTCTCCGTCAAGACCCAGATATTATTTTGGTAGGCGAAATGAGAGATTTAGAGACTACTTCGCTTGCAATATCTGCAGCGGAAACTGGGCACCTTGTACTCTCTACATTGCACACCGTAAACGCTTCACAAACAGTTGAACGAATTGTAGACATGTATCCAGCAAATCAACAAGCCCAAGTTCGTTCGATGCTTGCAAATACATTAAAGTCAGTTATCTCGCAGACACTGCTACCCAAAATTGGTGGTGGAATGGTTCCGGCAGTAGAAATATTGTTGTGTGACCCAGCGGTTCGTAACATCATTCGTGAAGCACGTACTTTTGAAATTCCAAACGTTATCGAAACAAATAGTCGAAAAGGCATGGTTTCTCGCGACGCATCGATAGCCACACTTGTATTTAATGGTCTTGTAGAGAAAGACATTGCCATTGCAAATTCAACAGACCCTCAGAGATTACAGATGACTTTAGCAGCTTAAGGAAATACTGATGCCAACATACCGCTATGAACTTCAACAAGAAAGCGGAGATCTGTTAATCGGCCAGATAGCGGCACAGTCTGCTTCTGGGGCAGCGAATGCAATTGCTAGTCGTGGCGGGCGAATTGTACGTTTAGTTCCTCTGAAAATAGCTGAAACAAGTCTACTCAAAAAGTTCTGGGCAGTTATGAACACGGGGAACGGACCAAAGAAACGTGACATTCTCGATTTTACTACGCAACTGGCAGTTATGGTCCGTGCAGGAATCAGTTTACGTGTCGCAATAGATGGAATTAGCAAACATGTTGCAAATGACAGGTTGAAGGAAATTCTAACTTCAATTCGAGAAGATCTTGAAGCAGGCTGTACCTTCTCTGATGCGATTGCAAAGTATCCAAAACTATTTTCACCACTGTATATCAACATGGTACGAGCAAGCGAGTTGTCAGGATCCTTTGGGCACATGCTCGACCGCATTGCAAAAATCATTACACGTCAGATTGAGACGAAAAAACTAATTGTTGGCGCAAGTATTTATCCTGGCGTAATTGGAAGTCTTGCAACAGTTGTAACAATCTTTTTATTGACGTTTGTGCTTCCAAGGTTTGCTGGTGTTTTCGAAGGAAAAGAAGCAATTCTTCCATGGCCGACAAAATTCCTTATGGGCTTGAGTGCTTGGATGGTGGTGTATTGGTGGACAGTCCCGATTGCAATGGTACTTATTGCGGCATTATTAGTGCTAGTCGCAAAAACAGAGCGAGGGCGTTGTTTCTTAGATAAATTGAAGTTGAAATTCCCAATTGTAAAAAAAATGTTACGGGCGTTATATATCACCCGCTCATTACAGACATTGGGTGAGCTCGTGAACGCAGGAGTACCAATGGTAAACTCTCTCGAAGTTACAGGCAACATTGCTGGAAACCGTGATTACCATGCACTTTGGTCTGGCGTAAGTGATGGTGTAAAAGAAGGTCGTAGAATTAACGAAGTACTCGACGGGACAAAATTATTACCTATGCCAGTTGTGCAGATGGTTGCAGCAGGCGAAGAATCAGGCAAACTGGGTGATGTTCTTGAAGAGATTTCAGAGTACTACGATCGAGTTCTTCGTGATGCAGTCAAAACATTTACAAGTTTGCTAGAGCCAGCAATGATAATCTTCATGGGTGTTATTGTTGGGTTTATAGCAATGGCAATCATTCTGCCAATCTTCAAAATGAGTGCGGTGGTTTCAGGATGAAAATACGAAAGCGAACAACTCGAAGGGGATTTTGGTTGGTTGAATCAGCAGTAGCGATTGCTGTGGTGGGTATAGGTGTGGTAGCTGTGGTGGGCTCACAACAGGCATGGCACATTCAAGCAGTTGCATCTGAAGAACTTGCTACAGGGATGCGTCTAGCGACTGAGATTAGAGAATTGTCTTTGCTGTTACCAGCAAATGATCCAGCTACGGGTACTACAGTCTGGGGAGTTGAGAGTGGTGAATCTATCCCTCTTGATTTAGATGATCTTGATGATTTAGACGATGCGGTATTTTCAGATTTACTCGGGACTGGCCCAATTGATGCAACGGGAACCATCATTATTGGGATGGACAATTGGGAGCAGCAGGTAGCTGTGCAATGTGTAGATGCATTTGATGTGACAAGTGTAGAACCAGATGGGACGTCAGATGTAATACGAATAGAAGTCACTGTTCTTTATGATAGTGAGGAAGTAACGAGGTTAACATGGATTGCACCAAGATAAATATTTCACGTAAAGGTTGGGCAACAGTTCCAGCACTCATTATGTTGACGGTAATTGCGTCAATTACAGCAGGCATGGCAAGTGTGTCATGGACAAATGTTCGCAGTTCTCAAGCGATGATTGCAATTGCTAAAGCACAATCTGCAGCCGAGTCTGGTCTTTCCTTTGCAAGTATTCGTTTGTTAGATGAAGTGAGTCGATACATCATCGACCGCGGTGTAATTGACGACGAATTGGCACAAAGACTTTGGGAAGGAACGTGGACACCAGCAGATGGAATGGTTACAGTTGTGCCACCTAGTGATTATGTTGTAGGGTCTTCATCGGGTCTAGGTATAGTCCACTCTCTTCATGATGTGTATGAACAGGTCGATGCACATTGGATCGAAGTAACAGCAGATGATGCATTACTTCCAACCATTGATCCAGTGACCTTTGCACTAGAAGTAAAACCAATTGCTCTTGATGCTTCAGGTGACACATATTTTCGTTTGTCGTATGAACTAATTGAAAACGATACTCGGATATTAGTAACAAGCGTAGGCGAAGCTGCAGGGATTACGCGAACCATCTCAATGGAATTTGACCTAGACAAGAGGATTGATTACGCGCTCGTTGCTATGTCACGAATTATGCTCGGTCGAAATGTGCTAGTAGAAGGCCCAGTTGGCACACGCTATGGTGTGAATGGTGGTGAACTAGACGCTAACTTTGGAACACCACTCGTGATGCAAAGCGATTTTTTTGGGATAGATCCTGCGTTACTCGACCTTGATATTTCTACGTTTACAGCTCTAGTTCTAGCAAATGACGTTGATGGAGATAATAGGTTGCGATTAGGCCATCCTACAGAAGGTCTTGGTCTCGGTGGAGCAATTCAAGATTACGACGGTAATCAATACATTTCTGAAATGGATTTATTCCTATCACGGTACGACAGCAATGGCGATATTTCAGTTGTGTACGATCCAGCACAAGCGTTGTATGCGGGCTATCCTGGACTTTCGCAGGAGTTTTCTAGTGATTTACAACTTGCCATGCTTATAGATAATGCAAGGAGCGATCGAAATAACGATGGAGTGGTGAACAGCCTTGACCGTGATCTTGGTTGGGACGATGGCATCATTGATGCACGGGATCATTACGCGAAAGTTGAGGGGAACATTGGATTCGCAGTTGATGTTGCTGCATGGGAAGCAGCCACAGGTCAACAATGGCAAGAAGATGTGCATGGAGCGATAGTATCTGAGTATGGCTCATCAGGATCGCAATTTGCACTTTCTGAAGATCAATTAGTCGAACTTACAACCTCTATGTTTTCAGATGCGCAAACTTGGTTCGAAACCGAGTCAATGACGGGCATCCCTTTTGGTGACACTTCTTCTGGGCAGGTATCTTCAAATTTGCTGGGTGGCGGTACGTACATTCCAGCATCTCAAAATGTTTGGGAAGGTGTTCCGTGGGAATCAGATGGGGCTTATGATTGGTACCAGCGACCTGTGTACAAAAATATGGCATTTAACAATGTGCGTATTCCTCAAGGAACAAATGCAGTTTTTGAAGATTGCATGTTTGTTGGTGTAACTTGGGTTGAAACTTCTGAAGAAGTTTCGGATCCTAATTGGAACTTCGCGGGTGCAATGCAACCGGATGGTTCTGGTGGATATGAATATCAGTTTGAAGACCTTACCGCTGAATCAGGCGGTGTGACATATTCGGATACGCGAGAGGTATCAAACAACGTACGTTTCCACGATTGCACTTTCCTTGGTTCAATTGCGGGAGACGTACCAACGGAATTTACACATTGGCGAAACAAAATTCAAGTGACAGGTGAATCTAGATTTTTCTTAGACCCTAGCGACCCAGATTTGGATGATCAAGATGATGGCGCAACACTAAAGGTTGTGCTTGAATCAATTGACCCAGTGGATTTAGAACAACTTTCCCGCAGTTCAGTATTGATGCCAGGATGGTCTGTAGAGATTGGTGCTTTTCAAAACAACGAATCGGTTGGAGTGAATCTTACGGGCACAATTATTTCTGGTTTACTTGACCTTCGTGGAGTTGTAGATGTCCATGGTGTTATTCTCTCAACGTATCGTCCAGTTGAGGGAGAAGGTCCTCTTTACTATGGCGGCAAAGCGGATGCCTTCAACACGACAATTGGGTATTTTGGTCCAGAGAATGGCGATGGTGAAGGTATTGATGACGCTCTAAAGGAATTTGCAGGTTATGGGAGAGTTTCAATTCGCGCAAATCCAGACGCAGCGTTACCAGATGGTGTGCCTTGGCCAATCACAATTGTTCCAGATGGGACTAGTTATCAGGAGGGTTCGTAATGAGGCGCGGATTTACAGTTGTTGAATTAACAATCGGCATGGCAATTGCAGCAGTTCTTCTAACAGGTTTATTTGCCGCACTTCAGTCTTCCGTGAATGCTTACTCGCGATCCTCGGCTGATGGTGTTAACAGATTAACTTCTAGGTTGCTTGTAGAAAGGATTGCTTTACTTGTAAGGACAGGTTCTAATTTTGGTCCAATGCCAGCAAGCGTTCTTGACAATGAAGTGCAGAGCAATGTCCTTGAATTGACTACACCATCTGGGCAGTCAGTAACAATAACATGGGATTCTATTGGTAATACGATTGAGATGGATGTTGATGGTGTTGCTTCTACGGTCCTTGGAGGTGTTACACAAATCGCTGGCGGAACGACAATCACCCCATTTCTCTTGCAGTATGAAAATGGTACAACCCTGCAACGCGTAACAATTAATTTAGCTGTTGTGCCGGATGTTGGCTATCAAACCGCAATGGATGAGGGGAGCGAAACGATTCGTCTTACAGCTTCTGTTATGCCAAGGGCTCAACTCTACTAATCCTTACCGAGTTTTACACGGTTGGAAAGTTTGTATGCTGTAAGAGAATCTACTGCTTCTGCGATGACTCTTGCAATTGGCTCAGTGTTGCTTGGTCGGACATGAATCCACCCCTCATCAAAATCGATTCGTAATCCATCGCTATCATCCATACATTCATCTGCATACGTTTTTTTTAATCGATCAATCTCTTTTTCTATTGCAGGAATACCACCTAAATCAGCTAGGTCAATCGTGCGCTTGATCATCTCATAAGGTTGAATTGAACGTACGATTGACGATAGTTTTTCTTTTCTCTTTCGCATTAAATCGAGTACAAGTGCCATTCCCGAAAGGCTATCTCGTACCCAACATACTTGTGGGAAGATAACCCCTCCATTGCCTTCACCACCTACGACACACCCATGTTCTTTCATAGCACCAGCAACATTTGCTTCTCCAACAGCCGATCTCCATGTCGTACAACCAAACTCTTTGGCAACGTCATCAATCATTCGGCTCGTAGACAAGTTTGTTGCCACCGATGAATTCGGATTTTCTTCAAGCCATCGCATCGCAGCAAGAACCAGTGTGTATTCTTCGCCAAAGTAAAACCCAGTTTCATCAACTATGGCGAGCCTATCAGCGTCGGGGTCTTGTGCGAATCCCACGTCAGCATCAAATTTATCAACCATTGAAGAAAGGTCGGTGAGGTTTTCAGATTTTGGTTCTGGGGTATGCGCAAATTCTCCTGTGGGCTCTCCGTTAAGCTGCCATACTTCACAACCAAGCAGTTCAAGTAATTTCAAGCCCGATTTACAACCTGCGCCATTGATTGAATCAAGGACAACACGAAATTGACAATCTCGTATTGGCTGAGGGTCAATAATGCCTAACACTTTTGCAATATGAGTGTCATTCCCTTGGTTGTTGACTTCAAGTACGCCGCCATTTGTGTGAGGCAAAGAAATACGTGCATGGAATCGTCGAATAATTTCTTCAGCTTCGTCCTTGCTAGGAGCAAGACCATCTCCATCAAGACACTTTAAACCATTCCATGGTGTTGGATTATGTGAAGCGGTCACAATTATCCCACCGTCTGCCTGAAGTGCATTAATCATTACTCCAGCAGTTGGTGTTGCTACAACTCCAAGGTCTGTAACACAACAACCCGATGCAACGAATGCTTTTGCAACAGCGTCTTGAAGTGACGGTCCACTGGGTCTACTGTCTCTTGCCACACAAAGTGTTGGTAATTTTCCAAGTTTTTCATGTAAGAAAGAAACGAAGGCATTTGCAAAAGCGTTCGTAATTTCTGGCGTCATTGTTTCACCAACGATTCCTCGTGCTCCCGAGACGGAGAGCATAAGAGGCGGATTTGTTGGCGTATCGTTCATAGTGTGTATATAACTTTGCAGTTTGGCGCTTCAGTAATGGAGATAGATTGTACTTGAATTGGAGATTGCGTTTCGAGACGCATAGCTTCCCCAATGTAATGTGCTATACGTTCGGCAGAAGGGTTCGTTTTCTTAAATGCTTCAGATTTGTTGAGATCGCTATTTCGCAATGGTGCAACAATGCGTTCTAAGATCTGCTCGACTTCAACAAAATCCATAAGCAAACCATCATTATCGAGTTCTGGTCCGGTTAGAGTTACCGAAACTTTCCAATCGTGGGAATGTGGTGTTTCGTCGACTCCTTGAATCGTAACAGCATGCATTGCGTTAAATGAAGTCGAAACACAAATTCTATACATCAGTTGCAGTCCACTCTTCTTTTATTTCCCACGTGAATGGTTCTTTTGAGCAATCGATATCAACCGCAAAAAACCCACCTCGATGTTGTTTGACTAAATTCCAAATAATTTTTTTGTCGGTGTCTGGAATATTCTTATGTTCAACATCATCAACATGCACCCATTCGAGAGTGCCTTCTTCAAATACCATGTTCTGAATTTCTTCGTGAAGGATTGGTCTTTTTACTTCAAACAAGAAAAGAAGCCAATGCGTTTTTGAATCATCTTTGAAGTAAGCTTTTTCAGCAAGCATCCCGGAAAGGCGAATTTCATTTGATTTAATGAAAACTCCCGCTTCTTCTTCAATTTCACGTATAGCGCAGGCGTGTGGGCTTTCACCGATCGCTGCCTCAAGTTTGCCTCCAATAGGAGAATATCTACCTTTATTGGGAGCTTTTGCACGGTGGAGGAGGAGCAATTGATCTTGGTCGTCGTACAAATAACAGAGTACGGCAATTTTATAGGGTAGATCTGTGATGGAATATGACTCACTCATGCATAGCATCCTTGATATTGTTTTTCATTTCTCTGACAGATGATTGCATTCCTACGAATACACTTCGGCTCACTATTGAATGACCGATGTGCAATTCGGAAATGTTTGAGATGGAAGCAATGGCTGAGACATTGTGGTGGGTGAGACCATGCCCAGCGTTGCACTGCAAACCAATCTCAAGAGCATGCCGAACTGCAGCTTGTACTTTATCACGCTCAATTTGCACTTCGGGGTGTTGAAGCGAAAAATCATTTCGAATTACAGATTCTGCGAACGGCCCCGTATGAATTTCACAGACGGAAAATCCAGAAGTTAGGGTAGCGTCAATCTGTTTGTTGTTTGCGTCGACGAAGGCGCTTGTTCGAATACCAGCCTCATGCAATTCAAGAAGCATCTGCGAGAGTCGATCAATTTCTTTGATAACGTCGAGCCCACCTTCAGTAGTAACCTCATTTCGACCTTCTGGGACAAACATCGCCATATCTGGTTTCGAGATAAGGGCGAGAGCAATCATGTCAGGTGTTGCTGCGAGTTCCAGATTGAGTGGAACATGGATTGATTTACGTAACTGAAACAAATCCTCATCTTGTACATGCCTACGATCCTCTCGAATGTGAAGAGTGATGCCATCGGCACCCCCGAGGCACGCCTCAGTTGCCGCATCCATTGGGGAGGGCTCGATGGTTTTGCGAGCCTCGCGAATTGTGGCTACATGGTCGATATTTACACAAAGTTTGATCATTAATCTTACTACAAAGAGAGACCCACTCTCAGAGTGGCGAGTATACTCCCACAGAGCCGATATGCGGTCTCAAGAGTGCCCCCAAGATGTCAGAGTTTGAAAGAAAATTATCACAGTTAAAAGCCGACCTGAATACTCAGGGAGCGAGGGTATCAGACCAACTGCTCAACGCGGTTGAATCAAGTTTTGGTGGAAATACAACAGCAGCACAAAAAGTAGTCCTGAGTGACGCGATTATTGACCGCGTTGACGTTGAAATTGAACGAGCCTGTATCGGATTGCTTCGTATTGGTGCAAACGATGAACACAGTATTCGAAGTGTCCTCACAATAGTGAAGGTCAATAATGAATTTGAGCGTATCGCTGATTGCGCTGTTGATGTGGCGCAGTCCGCAATCAATAGCGAGCAACTTGTCAAATTAGCCCCACCTACGTTCCGCGTCATGGCGAATAGCGTAGTTGGAATGGCACGGGACACGAACCAAGCACTCGCAAATGCAGACACCGATTTGGCTGTCAGAGTACTTTCGTTTGACGATACTGTGAGTAGGTTCAGGAAAGAGATTGTGCTTGATGTTCAGCATCGCACCAGTAGCGGAGGGCTAGACCCGCTTGTTGCATTTGAATTGCTCTCGGTAACGCGTTCACTAGAGCGAATAGCCGACCATTGCACCAATATATGTGAGCAAGTTATTTATCTTGAAACCGGGAAGATCGTCAGGCACTCTGTAGAAGGGTGGACATCTCCGGAAACCCCAGAGTTTTGAGTGAAATTCCCTGCGAATTACAGTCTCGACTCGCAGAACACGGTCAAGAACACGTGTTCAGATTTTGGGATGAACTTGATGACGGGGCGCAATGCAAATTTATTTCTCAACTTGAAACAATAAACTTAGAACAATTCACTTCTCTTGCGGGGCTTTCTTGCCATGAGCGAAAAGGAAAACTTGCACCAGCACCAGTTGTGCAACTTGAGCAAAGTTGTAAGGATTCTGGTGAAGAGGCGATACGTTCTGGGGCTCTTGGTGTTTTAACAGTGGCAGGTGGGCAGGGGACAAGATTAGGTTGGAGCGGTCCAAAGGGAACATTTCCCGCCGCACCAATAACGGGTAAGTCTCTGTTCCAACTTGTTGCTGAACAAATTATGTTCTCGCAAAAAAAATACAAAACGACAATTCCGTGGTACATAATGACAAGCCACGAAAATGAAGAAGCGACAATATCTTTTTTGCTAGATAACAATTGTTTTGGTATTGATCGGACAGATATTTTCGTATTTTCTCAGGGCGAAGTTCCAGCGGTAGATTCACAAGGAAAAATGCTCCTGTCCTCAAAAGGAAGTATTGCGATGAATCCAGATGGACACGGAGGAGTGATTTCTGCGTTGAAGATTAGTGGGGGTCTTGAAGAAATGGAATCGAGAGGTGTGAGATACCTTTCCTACATACAAATAGATAATCCCCTTGTGCATGTTGTTGATCCAGTGTTTTTGGGAATGCATATTGGAGAGCATTCGTCGAATGAAGTGAGCAGTAAATGCGTAGCAAAGCTGGATGCGGATGAGAGAGTTGGGGTATTCTGCCTTTTACAAGACACATTAACGGTTGTCGAGTACAGTGATTTACCAAGTGATGATGCAACGAAAGTGGATGATCAAGATCGGCTACTATTCTCAGCGGGTTCCATAGCGATTCATATTATTTCGGTTGATTTTATAAACAGAGTAGCCAATGAGTTGCCTTGGCATCGTGCACACAAGAAAGTCCCGTTTATACTTGCAGAAACAGGTAAACAAATACAGCCCGATGAACCTAATGCATTTAAATTTGAACGGTTTGTTTTCGATATTCTGCCAATGGCTCAGCATTCGTTAGTTGTCGAAACAGATAGAGCAGAAGAATTCGCCCCAATTAAGAATGCTACAGGTAGCGACTCTCCAGAATCCAGTTCTGCACTGCAATTGGAACGGGCGGCTCGTTGGCTTCGGATGAATGGTTTTGAAATACCAGAACATGCTAGGGTGGAAATAAGTCCACTCACAGCTTCAGCGCCTGAAGATCTTGCAGGAATTGATTTGCCAAGGGTAATCGGCGATGATGAAGCAATGGTGGTGTAGGTATGGGTGATTGGATTAAAGGATTAGTTTTAGGCGTGAGTCCATTTTGGGCTCCATGGTTGGTATTTGCCTTGCTGCTTCTATCTGGTTTTGGCATTGCACTTGGGGAAGAAATCATAATTATCCCAGCTGGTATGTGGCTGCATGCTCATGGAGGTTCGTCGTGGTGGCCAGTCATCCTTGCATCGTATGCAGGGGTAGTTATGGGGGATATCCTTTGGTTTCTCATTTGCTCTACATTTGGCAATAGGCTTTTGCATAAGAAGTGGTTTAAGCGAATTGCACACCCAAAGAGGATGTTGCAAGCGAAATATCAGTTTGACGTTCGTGGTGTATGGGTGGTTGTGTTGGCACGGTTTATTCCAGGAAGTCGTACAACTACAATTACAGTAGCTGGTCTAATGCACATGAAATTTTGGAAATTTACACTGGCTACCGCAATTTGCTGCTTGCTTACAACTCCTGCCCAACTATTTGCAGGGTGGTGGATAGCAAAAACATTTGAAGAATCCAAAACCACAGTCGAAACAATCACAAAACTGCTCGCCCTAGTGGTAGTGGTATTGGCATTCGTGCTAGCCTATAGATTGTGGGCAAAACACAGAAAGTCGGGCGAACGTATTCCTCGCGCGCGTGCTTCTTGGCTTCAGCATTTCCCTCCTAAGAAGAAATAGCAGGTATTTTTGTCTACCTCTCTGTATACTAGACAGGTATGAGAACAGTAATCACCGGTCAAATTGGTATGGACAAGAAACCATACCTACAACAAACAGCAGATATCGCTGGCGAACGAGGCGGCAATATTGAAATATTTAATGTTGGGCAGATGATGTACAACGAAGGACCAGACATTCGCGAAGGTCGTATTCTGGATTTACCGCTAAGCCGTTTGCACTCTTTGCGGAGAGCAGCAATTAAAGATATTGTTTCTTCGACAACTCCCGTGGAAGAACATGCAAATGTTGTGATGAACACACATGCGACCTTTCGATGGCGCCACGGTTTGTTCCCTGCATTTGACTTTGATCAACTGAAGGAATTCCAGCCGAATCTATTTATTTGCTTAGTAGACAATATCGAAGTAGTACACGATCGTTTGCATGCAGAGCATGACATCGATGCAACCCTTAAGGATTGTATGGTGTGGCGAGAGGAAGAAATTCTCGCAACCGAATTGATGGCGCAAGCATGTGGTTGCAGCAATGAATTTTATGTTCTTAGCCGCGGTCGTCACATTGATACCACGGAAACATGCTACAAACTTATTGCAAGGAACAACCTGAAGAAGGTATACCCAAGTTTCCCCATGAGCCACGTGATGGATATGCCAGATATTCTTGAAGAAATAGATCACTTCCGCGCAGCTCTTGCAGAGCACTTTATTGCATTTGACCCAGCTGACGTGGATGAAAAGCTATTACTTGATCGTGGTATTGAAGCAGCAAAAGAGGGTAAAGATTGGATTGAGGTTGAGGCGCATGCGTTTGGTGGCAAAAAAGATGGAGATCCAATGCGCGTTTCTGTACGAGAAATTTTAGACATCGCTGGTGATATCGATGGACAAATTTACATGCGCGATTTTAGATTAATCGACCAGTCTGACATGATTGTTTCATTGGTTCCCGAATTGCCGGGCGGTGTTCCAGGATTATCGAGCGGTGTTGAGCGCGAATTGCAACATGCTTGGGAGCACACCAAGGAAGTGTATGTTGTGTGGAAACCTGCGAAACCACCTTCGCCTTTCATTACAGAAACAGCAACAAAGATATTCAAATCTGTTGATGAGGCTTTGGAATATTTTTCAGAGCAAGGGTTTTTTGAAATGGCGAATTTGTTCGGTCACTAATCGAACGAAACCCATTCAAGTGAGAGCCCATGAGGCGGTAAAGTTTTACCCCCTCGTCTTCTGTCTCCAGAGGCAATGACATCAGGTATGCTTTCTGGTTGGATTTTTCCTCTGCCAACCTCCAAGAGTGTGCCCGCAAGGATGCGAACCATGTTCCATAAAAATCCTGCCCCAGAGACATCGATGGCGATGGTTCCATCATCCAGTGCGAGCGCATTGCAACAATCAATTCTTCGCACAGTGGATTCGCGTCCGTGATTGAGTTTTGTAAAGCCTATAAAATCATGTTCGCCTTCAAACAGTTTTGCCGCCCTGTCCATGAGTGCAACATCGAGAGCAAATGCAGTGTGTGCAATGTACTTACGATTAAATAATGGTTTTCTTAGAGGGTTGCTGCAACCATGAGCAAGAACGTATCGATATCCTTTCGAAGTACAGTCATCTATTGGGTTAAATCGGTCATGAACTATCTCAATTTTTTGCACTTGCACATCATCTGGAAGCCACGAATTAATTCCCATAATTAATTTATCTGGTGGAATCTCATTGCTAGAGGCGAATGTTGCAACTTGCCCACGGGCGTGGACACCAGAATCTGTTCTTGAAGCTCCAATGATATTGACTGGCTCTCTTACTACTTTAGTAACGGCTTTTTCCATGGCTTCTTGGACAGTCCGCAGTGAACTTTTTCCAGGACGGTTTTGGGTTTGCCACCCATGAAAATCAGTCCCGTCATACGCCACAATCATTCGATATCGCATTTGAGTATTTTATCGTGCCTGCCACTAGAATACATGCATGGCAAAAATACTCGTAGTCGGACCGCATCCTGATGACCAAGAACTAGGTATGGGTGGGGCAATTGCAAAGTTCGTCGATCAAGGGCATGATGTTCTTTTGCTCGATATGACGAGTGGTGAACCTACCCCGCATGGCACTCCAGAGTTACGCGCAAAGGAAGCAGAGGCTGCTGCAGATATTTTGGGTGTCAGGCGTACTACTGTGAATCTCCCAAATCGGTATGTTGAGCATTCTATCCCTGCCCGTCATGCAGTTGCTTCGGTGATTCGAGAGCATCAGTCCCAAATTGTATTTACGCCTTATTTTGAAGATGCTCATCCAGATCATGTTGCGACAACGAGAATTGTTGAAGATGCAAGGTTCGATTCTAAACTAACCAAGATTGATTTAGCTGGCGAGCCAATTTATCCGCAGTGGTTGTTCTATTATTACTGTACACATTTACGAGTTGTTCCTAACCCAAGTTTTTTGATAGATACCACTGGGTATTCAAAAAAGAAACGAGAAGCGATTGTTGCGTATGAAACGCAGTTTGTTATTCCTGAAAATAATCGACCGATTGTTGAATGGGTGGAAGCACAAGACACATATTTTGGTGGGCGTCTTAGAACTGAAACCGCAGAACCGTTTTATACTCGTGAGCCAATCGGTCTTGATGGCATCACGGGATTACTCTACTAGGGATTGCAATAAACGATGTCAAAAACACTTCTTGGATATGCAGATTTTACACATGTAGAGGGAATGACGGACTACATGAATATCACTATCAATTATGTGAACCAACTTGGCTCGCAGTTAGATATTTTAGATGTCCCAGCAGGGAATGGATTGGTAGTAGATCGTTTAAAAGCGCTTGGGCATAATGCAATCGGCGGCGATATAAACGATGCTAGGGATGGATTTGTCAGAGTGAATATGGAAAAACCATTTCCTTTTGAAGATTGTTCGTTTGACGCAATTACTTGCCTAGAGGGTATCGAGCATGTACTTGATGGGTACAAGTTGTTAGCAGAAATGGTTCGCACACTTCGTCCAGGAGGAACGCTTGTTGTTTCTACTCCTAACGTGATGAATGTATATAGCCGGTTCTGGTATTTTCTTTACGGTTATCCGTTTCAGTTTCCTCCGCATGCGATGCAACACGTGACAAAGGAACGAGCAATTGACAGAGGGCACATCAATCCAATGAGCTACCTGCGTATGCGATATTTACTTGAGTCACTGGGAGCAGAAGTCGTAGATATCATGGGCGATCGTGCTAAGAAGAAACACTTGTTGCCTCTGTTGATGCCTATATTTTTTGTAGGTTGGTTACTTGGAAGGAAACACCGTCGCAGGGAAGACGGCGAAAACAAAAATCTTCAATCGGTTTCAAAACATTTATGCTCAAAACCCCTGCTCCTTTCTCGTTCACTAATTCTTGTTGCGAAAAAAAAAGAAGATTAGGCACCGGTTGAACCAAAACCACCAGCTCCACGAGTGGTTTCGTCAAGTTCATCTACAACATCAAATGTTGCTTGTACCACAGGGGCAATAATCATTTGCGCTATTCTCATATTAGGTGAAACAATGAAGGAACTATTGCCATGGTTAATGAGCGGCACACAACACTCTCCACGATAATCTGCGTCAATGGTACCGGGAGCGTTTGGCAGAGTTACGCCAAATTTTGATGCAAGCCCACTCCGCGGTCGCACTTGAGCCTCGTAGTGATCGGGAAGTGCTATTGCAAATCCTAGGGGAATCATGGCAATTTCACCGGCAGCGATTGTGATATCTTCTGTATTTGCAGAATGCAAATCCATCCCAGCTGCGTGCTCTGATTGATAAGAAGGGATAGAAGCTGTCTCGCGGAGTTTTTTATATTTCACTTGTACATGGTGCATTAGAACATTGTAATTCTTTGTGGCGTATATGATGGGAGAGATGGAGCACCAACCGATACCAAATTGGGCAATTCACAGGAGATTCTACAGATGGGTACTTGGATTCGCAAAAACTCCTCTGGCACCAATTATTTTATTCGTAATCGCTTTTGTTGAAGCTTTCATGCCATTTGTTCCTCCGGACGCGTTACTTATCCCGATGTGTCTTGAAAAGAGAAGCAAGTCACCATTTATTGCCCTAATTGCTGTTTTTGGAAGTGTTGCGGGAGCCATGGTTGGCTTTTTTGTTATTGCTGGATTGATCCAAGGAGGCGCAGAATGGATATTAAGCGAAGCGAAGGTAGCCGAGCTCACTGAACAATTTTCTGAATATGGAATCATGTTTGTATTTATCGCAGCTCTTACGGTTGTTCCTTTTTTTGCACTTACAACAGTCGCTGGAGTAGCCAATTTAGATTTTACACAGTTTATATTTGTTTGTTTTGCAGGGCGTTCACTTCGGTATGGACTCGAAGCAGGATTAATAATGTGGCTAGGAGACAGAGCCAAAGAGTTTATTGAAAAGAGATTTAATATACTTTCTATTCTTGTTTGCGTGCTAGCAATTGTATTCGTCTATGGAGTCTCGAAATGGTTGTATTAATCATCCGCCAATTCGACTCATCGTTTTTTCTGGACGTTCAAAATCATCACGGTCCATTCCGTGCCCTGCAGATTTTTGCCACATTGCGTCTCTGAAAAATTGCCGAAGTTCATCATCGCTAGCACCGTTGCGAAGTAATGGGCGAATGCCCCACTCTTCATCACTGAATAAACATGGGCGAATAGTGCCATCAGCCATCATACGCATTCTGTCGCAAGCACCACAGAACGCCTCAGTAACTGAAGCGATAAATCCGATTCGCCCCTTGCCTTCATTGAACCTATAGTTCATTGAAGTGCTTGTTTTCACATCGTCTTCTCGAATGAGTTCATGTTTTGTAGTAATGTTTGTGAGCATTTCTTTCGCACTAACTACATGCCTTTTTTCCCAACGTTTTCCTGCGTCCAGTGGCATGAATTCAATCAGCCGCATATCGATTTCATGGTTCTTCGCGAAGTCTGCAAAGTCAATAACCTCGTCATCGTTTACACCTCGAATCACAACGGCATTTACTTTTACTGGCTTGAGCCCAGCATCTCTTAAAGACTCAATAGAATTGATTACGGTATTGAGAGAGGTTTGTGAACGCGTGATGGCATCCTTCCGTTGCGGATTTAAAGTGTCTAAACTTACTGTGGCTCGGTTAAGACCAAGCAATTTCCAGCGTTGCGCCCATTGACTACGTACTCTTGAGCCATTTGTTGTGAGCGCAATATCTTTGAGCCCGAGTTTCCCAACCTGCTCAAGAAGATCATCGAGTTGTGGGTAAAGAGTTGGTTCTCCGCCCGTTATGCGAAGTTTTTCTATCCCAAGAGAAATCGCAATTTTAACTATGCGAATATACTCATCAAGAGTAAGTAATTGCATTTTAGGAATGTACTTCACATCTGGGTCCATGCAATAGACACATCGAAAGTTGCACCTGTCAGTCACGGATAACCGTAGGTCTTTTATTTGCCGACCATGTGCATCGAATAATGTATCTTTAGCAGATGCCTCGACTGTCGCTCTTGGAGGAACAAATTCATTCAAGATGGTGAGTGGTATGTTCAAGAGTGTACATGATACTCATAAAATCATAAGAATAACCGCAGTTGTTTTTGAGAACAAAAATACTTGCGGTATGCTTCCTGCGATGAAATACATACTTGGAATTCTCTTCTATTCTGCCGCGATAGCAAATGACACCTGGCATGTTCCTCGTGAATGCGAAACCATACAAGAGGCGATTGATATTGCAGAAACTGGTGATGAGATCATCATCAGTGCGGGTGTTTGGAAGGAACAACTTGTTATTGATGGGAAATCAATATATATTCACAGTGAAGCGGGTGCTGAAGAAACAGTGATACATGCTGGGGGTATGGGTGTCGTTGTTCGGTGTACGGGTGGAACACTAACCATATTTGAGGGTTTTACAATTCGTGGAGGCAAAGCAATACAAGGCGGTGGAGTTTGTATTGAGAATTCGTCTCCTACATTTCGTCTTTGCCTTATCGATTTTAATTCGGCAGAAGAGGGTGGTGGGGCGTATGTGCTTCGTGGCACTCCAGTGTTTGAGCAATGTTGTTTTTCTTTTAACTTAGCAGAGAAGGGCGATGGGATTTGGGCTAAGCACGCAAGGCCAGAATTAACCGCTTGTATTTTTGCAGGCGATAGCATTGGTTGGGAATCAGGTGAAATGGTGACAATTCGCGATACAAACAGCCCCGCTGGTGCGTGTTGCATTCGAGATGTTTGTGTACAAACTGCATCAGTAGCATGTTGGGAAGCGGGAGGTTTGTATCGCGGCGAAGCCACAACGTGTGTGGAAGCATGTGCTCCGGTGTGTGATGAGGATGTAACAGGAGATGGTGTTGTGAATTCAACAGATGTTTTACGTGTCATCTCATCCTTTGGGTTTTGCCCATGACACTCGATGGCAGTTAGTTAAAATTTAGCCATTTTGTTGTTTGTTAATAGTTAAACCAGTTGTTCCATCATTGTGTTTTGCAAGCATATGATTGATGTCGATATCCATTAACTCAAGGGTTGCTTTACCGCGTTTTGATAAATCGGCAACCGACCACGCAGGCTCCCAGCACATTTCAACCGTAACATTAGTTACACCGTCAACCATCGACACCGCTTCAAAGACTTGCGTTGGCATCATGTCCGCAACTGGGCAGTTGGGTGTTGTTAACGTCATAGAAATGTGCACAACCCCTTCATTGATGTCAAGTTTACGAATCAACCCAAGGTCGTAGATATTTATAGGCAGTTCTGGGTCTTTAATCGTTTTGATTGCGGCAAGGATGGCTTCTTCTAGATTACTCATTCTGTTGTTGCCTCTTCGCCACCATCGAGAGCCGAAATAATTGTGTGCCATGCAAGCGTGGCACATTTGACACGCATCGGAAATTCTCTAACACCAGAGAAGACAGAAAGTTTTCTAGGAACCTTCGGATTATTATGTTCGTCATCACCTGCAACAAGTTCATGAAATTGTTCAAAGAGTTCTTTGGCTTCCAGAATGTTTTTGCCAACGAGTACTTCAGCCATTAAATCTGCTGAAGCAGTTGAAATTGCGCAACCCTCTCCGTCGAATTTAACATCTTTTATGACGCCATCTTTTGTAGCAACCGTGACAACAATTTTGTCACCGCAAAGTGGGTTGTGCCCAGTACCAATAAAATCGGTAGGGTCTGCCTTGCCCCTGTTTCTCGGGTTCTTCGCATGGTCAGTCACCATTTCTAAATACAGCTCACGTAAGTCAGACATCATCCGAGCATTCTAATCGCTTCTTGGATGGCAGTGCCAAGGCGATCTAGATCATCGGTAGAGTTGTAGATCGAGAGTGAGGCACGGCAAGTGGCAGTAAGGCCAAACCGTTTCATGA